>NZ_JCACIN010000068.1:0-37803 GCF_059504425.1 Drouetiella sp.
TGCGTTGATGCTGCCTTTAAAGAGTGTCCTAACGTATGTGCGTAGCGCTATACCTGCTGAAAAAACTGCGTCAGCCGTTGCGTTACTCCCAGATGACTCTGCGCTTCCCACCACTCTGCAATACCCGAAGTTAACTCTAGCTGCTCGGCGACTAGCGCCAGCACCCCCCGATACCACTCTGCCGCACTCACCTGCGTCCCCACCTGCGTCAGGTCAATAATCACCACCCGACTGCCATCTTCAATCAACTGCTCCGCCGTCCGAATCATCAGACTCGACTTGCCCATTTGCCGAGGCGTCAGCACATAGGCAAACGTCGATTCCCGACAGAGTCGCAGCAGTTCGCCATCCGCCTCTCGCGGAATATACAGCCCGCGCTCGTTTGCCTGAACCGTGCCCCCCACCGTGTAGACAGAAGGATTAGCCCCAGAAGGATTAGCCTCAAAAGCATCAACCATGCAACCGCTCCCGAAAATACTCTGCATAGAGCCGACAGCGCGGCAACACCACTTGGCTATCTCGGTACACCAAACCCGCCGCACTCAGCAACCGCAAAACGCGCTGATCGACACAGGTCTGCTGCCCAATCACCTGCCTCAACCCAGCAATCAGATCCTGGCGATCGTTAATCCGAAACAAATGATAGCGAAGATGATCGCCAAAGGGACCGCGATCGTCGATCGCCCGTGCAAACAACTCCGTCACGGTCAACTGTGCACTCGCCACCAAATACAATGCCTTCCGCACCAGATACGGATGCCCACTCAACCAGTCCATGAGCTGCTGTGCTTGGCTATCGGTGAAGCAATCGCCATGCTTCCGATTCAACTCCGCAATCTGCTCCAGCGTAAAATCCGCCAGCGTAATTACTTCCCCTACATTGAACGGCGACTGGTTCAAATTTGCAATCAGATGATACGGCTCCGTCGCCGTCACCAAGGCCAGATCCAAATTCTTCCAAACCTTCGCCATCGGCAGTGCCCGCTTGTTATGCCAGCTCCGCAGCATACTGAAAAAGTCAGAGCCAAATGTCGTATCAAACATGCGATCGACTTCATCCATCGCCAGTAGCAGTGGTGTTTGCAACTGTTTCAGCACGTACTGGAGATAGTCCGTACAGCGTTGCACATTGCTGACCTGCCGCTGCCAATACTCCTCCACCCGATTCTCCAACTCCAACTGATTCGTCACTTCATGACAGAACTGCCGGAAAAACGTATCCGCATCCGCTAACGTCGGCTGATCCAAAAGCTGAAAATCTAGAAACACCACCTGTTTCTCAGATCGCATCGCCGCATCGATAATCCTGATTAGCAGAGAACTCTTGCCCATCTGCCGAGGTGCTTTAATCGTGATGGTCACCCCCTTACGCAGAATCGCCGTCAGCGCTGTACTATCACCCGATCGCACCACATAAAACTGCGATTCCGCATCCATTGTCCCTTCTGGCGATTCCATCTGAGCCGCAGGAAACGGGAATCCCTGCTCCACCAGATCAACAGCATCCGTTAGCTCCCGCTTCGATGCATCAGTGCCGATCGACAGTGGTTGACCCGCGATCGCCTGCCGCAACTCCTCGACTAGGCGATCGGTATCCGCCGGACTATCCCAAAACGCCCAGTTGATCCCATTCAAATACTCACTCAGCGGATAGGCAAACGGGTCGCGATAGCCTATCCGGATTGGCAAAATCATCGGCTTTTCCTGCGATTTAGAGCGCTGATGTGCCATCTCAATTTCTGCCCGCACCATCTCGCTATGCACTGACTTTGCCGACAGCAACGTAATCAAAAAATCCGACTGGCAAATCTCTGTCTCAATTCGCTCTGCCCATCGAGTTCCTACTGGCATCGTTTGGTCAATGAACACGTCATGGTCTTGGCTCAACGATCGAAAAATCTCTAAAGCAACCTGTTCATCTGGCTCAACCCCACGCTTATAGCTGATGAAAATCCGCGATCGCTCCTTGCTAATGCCTTCAATCAAAATCGGAGTTTGATCCTCCGCAATTCCCTGCAACTGCATCACATTACAGCCCAAACGGAAGGCAAATCCAACCTTCTCTCCAGCCCCCAGCGCATCATAAAAACTGACCGCAAACTCAATTGCGGCTCTGTCACCAATGGATTGGTTCATGCCAATCACTGAATTAATGTGTTGGGCAATCGCCTGCGCCTGAACTTCCGAGTAACAGGCATTTAGCAATACACAGTCAACCTGTCCAGCAAATAGTTCAAACAAACTGGCTAACGCTGCCGTGCTGACAAGTTTCGGCTTGCCGCTTTCATCCTCCAGTACCAGTCCCTTTTCGCCTTGTCCATGTCCACAGAAATGAACCACTTGGGGCTTTTCATCTAGCATCGCCCGCTGCACATCTCTCGGACGAGCCGCAGATTTGTACTTCACCACAAACCTATCGCGATGACGTGATCGCCGCAGCCCTTCTTCAATTTCACGCACTTCCTCATCTATTCGTAGCGGTGCAGTTCCCTTGGGATTTGCCGCTAGGATAAGGATCTTTGTGACATGTTGGGGTTCATCAGTCATGAAGGCTGCAATCTACCAGGACAGATTGACCTGACTTTACCCCAAATTCTCTTGAGTAAGGGCAAATGTTCTAAGTAATTTAATCAGACTATTGAAGTGGCTTTCTTTCACTAGCTGATTCCAGAGGTTCAATAGCCACATCAAAAATGATTTCACACTCGATCATTGGCTCAAGTTGACGGAGAGTTCGCAGATGCGCTTCAGCATCATTGCGACGCCGGAAACGGCAGACAACCAAGCGTTGCATCTTAGGTAGGAGCCGGATAATGCACCAGGGATGTAAGCGATCGTGATAGGTCATAGTTCTCTCCTGTGGATGTGTGGATAGATTCAAACGCAAACAATGAAAGCCACCTTAGCGAGTAGGTGGCTTGCGAAAAAATAGCGCGGCGCTATTGACTTTTTTAAGAATCTAAATGCGTTTATCTTCCAGGTCAGAAAAACACAAGACATCCCTGAGCGGTTCAGGAATTTGCTCAAAATGTTCCAGCAAAAAATCCATTAGAGCCAAATGCCGCAAATCTGCTGTGGCTGGACGACGATAGCTGCTGCCTCGTCGAAACCAGCAATGCACAGTGGAGACCGATCGAGAACAGATGGCAGCGATCGCCTCCTGATTCACTTGCCATTTGGCATAGAACTGCTGGGGTGTCATCCCAAGCTGGCAATAGCTGTAAAGTTCGATCAGGTCTTGTTCTCGTTGAGTTAGAGGACGAGGGTTCATAGAGCATCCTCCGTTTCTAGCAGTTCAAGGTCGCTTTCCCAAGCAGTGTCAGCAGTGACCCAAGCTGAGCTAGGAGAATCTGGATCAAGCCAGATCAGGTAACACCACGCCCAACGGCAGCAGTGAGGCGCAAAGCTGTAGAATCTGCCGATCGCAATTCCCCAATCGGTTGCTTGACCATTGGAAATCCAGCGCAGGCGATCGCCATACAGAAAACGAGGCATTTCTACGTCAGGAAACTTAGAGGGTAAGTCCAACGCTGGCTGAGATAATGCCAAGCTAGAGAGACGGTTGGATGCATCAAATTTACTGTGACGCATCGCTTCTACATAGCGGACGAAGAGTTGAGCGTCGAGATGGGCAGTTAAGGCTTGGATGAGGATAGCAGCGAGAGTTTCTGCTTCCTGCTCTTCCAAGGCAACCCATGCCCCATTGGAATCGTCGCGATCTTTCAGGTGATGTAGTAGTTGAGTGACCGCAAAATCATGTAAGGCTTGCTGGTAGCCTTTTTGATATAGCTCTGTGGGCGAAGATTTAGGTAGGCTACACAGCTCATTAGAGTTGCCCGCTGGCGCATCTGAAATTAGATCCTTTGGCATACGATTGAAGTAGCTCCTATGTGATGGGAGTGAGTGCCAGACCCAGTGCCGTCCAAAGCTGTGGGTCTGGCATTTAATTTATTCAGCCAACGAACATTTTCGTAAAGCCCATAACATAGGCATTTAGTTAATGCGCGTATACTGAATATTCAAGATTATAGAACATGCGCGTTAACTGAGGAAAAAGTAATGATGATAGGATAATTCCGAGAAGACGCGCATAAACTCAGGACAGCTATGCCGAAGGGGAAAAAGCGGACGAAGGGAGAACCCGTCTATCACGACGAACTCAAGAAAAGCCTCAATCTGACAGTTACTCCCACTGGGGCGCAAGGATTAGAAAAGTTGGCTGAAGAGCTAGGGCTTCACTCTAAGAGTGAACTGGTAGATAAAATTGGGCGTCGGTTGCTTTCGGTATCTCCTATGGCGTTCACCGAGGAGGATAGGCATGAGATATCCAAAAGTTCTCAACCAGCAAATTGCCCTTGCTAGAAACGAGTTAGCAGGGCAGGGAGTTTATGAAGGGAGAAATGCGGAAGGCGATCGTCGTCAGGAGCTAGAACGGCAGATTGAAATCTGGGAAGTTTTGCAGACAAAGTTAGCCGAGTATTCCGACTGAGTAAATGTGAAGTTCAGCTAGGGTGATAGTCTGCTGCTATCTCTTGAAGAAATGCTGTTCACGGCAGTCGATCGCCGCTTTGCCGCGCATAATTCTGATGCCCCTAAACGAGTTCTTGCTCTTCGCAATTGGTGGCCATCTGAGAGTCAATACATTCAAGATTGCGACTGGCTGGCGATCTTAGACAAGGCAGCTTCATGCTGTTCGTAGTCGCCCAGGTAAGCCATCATAAGGGCTTTCCAGACTTTGCCGTGATTCGGTGCGCGGAAGTGGAGAAGTTCGTGGACAATGACGTAATCCTGGAGGTCGGGCTGGAGGTCTAGTAAGGCGTTGTCAAAATTAAGGCGGCCATTGGTGGAACAGGACGCCCACTTATTTTTCATGGGACGAATTGAGATCGAAGCAACGCGAATATCCAGCTTTTCGGCCCATTCCTGGACGCGCCGCTTGAAGTTGGTTTTACCTTTTGAGGCAACGGTCATAGATGCTCTAGTTGAGTTTCGCCAGTAAGGTGAAGAGTTTTTCTACTATATCAGCGACTTTGTCTTCGTTGTCTTCTTCAGCAAAAATCGCAAAGGTGGCTTCCTGGCGAACTTGACGGAGATCTTTTTCGCTGCGTTGCCAATTTGGGAAGTCAATAAATGCCTGCCCGATTTGCTTGCTGACTTCATCGGTGTTAGGGACATTTTCATCAAGTAGCGTGCGGTAGACAAAGTAGGTCAGAGCGTTAAACCCTTTCTCAGCTTGTTCCTTCTTATGGCGTTCGTGCTCTTCGATCGCTTGGCAGAGATCAGTCAAGGCTGCTTGAGTTGTGGTTTGTCGCTCTTCATAGATTTCCTGAATCGCTTTGGCTCGCGCAGACAGCAAGATCAGGGTAGGATCGTCGCTCTCTTCGTCGGCTTTCTTTTCAATGCTTTTGATCAGGTTAATGACTTTTGTAGCTGCGCCTTTGTCTTGCTGGCTAATGGTTTCGATCGTTTGGGCATTGATTTCAATAAAATCTGTGACGTTTGGAATATCAGTGCTATCGATATGAGCCTGGACGAGGGCGTTAGTTTTGCGTTGGAATTCGCGATCGAGGTTGATGCGCTTGGTGTAAGCTTGGCGGACGACATCATAGATCGATGAAAGGGTAGCGTAGTCGTCCAAGTAGGGACGCAGAAAGGCATCGGGGGAGATGATTTCGTAGAGCATCTCGATCTCTTTGTATTCTTTGAAGAACGCTTTGCGACGGTCTGGGTCGCGGAAGTGCTCAAATAGGATATTGAGATCGCGATCGTCAAAATTGTGTTCAAGTAACTGGATATAGGGAGGAGCTTTTTCCTCCATCTTGATCTTGAAGAGGGCTTTCAGTAGTTTGATATCTTTGAGAACAGCCTCAATTTCTTTGCTGTCAAAGGCAAGAGCTTTCGACAGTCGTTTGAAAATGCCCACGTAGTCAAGTACAAAGCCGTGGGGTTTGACCATTTCCTGTGCTTCGTTTTCGTAGGGGCGATTGACGCGCATAATCGCCTGGAGCAGGGTGTGATCGCGCAAGGGCTTGTCAAGGTACATAGCATAGAGGATCGGGGCATCGAAACCTGTCAAGAGCTTCTCGGTCACGATCAGAATTTTGGGGAATTCGCCAGGTTTAGTAAAGCTTTTGCGGATTTGCTTTTCGCGTCTGGGGTCTAAATGAAAGCGTTTGAGGCGTTCGTTATCGTTGTGGTTGCCCGTGTAGACAATCTCGGAATATTCAGGGGGTAGGAGCTGGTCGAGGGCGTCTTTGTAGTAGGTGCAGGCTTCGCGATCGACTGCGACAAGAAAGGCTTTATAACCCAGAGGTTCAACATTTTGGGTGTAGTGTTCAACGACAGCCTTAGCTACTTTTTCAATGCGCTTTTCGGCTTTGAGGAAGTTCTTGAGGTTGACGGCTCGATCGAGGATTTTGTTGAGTTCGTCGATGTCGGAAATGCCTTCAGTTTCAGCTAGGGAGAGGAATTCTTGCTCTAGGACTTCGGCAGGAACCAGAAGCTGGTTGGGGGCAAGATTGTAGTAGAGGGGCAGCGTAGTTTGGTCTTCAATGCTGTCGCGCATGGAGTATTTGTGCAAATACCCTGGCTCGTCAATGGCGGCACCCTCTGCGTCCATATTGAAGGTTTTGAAGGTGCCTTTACCGTGGGCGGTTCTGTCGATCGGGGTGCCCGTGAAGCCGATGAAGGTCGCATTTTTGACGGCAGCCATTAAGAAGTTGCCCAAGTCGCCGCCCGTGCTGCGGTGGGCTTCGTCGATCAGAACGTAGATGCTAGAGCGAGGATTGATGTCGGGCTTCATGCCTCGGAATTTTTGGACGGTGGAGACGATGATGCCGCGATAGTCGTTTTCTAGCAGCTTCTCCAGCGCTTTGATCGTATTAGCGTGCTCTACATTTTCTAACCCCAGGGCTGCCAGGTTCTTCAGCATCTGATCTTCGAGTTCGTTGCGATCGATCATCAGCAAGATCGTGGGTTTATCGCCTGCGTTAGCCTTGAACAACATTTCAGCGGACTTGATCATGGTGTAGGTTTTACCGCTGCCCTGGGTATGCCAAACGAGTCCACGAGTCTTTTGAGGATCGAGTGCTCTATCCAGTACTTTTTCGATTGCCGTAGTTTGGTGCTGTTTGAGAATGTATTTGTTAAGGTCTTCGTCTTTTTCGGCAAAAACGATGTAGTTTTTCAGCAGCCCTAACAGGTTGGGAATATCGCAGAAGGTTTTGACTTTGGCTTCCAGGTTGCCGATCTGTTCGCTTTTCCAATTAAAAATGTTGCGCCGTACCATGTTCCAGGTGACGCCGTAGGCAAAGCCGATCGCCTCGGTGGCGGTGAAGAGCTGATAGGGGACAAGTAGCTCAGGGGTTTCGTTGTGGTAGCGGCGGAGCTGGTCAATGCCAATCGCGATTGCTTCCTCTTTATTGGCGTTTTTGCATTCGATTACCAGAATGGGGATGCCGTTGATCAGAAAGACGACATCGGCTCGATTGCCGTAATGCCCGTTATGGAAATAGAACTCTTCGGTGACTTCATAGCGGTTGCGCCGCTGGTCTGGGGATGCGGTGAGGTCGCCGTAGTCAATCAGGTTCAGATCTAGCTCTCGATTCTCTTCCACATAGAAAAATTTGCCTTCGTTGCGGAGATACGAGAGGAAGTTGCGGTTGCCATAGATGTCGGCTTTGAAGCTGCTGAGTTGAGCAATTAGGACTCCAGCCGTTTCGGTATAGTTGGGGTTAAAGGTTTTGACTTGCTGATAGAGCACGTCATCAAAAAACAGAGAAGCTGCTTTGCAAGCTTCTTGGGGAGAACCTTTGGTCGAGAAGCCCCGCCGTTGTTGGGCTTCGGCGCGGGGAACAAACGTCCAGCCAATCTCCTCAGCGTACTTGAGGAGGCGAGCTTGAACGGTCTTGTGTTCTCCGGGTTTAGGCATGTTATACCTCGCTGTACAGTTCCGATGGACTCAATTGCCGACCGTCTATTAACTTGTTCACTGCTGCCATGACTAGGTCAGCCCGTTTGCGTAGGAAGGCGTCAAAATCCTGCTTGAGCTTAGTAGTCTTTTCTTCATCGGAAAGATTTTCATAGCCGCCATTTGCCAGTTCTGGGATAGGGATGAGGTGAGCTTGAAGGCGTTCCTGTACGATCGCCTCAGAAGTCCAGGTATAGCGATCTTTGAGATATTTCAGAGGGTCTTTGCGCCCAATGGTGAGATTAGTGTTGTCTTTGATCAGCGCACAGTTTAGAGCCAAGAAGCTGGGAATCCCCGCTTCTTTAAGCAGCGCATCGGGATAGACATGGTGATAATGACGGGTTTCTATTGTTTTAGCATCTAGCCGCTCTCCCGTAGCGAAATCCAAAGCTCCCAGGCGACAGAGCACAGCGAGAACACCTCGACCCCGAATGGTGGCACGCTTGGGCCATTCAGCAGTGAGAATTTCCTCAACTTCGACCAGGTTATGGTTGGCAAAGATGGGGACATCATCAGTGCTGGAAGGAGTACCGTCTGCCTTAATTTGATTGGTAATAATTTTTTTGAGGGCGTTGAAATCCGCAAAGGCATGGGTGGCTGCTGAGTTTTCGTAGCGATCGGTAAAAAAGGCGCGCCAGAGATATTTTTTTAGCAGCAGTTCATCGCGACCGCGTTTATCGCCTGCATCAGGGATATTGGCATAGAGGGAGGCAATTACAGCCAGCACGGCATTGGTAGGGAGGCGCTGGGCGTCATAAATGCCCTCGTTGTTGAGGAACTCTGCCATGTGGTTGAGACCGCGCTCTAGGGTATCCCAGTGCTCCACCATGCGCTTCTTGTCCATATTCCAGGCACCCTTCTGGTTAGGTAAATCGTCCTGAAGTAAGGCAGAGGTGGTGAGAATTAGGTCAGAGAGGGGCGCGTAGCGGGCAATGTGGGGATGGCGTTGATGGAGTTTGGTTTCTAGGTCATGGAGCGATTGACCCATGACACTTTCGACTTCGGCAACGATGATGTCGTAGGTAGACAGAGGCTTGCTGTTGGTATTCATGTTGATGAATACGCTCAGAGCAACGGACTTGTCGGTATGGGCTGGGAGGGCAAGATAGGGCAGATTGTAGTTGGCAACACTGGCCCGCAGGTCTTTGATCTGGTCACTAACCTGTTGCCGCAACTCAAAATATCGTTGGAGTTCATCCATCGCGGAGTCGGGTGATGGCTTAGGTAAGGCTTTATTCAACCAGTCATCGATGTCGCTTTGAATGTCTTCAGGGCGCAAAAGGTGAGTGGGAATAAGACCCCGCTGCAAGCATTGATCAGGTTTATCGCACCAGAGGGGAAATCGTTCGCCAGTACTTTGCTTGATGTAGCGTCCCTTCCAATAAACGCTCAGATTGTCGCGGGATTTATCCTTAGCGTAGCTATCAAACGCCTGGATATAAATGAAATAGGCTGTCCATTCATAGTTATTGTGGAGTACGCGCCAGAGGGCTGTAAGGCGTTGCTGTCCGTCTAGCAAATGCTCATAAACCTTATTGTGTGTTTCTGGGGCAGTTTTAAGATAGCGAGAGATAAATTTTTCTGATTCACCCACTTCGAGGATGAGGGTAATGCCCAGAGGTAAGTTTTGGATGACCGTCTGGATGAGGCTGGCAATCCGCTGCTGATCCCAGGCTTCAAACCGCTGGAAACGGGGCAGCTTGACTTCACCTCGCTGAACCTTACCGTACCAATCTCGGATATTGCGATTACGAGCTTCCACTATCATTTCCTCGGCTACGGTTGCGATGTACTACTTTTTGGATAAGCTGTCTGACGCTCCAGATTAGAAGCGTTGCACTCTCCAGATAAGCTAGCTTTCCCCGTTTTACTCTCCAAATTAGAAAGGCGTTGAAGGTGGAGGGATGAGTTTAGTAGCAGATGCAGCCAGTTTGAGGGCGATCGCTTTCTGGTCTTCTTTCGCAGTCGGCCACCCTTCAATATCGGCGTGATTGGGGTTATCAGGAAAGGGTTGGGCTGTCACTCGCAGGGAGTCTACCAGGCAATTCTTAGCCGGAATATCCGATCGTCCGTGAAGGATTCTCTGTTGTTGCGTTGCTACGTTGACCCCTGCCTGCCAAATTTCTGCTTCTGTTGCGTCGCGATGGCGGGTGACGGACAGCTCTTGGTAAGGATGGGGGATGAACAGGTTGGGCTTTATGGTGCGATCGCTCCGAAAATGACCATTCTGCATCACGTAGCGGGCGAGTAACTCGGTCTCCTCAACAGGGGGAATATTCTCTGGATCGAGCATGAACTTCTAATTCTTGGATAGAGCAACTTCCTGAATTAAGCTGAGAAGCCTTTTGGGAATTTCCCCTAGAAATGGCTCTGAGCCACGCGGGTCGCTGTTTCCCAAAAGAGCCGCGTAATAAAGGACACCTTCGGGGCTGACGCTGACTGAGATTGTCCAGTGGGGATCGCGATACCAGTCTAGAGTCAAGTGACCATCTGGTTCTGCCCCTACAGAAGGTAAAGGAAACCCCAAAGGCAGAGCCTGAATCACAGCGTAGGCGTAGTTCAGAGTTGATTCTTTCACTGGGAACGCATCATAACCATCCCAATTAGAGGTTTCACATTCTGCCCAAGTCGCTGCCAGCTCGTCAATAGCGGGTTGCTTGCTGAAGGCTGCGGTCTGCGCGAAGTACTGCTGATTGTTTTGACTGATTTTGTCGATGTACGCCGCAGTGGAACTATTGCCTCTAGACATGATGGTTGTGGTCATGGTGTGGCTCCAAATCGTGCTAGGGCAGTGTCAGTGATGCAGCTAAAGAAGACCTTATTTTTGAGCCAGCGCATTTCCTTCAATTGTTGAATCAGGGTGTCCTGATCTAATTGAAGCAGTTCAGTCGTAAAAACGTCGATATCAACAATTAGCGCCCGTCCATTAGCTGGGTCTGTCCCTTCAGGCTGAATGGTTCTGACCCAATTGATGTGATAGGGGTAGCCGGGAACCCGATAGGTATCCTGATGGAAAAAGGACTCTGTAGGAAGTTCTAGCCCTGATGGGGCGGGAGGGACGGTGTTTAGATAAAGGGATGGCTGTTCGCCATTATCCAGAGGAATGCGGTTGATGTAGCGCACGCCTAAGCGCTGAATGACGGTTGGCTCTGCTAATTCCAGGAAAATATGCCAAAACCGGAAGGCTTCGGTTTGGAAGCTTATCCATTCTTCGTAGGGTTCCAACCGACTGAAGGCAACTCCATTAAGGGTGAACTGTGCCACATGGCGATTCTGCTCATCCTGGAGGCGAAAACCGCTCCACTGTATCCGCTGAAAGACTTCAGAAGAACCATCAGGTGCGCCTACAGCACCAATCTGGACATCTTGCTGAGGCTGAAGGATGGGATAGTCTGGTAAACGCTGGGTCAGTTCTGCTTTGAGGGCTTCAGATTCTAGCTTTTTGCCAGCATGAGCCTGCCAGTGAATCACCGCCTCAATGCTGGGGGCGGCTTTCAGGCGAGGAAATTCCTCGTTGAGATTGAGGCTGAACTTGGGCAGCGGACTCATGGCGGTTGGCTAGGGTTCTGAGTATGGATTATATCTGTCAGCTTGATCCCTGGATAGAACCTTGTGGGGTGATATTTTCTAGGTCATCGAAGCCAGGGAGGTCGATGTCGTGAACGCGGATTTGAGCAGTCATGAGTTGGTGGAGAAGGGTTTGAAAGAGATCTTGTAATACATCTCGCTTGCTCGCGTGAACTTCAATCTTTTTGATAAGGCTTGCAATTATCCGAATAATTTCCTTTTGTTCATCAATTGAAGACGGTAGCGGAATTTTGAAGCTTCCTAAAAATCCTAAGTTCAAGTGAGATATATGCCCTTCCATTCCAGAACTTCGTAAACGCGAATACTGACTAAGCAAATAGTAGTAGAGAAATTCAGGAATTATGGAATTACGAGGAGTAATAGCACCAGCATTCTGCGTAATTGAAGCTGCTATATCTAGAAGGGCTACCTGCCCTCTAGTTTTACCTTGTCCATACATGGCAACTAAAACCGTACCTGGAGGAAATATTTTTAGATTGTACTTATCGACGGCTTCATCACTCACGAGAATTTCTGCTTGAGAAATTTTGGAATTAACGATTTGATTTGTTTTTATAAATGGATTATTGCCAACATAATAATCGGCGTTTTTTGTCGATGGAGTAGTACCAGTAGATAATTCACAACAAGAACTAAGTTCAACAACATCCCAACTTTCAGGAACCAGCCCGATCGCCGTCTCTTTCTGTTTCTCTCCGTGCAGTCCTTCGGTGAAAAGCTTGTGCATCAGGGCTTTTTTCAGCTCTGTGGTGGTCTGGATGAGTTGCTCTTGTTGGGCGATCGCCCTTTGCACCGTCGAAAGCACATAAGCAATTTTCTTCTGCTCGTTTAAAGGGGGAAGCAAAATCTCTAGGGCTTTTATTTGCGCCAGTGCCAGTTTTGGTTGTGCATTCTTTGACTTTCTGGCAGTAATATTTCTTTGAACTTCAGGACTGGCGAGGTAGTACACAAGAAATTCTCTGTCTACTTCTTCTGAGTAATTCAGAACTATTCTCGCAGCATTCTCTGTCAGATTTGCTCCATCTAAACATGCGGGAATTGCGCCTACTAATCCAATAGTTCCAGCGATCGAAATGTAAACGTCTTCTTTATTTATGATGTATCTACTGATCGGACTTTGAATCTCTGGTGTTAAGTATTTAAGATTTGATGTGTCAACTGAAAAATTCTTGAAGTCTGATACACGAATGTATGGAAAAGGAGTTGGCTTATCAGAGAATTTCTCTCCTTTCTCTAAGCGCTTTCCTCCCTTGACCGCCGCCAATTCATTAATTTGGCAAGAGTGCCATTCATTTCGATTCATAGCACTACCTTTTTAAGGATAGCCATAAGCTGTTTATCTACCTTGGCGGATTCTTGTTCAATTAGTTCTAGTTCAGAAATAATTTCCGAAAGTGGTCGAAAATCTTCTTCTTCTCTCGTATGGATATATCGACTCGGCGAAATATTATAGTCATTCTTCCGAATCTCCGCCCTGTCCACAATCTGACAAAACTTCTCCTCCTCCCGCCACTCCACAAACGTCCTGGCAATCCGCTCAATCCCCACATCCGGGATAAAGTTCTTCGGGTCGCCCTTCTCAAACACCAAACTGGCATTGATCAGCAACAGCTTATCCTTCTGAGCCTGCGGCTTGTCCCGATTCAAAAACAACAAAATTCCCGGCGCACTGGTGTTATAGAACAGGTTTTCCGGTAGGTAAATCACCCCTTCGATCCAATCCTGCTCCACAAAATACTTCCGCACATCTTTTTCCTTACTGGTGCCTGCATTCCCAGAGCCTCGTGACGCTGCGCCCGTATCCAACACCACTGCCGCCCGTCCCGTCCCATTCAAACTCGCGGCAATATGCTGCACCCAGCCCCAATCTGCCGAAGACTTGCCCGGAAAACCCGCCTCTTTGGGAAACCGATTCAGCTCATCCGCATCATAATCCGTCTCCGTAAACCAATCCTGATTCCACATCGGATTTGCCACCACCCGATCAAACTGTCGCACCCCACCTACCTGCCGAAACTTGGGCTTGCGGAACGAATCGCCAATCTCGATCTCTCCTTGCAGGTCGTGGATGATCATGTTCATATTCGCCATCGCCCAGGTATTGGGCGTGTACTCCTGCCCATAGAGCAACAGTGGCGCATACTGCTCCTTGCCCGCCAACTGCATCCGCCCCTCCAGCTCTAGCTGACACTTAATCAGCAGCCCCGCCGACCCACAGCACGGGTCAAAAATTTCCATCCCCGGCTCTGGCTGCATAATCTTCGCCATCACCAGCCCCACCTCCAGCGGCGTATAAAACTCCCCCGCCTTCTGTCCGCTATTTTCGGCAAACTTGCGAATCAGATACTCATAGCTGCGACCAATAATATCCGCCTCCACATCCTCCAACCCCAGCCGCTTCTCGCTGATTTTTTCAATCAGGTTGCTGAGGCGATCGTCATCCAGATCCCGCTGCCCGTGGGTGGTGGCATTGAAATCGACGCGATCGATAATCCCCTTTAGCAGGGTGTTTTCCTTGGCAATATCTTTCAGATAGGTGGTCAGCGTCTCCCCAATTTTGTCTGTAAGCTGACGAATCACCGACCATACAGGCTGCTCTGGATCTTCCGGCTGGAGTGGCAAATAGAAGCGCACCAGCTTCTTATCCGCCTTGACCATGCGGAACGCCTTTTCACGGGTCTTCACCTTCTTGGCGATCCGGTTCAGCTCATCGTCAAACACGTCACAGAGGCGCTTGACGAAAATCAACGGCAGAATGAAGTCCTTATATTTCGCGGCTTCCTGCGCCCCACGAATCGAGCAAGCCGCATCCCAGATCCACGACTCCATCGATTTTTCGGTGCCGCCATTAGCATCCGCTTTAGATTTGCCATTCCGGGTTTTCTTCTGGGTTGCAGTCATGCGATCGCGTTACAAGTAAACAACCAAAGTGTACTGAAAGAAGCTGCCTTAGCTCAGAAAATCAACCTCCTTGCTGAACGAAGGCATCGGCACTCAACTCTAGCAGTTCTATGTAGCAGTCACGCACTCCTTGTGTGCAGCCTTTGGCTCACCCCTTCGCTAGGCAGAGAGCGATCGCCTAAATTTCTTTAAGTTCTCAATCAATCGCGATCGCACCTTATCGCTTCTAAAAGGAACCACGGCTTGCTCCTGACAAAGGGCTGTAAACGCCGCTTTCTGATCAAACGCTGTTAGCTCCAACTGTTGCTGATTCGAACAGACTGATAGAAACATCAACTGTTTTACCTCTTTCGGTTTCACCGATGCTTCAAACAACCAAGGTTCGCTAGCTCTCAACGTCTCCAGCGCTTTGCAACAGAGTTCAAAATTTAGCCCGATCGACAGCAAATATTCCATCACCGTCAGCGCCAGCAGATCGGAGACAGCATAGTAAACGTTTCGCCCCTTGCCAGTCGCGTTAACTGTAGGTACTACAACCCCTCTCTCCCGCCAATACTGCAATTGCCGCCGAGAGCATCCAGTAATTTCGGCAGCTTCTGTACTTGTAAAGAACTTCTCTTCCATAAAGTCCATCGTACAAAAACCTGTCAAAAAACACATCTACCCTCTTGAAAACATTATGTGTTTATAGTACTCTTGTTCCATCGACTCAACTGCAAGAGAAGTTTATGAGTCAAAGTACCATCCAGTGCCAGTTAACAGCTAACGAAGCCACTCGGTCTTATCTCTGGGCGTTGATGGCAGAGAAAAATACTCCTCTGATCAACGAACTCATCGGGCAAGTCACCAAACACTCTGACTTTGAAACCTGGAAGCTTAAAGGCAAAATTCCCTCCAGTGTGGTTAGCCAACTCTGTCAGCCCCTCAAAACTGATCCGCGTTTCATAGGTCAACCTGCCCGGTTTTACACATCAGCCACTCATGTCGTAGATTACACCTTCAAATCCTGGCTAGCGCTGCAAAAACGCTTAAGCGATACATTACAGCGAAAAATTCGCTGGTCAGAAATGCTCAAAAGTGATCCAGAGCTAGTTGAACTAAGCGGATGTAATTTAGCAACCATTCGAGCTAAAGCTGCTGAAATTCTCGCGGTTGCTACAAACAAATCTCAGCAGGGAGGGACTGAACCTTCTCAGAAAACTAGGAAATCCAAGCAGCCCAAAGATTCTGCTCCTGGTCGAACAGTGTCCAGCTTGTTGTTTGAAGCTCACCGCAACACCCAAGACATTCTCAGCCAATGTGCCATTTGCTATCTGCTTAAAAATAGCTGTAAAGTTAGCGATCGCGAAGAAGATCCCGACAAGTTTGCCAAGCGTCGGCGCAAGGTCGAGATTCAAATTCAACGGCTCCAAGACCAAATTGAAGGGCGACTGCCTAAAGGACGCGATCTAACAGGTCAAAGTTGGCTCAATACTTTGGCGATCGCCACCTCAACGGTTCCTGTAGATAATGCAGAAGCCAAACGCTGGCAAGACAAACTTTTGACCCAATCTACCTCTTTGCCTTTCCCTGTCTCCTTTGAAACGAATGAAGACTTGGTGTGGTCAAACAATCAGAAGGGGCGTATCTCTGTTCGCCTCAACGGGTTAGGTGAGCATACCTTCCAGATTGCCTGCGATCAACGACAGCTTCCCTGGTTCAAGCGCTTTCTAGAAGACCAGCAAACTAAACGAGAGGGCAAAAATCAGCATTCCAGCGCTTTGTTTGCCTTGCGCTCTGGTCGCCTCGCTTGGCAGGAAGGCAAGGAGAAGGGTGAACCTTGGAAAGCAAATCGTTTAATCCTCTATTGCACCGTCGATACTCGCTTATGGACGGCTGAAGGCACAGAACAGGTTCGTAACGAAAAGGCAATAGAAATTGCCCAAACCCTCACTCGCATGAAGGAAAAGGAAGGTCTGTCACAGACTCAACAAGACTATATCAAACGATTAGATTCCAGCTTGACTCGGATCAATAGCCCTTTCGATCGCCCCAGTCAATCTCTCTATCAACCTCTGCCTCATATCCTGGTTGGCATTTGTTTGGGATTAGAACAGCCTGCCACAGTTGTTGTTCTAGATATCAACACTAATCAAGTTCTAACCCACCGAACTGTCCGGCAACTGCTCGGCAGAAATTATGCCCTCCTCCTGAAACGGCGTCGCGAACAGCAGCGAACAGCCCACCAGCGTCACAAAGCTCAAAAACGAGATGCTCCTCGTTCACTGGGTGAGTCCGAATTAGGGCAATATGTCGATCGACTTTTGGCGAAAGCAACGGTAGAACTGGCTAGAACCCACAGAGCTAGCAGTATCGTCGTCCCCAAGTTAGGCGATATGCGGGAAATTGTTCAAAGCGAAATTCAAGCCAAGGCAGAGCAAAAAATTCCAGGTTCCATTGAAGCACAGCAAAAGTATGCCAAGCAGTATCGAATCAATGTTCATCGCTGGAGTTACAGCCGACTAATTGAAAGTATTCGTGCCCAAGCGGCTAAAGATGGAATTGCGCTTGAGGAAGGACGGCAACCCCTGCAAGGAAGCTTAGAAGAAAGAGCAAAAGGAGTGGCGATCGCAGCCTATCAATCCCGTAAAAAGTAAATGGGATTGCTTCAAAACATTTGCACCTTGAAAACCTGAATATGTAATAGCGCAGCCGTTCATGTTGTTTACAGCCTCTGAACTGTAATGGGTTAGTTTGACTGTTGGAAGACAGTCGTGCTTTCTGACCCTGGTAGCTGCTCACCCCGATGCTGCTGTCTCTTGAGACAGGATAGGTGCGCTCCCAGCAATAAGGGCGCGGATGTACCGCTGTAGTGGCTACCGAACCACCCCCGATCAAGGGGGAACCCGCTTCCATTCTTCATTTCAACCATTGGGAAACCGCAAATAATTTTGTGTGTTCCGCGCAACTTGGGAAACTCGTATGGTGATTGGTTTTGACCGTTCAACTAACAATGAGTTTCCCGAAAGAAATGGTTTCGAGAGGGACAGGTAACGTGAACCGCGCAAATAGCTCCTGATACTACTGATAAAAGGTTGTTTCAGAGGGGCGCTGTCGCAATCGCCTGTCCGAATTGGGGCAGGTTGAAAGCTATATGGCTGTTACAACTCCAAACACGATCGCTTGTCGCAATCGCCTGTCCGAATTGGGGCAGGTTGAAAGCACAAGGTTTGCCTCTATCTAATCGTACGGAGTTCGTCGCAATCGCCTGTCCGAATTGGGGCAGGTTGAAAGGATCCTCCCGCGTATGGTACTGGGGATGTTGATAAGTCGCAATCGCCTGTCCGAATTGGGGCAGGTTGAAAGCTTTAGCGATGTCTCCGATATCTTCAATCCCTTGAAGTCGCAATCGCCTGTCCGAATTGGGGCAGGTTGAAAGATAGGCGGCGACCTCTTTAGCAATGTTGCGAACCGTCGCAATCGCCTGTCCGAATTGGGGCAGGTTGAAAGCATCCCAATGATTCCAAATTTGAGCGATAGCCGTGTCGCAATCGCCTGTCCGAATTGGGGCAGGTTGAAAGGTTGCAATTCGGCTCTAGTCGAAAGCGATCGCGATCGCGTCGCAATCGCCTGTCCGAATTGGGGCAGGTTGAAAGGACAGGAGAAGCTTAGAATCCCGAATAGGCACAAGCGTTACAATCGCCTGTCCGAATTGGGGCAGGTTGAAAGGTATCTGACAGCCAATTTCTAACTCTTGAAGGGGTGGTCGCAATCGCCCGTCCGAATTGGAGCAGGTTGAAAGCAGCCTGCAAACCGAGATGGCGAAGGCGACAACTGGTCGCGAGCGCCTATTCTAATCGAGAAAGTTGGAAGCCCTTAGCTTCTCAGATCGAGGAAGTTTGATTTAATTAAAAAGCGGGTTGAAAGAGAGCACCACGTTGACACTCTAGATGACACTAATTTGTCACTAGCAATTTAATGACACTAATTTGTCCAGATGACATTAAAGAGTCACCGACGACACTAATCTGTCACCGATGACATTTAATTAGTCACTGTACAACAACTTATGGACACAACTGGACTCGAACCAGTGACCCCCACGATGTCAACGTGGTGCTCTAACCAACTGAGCTATGCGTCCGGAACAGTCACTAACTGTAGCATAGTCAGAACAGAGGGAGCAAGAGGGTTTAACTTTCTAGCAGAGCAAACACGTACTCTAGATGTGAAGATCAGAGGTGATAATTTAGGAAACCACTCACGTTACAGCCCTCTCAGTCCTCTGTGCCCTTGCTCAAGACTTCAAACATCTGAGAAGACCCACGAGCAGAACGCTTAGTGGAGCATGAGAAATTTCCTGATGCCAATCTTCAGCGCTCCATGAATCAGAGCTGTGAATTCCACTTCGCGATCGCCTCTTGAGCGGCAGCGTAGCTGGGCGTATTTTGAGGAATAAGCTGGGCTGCTTGGATCGCCAAATCATAATCTCCCTCTTGGGCACGATCTTCAGCCAAACCTAAGGTCAACTGGCTCCATTGGGCGATCGCCTGTTGAGCCTGGGCATAAATTTGGGGGTTGTCGTTAGGAACAAGCTGCGCTGAGGCAATAGCGGCACCATAGTTGCTGGCAGCCGTGGGTGTAGAGCTACCATTTTTTCGATCGGCTCGCCCCTGAGCCATGTCCAAAATAATCAGACTCCAGCGATCGATATCAATGTGGGCTTCTTCAAACAGCGGTTGACCCAGCTTGATCTGCCGAGCTTTGGCGATCGCATCAGCAAAATCAGAGGCTTGGTTTTCGGCTGAAGCTTCTCTCGATCGGCTGAGGATCGTCCGAGCTTCGCTCAGGATTCCTCGATTTGCCTGTTGCAGCAAGCTTAAGTAGTCGGCGTTTTGCTGCTCTTTTGGAATTGCCTGAAGCTGCCGCCTTGCGTCTTCATATTGTCCAGACTGAATGGCAATTTGCACCGACCCCAATGGCGATGCTGGATCGATCGCAAGGCTTGCCGCAGGTGAGCCTAAATCCGACGAGCCTGGGTTAATGGCCTGTTGGGGTGCCTCTGATTTTGTTAGCGGAGAGGCTGTCAGAGTTTTCCAGTTGCGTGCTACGACGGATAGGAGAAGAACAGCGGCGATCGCCCCACCCCAAACCACTAGCCGCCGCCAAAATTGGGCATCCACTGCCTGATTGGGTGCCTGATTAGGCATCGCGTGAGGTGAATTTTGAGGCACAATCACCTCATCAGTCGTAGCCTGGGCAGTTGCAGCCTGAGCCAGCGGCTCGATTTGCAGATTGAGTTGCGGCATCAGAATCGTCTCTGGGACAAGCACACTAGAGTCTCCTGGGAAGGGAGCTACGAGCGATCGCTCTAGCAAGGCTGCATCTGAAGAGGTGCTGGAAGCCTGGTTTTCGAAGCCTCGATAGACTGGAGGGGTTCCACCTACTGCCGCCCCCAAGAGCCGCCCTTCCACCAGTCCGGTAGCGGCAGCTGATTCAGGCACAATCAACTGATGCTTTTTCTCGGCAGGAACTGTTGCCAAGGGATCTTGTCGAGGTCGCCAGTGGTGTTCGCTCAGTTCAGGTAGGCGATCGCTCAAATACTGGACGAGCTGTTCTAGCGATAGACAGCCGCGATAGCGCATTCCTTCAATCAAGGCGGCGGTAAATAAGCCCTGCCTTAAAGCCAGAGTCTCATGGGAAAACTGATCGGGGTGCGCCGACAAAATTGCCGCCATGTTTTGCTCTTGGGCTAGAAGAATTGTCTGATCGCCCACCCCTTCTCCTGTTAAGACACTCTGGCTGCGGTTTACATCGAGGGTTAACAAAACATTTTGAGTGGGTGCAGAAGCAAAGGTATTGAACAGAAACTCGATCGGGATAGCTGTGTAGGCGATCGCATCAGGGCTACCATCCGCAGGTATTAAATAATCTTTCCCCCCAAGCCGAACGCCATAGCCGCTAAAAAAGCACCAGAGAAAGTCTCCAGGCTGAAGCCTCGTGTGACAAAGCTGCTTAACGTAGGCTTGAATGATGTCGCGGCTGGGGTAAGTTGCCGTTTGCTCAATTGCTGGAGAAGTGTCGGTCAGCAGCAAACAGCGCTTGGGAGAGAACCCTGCCTCTCTAACCAAAAAATCTCGAAAGAGCTGGGCATCGCGCTCGGCATAGTTCAGCGGCTGGAAGTTGCGATACCGATTAATGCCGATGGCGATCGCCCAATGGTTTGTCATTTTCAGTCAGCCTAATTAAAACACCGTCAGAACATTCATCAACCTGACGACCTATTATATTTAACCCGGTGCGAAATGGGCGATCGACGCGAACCCTTCACATTTTTTTGGCTCAGCAGCTACTATAGTAAGACTGTGAAAAATTTCGGTACCTTCAGTCATGGCTACTCCTAAGAAGAAAACCTCCAGCTCTAAGCGGGACAAGCGGAAAGCAACCTGGAAGCATAAAGCAGCTGTTGCAGCCCAAAAGGCGCTTTCCCTAGGTAAATCTGTCCTTACCAATCGCTCCACTGGGTTCGTATATCCCCAACCTGATACAGAAGAAGAAGAGTAAGGTTTGCTAGACGTAGGTCAGCGCTCAATTTATTTTGTAGTAGAGTTTAGGTACGGAGAAAACAGTTTTCCGTGCCCAAACTTATGGAAATTTTTGAAGGGTCGAAATTTGCTGAAAATTTAGAATGCTGTCCCAAGCGTTGCTTCTCTCAGCGGCGTCTCAAGATTATTTCTCGGTATTATTAGAGTCAAAGACTGTCGGCTTCGTTTGTCTTCCACACTCACTGATCTTCCACACTCACTGAGATCAACCTATGCTGGGCAAATTCTTCCATAAGCCAGATCCTGAGCTTCAGAATCGCGTTCCGCCAGGGCAGCATCTTGCCAAGGGTTTTCCTGTCCTAACCTATGGTGATACTCCAACCGTTGCACCTGAAAATTGGGAGCTGAAAGTTTGGGGACTCGCACAGCCCAAAACATTTACATGGGCAGACTTGATGGCGATGCCTCAAAAGAGCTTCACGGCAGACTTTCACTGTGTCACCACTTGGTCAAAGCTAGACGTGGAGTGGACAGGTGTGACTGTAACCGACTTCATGAAGCACATAGAGGTTGACCCCAAAGCCGTCCACATTATGGAACATGCCTACGGCGGCTACACCACAAATATTGCTATGGAAGATTTCCTACGCGAGGAAAATTTCTTTGCCCACACGCTGTTTGGCGAACCCCTCCCTGCCGATCACGGTGGCCCTATGCGCTTAATTGTTCCTCACCTTTATGCTTGGAAGGGTGCCAAATGGCTGAACGGTTTGGAATTTCTGGAGCAGCCGGATCTCGGTTTTTGGGAGCGTAATGGCTATCACAAACGCGGCGAGCCTTGGGCAGAAGAACGCTATAGCTCTCGTTAAGCTTTCTCTTGAAAAACTAAGCATTTCAAGCAATAAGCCTTTAAAACTCAGCGGGTCTGATCACTGTGACCAGACCCTAAGGTTTTGTTGATTGCACTCAAATTTAAGAGTAGGGTGGACGATAAACCACAGCATCCCTATCGCTTGGGGAGATAATCCTTACCTCTTTAGGAGGTTGTAGCTTTGGCGATTTGCGTTTTGGCATCTTGGGAGATAAAGGCTAGAAGCCAAGCCAGACGCAATATCTGCTTACAGGGTGATCATTTCGATCTGGTAGTATCTTTGCCACGATCGAATGCTGTGCTCGGAATTAAGCAGGAGGCACTAGGCTTAAACCGAGGAATGTTGGGGTTGCTTTTGTGTGCCTAGATTCAAATTAGCACTGCTTCTGAGGAAACAAGCCTTCTGTTTGCCAAAGTTGGCAAAAGTTAGCAGAAATTTATCACTGCACAAAGAAATTTTTCATCTTAGGCAAGGTAGGTGAAGAGCATCACCGTAGCAAGGCTGTCCAGGTTGCAGGGCCTACAATTCCATCGGGTTCTAAGTTGAAGCTCCGCTGTGCTGACTTGACCGCCTCTTGGGTTTCTGAGCCAAACACGCCGTCGATCGCTCCTTTAAAAGCGCCAATGGCTTTCAAACGCTCTTGCAGACCGTTCACAGCAGAACCGCGCATTCCTACCCGCAGAATGGGCAGGTCTACTGAGACTGGAGCAGAAGGCTGGGGAGTGGGAGTCTGGGGAGCAGAAGGCTGGGGAGAACTTTGGGGGGCGGGAGTTTGGGAAGCAGGGGGTACGGCGGGGGTAGAAGCGGGAGGCGTGACTGAGGTAGAGGGTGACTGAGCCGTAGGCGACGGAAACGTTGAGCTTGGCGCAGCCGTTGGAGTGGGAAAAGAACTGCTTGGCGGAGTAGCACTGCTGTTAGCGATCGCTCCCCCATTCAGCGGAGAAGCCGCATTGGTAGACCCTGCGTCTGGAGCAGTTGCTGTGCTGCTGCCGCTGACGACGGGCGAGGGTGGCAGTAGGCGAGTCCAGGTTTCTGAGCCGACTATACCATCTGCCTGTAATCCAGCAGCCTGCTGAAACGCCGCAACAGCGCTTGTGGTGCTATCTTGGTACACGCCATCGATCGCTCCCCCATAAAATCCCAGCAATTTCAGCAAGGCTTGCAGATCAGAGACAGCCTCGCCCTGACTACCCTGTTTCAAGATAGAGCGATCGCCAGATGCATCGCCTGAAACTGATGGAGTGGCAGTCGGAGAAGCAGAAGTTTGAGAACCTCCGGTTTGCTCTTGACCGTAGGTCGGTGAAGGATTCGATGCCACTATTAACATTAGGCTCAGAGAGGCGATCGCTCCTCTAAGCACAAACCGAGGATGAGCGAAAAAAGCGAAGAACAGTGCCTGAGATATCATACGAACAGCCGTCTTTTAAGTAGTCTTGTGGATTCCAGTTTTTATTTCACAAGCTTATAAGCCGATTCATAAGCTCATATTCTGGTTCGTAAGCTTATGAACTATAGCTCACTCTGATTTATTTGAAATAATTTACCTAAGATAATTTACTCGCCAGTTTGCTTACCAGTTTGCTTAGGACATTTTTGGTGGGGCGCGCAGCGCCCCACCAAAAATGTCCCCATCCTAACCGCTTTGGCGGTTGCTATAGGTCAATAACCCAAGATTGTCTCTGCTATGCGCCATACCCTATCGAGTCGATTTCAAGGTGGTTTCCTGGGTGCAGCAATTGGAGAGATACTGGCGGCTCGTTTGGCGGCTCATCCATCTGAGGCAAGGGCTTGGGCTGAGATAGGCTTCGGGGGATCGCTTGGTGCGCCAGAGCCTTTAGCATCAGAGCCTTTAGCATCGCACTGGGGAAAATGGACGATCGACCAAATGTGTCGCCTAACCCGTTCTCCTTCAGCGTTTTCTGAACCGCCGACCAAACCGCCGATGTCATTGGCAGGGCTGGCGATCGCTCTGCTGCCCCTGGCTTTTTTCTACCACGAAGATTCCCATTTATTGAACCGCCAAGTGCAGCGAAGGCTTGATCAGTGGCAGATGCCACGCGAAGCGGGGATGGGCGCGATCGCGATCGGTTACGCCATTAGCTTGATTCTTCGAGAGCAAGTTCAGCCTCTTGACCTAATTCCTCAAATTCTGGCAGAGATGCCTGACTCAGCTGCGCTGACAGACACATTGACTCAGGTACAGAGCTGGCTAGTTGAAGCCTCGATCGCCAGTCAGTTTTCAGCTCACAGGCTTTTTGGGGTTAATTCCCTGCCCGTTTCTATCTCAGTCTCTCCGACGCTGGTTTCGCTGGAGACAATTCCGATCGCCCTTGCCCTATATGCTTTTCTAAGTACGCCTGAAGATTTTCGTCTTTCCCTACTACGCGTTGCTCAGTTTCCGAGTCAGAATGCTTGTGTCCATCGCTTAACCTGTAGCCTAACTGCCGCGCTGTCGGGTGCGCACAACGGTAGGGGAGGATTGCCTCAAGACTGGCGTAGACTGCTTCGTGACGACCTATCTCGTGACAACCTAGCTCGTGACAACCTAGCTCGTGACAACCTAGTTCGTGACAATCTAGAGAGACGATCGCCTCTCTCCCTTTCGTGGGATGTGAGATCTGAGAGTGAGCTTTTAGAGTGTGTTAACAGATTTGTCTCAGCTTGGTCAGGAATGCATAACCCAGTGCGCCATAATTTATACTCTAACCCCCCTGTGGCTGTGTCCATCCCTCGAATCATTCGACCTATTTGATTGTGTATATATCAATAGGTGAAACAATGGATTTCATCGAAATGTAGCTCAGGTATACTAAGACTGAAAAACGCTGATGTCTGCTGTTGCGAGGCGTGATCTGTTGTTGCAAGGCATGAGCTATGGGAACTTTGCTTATAGGGCATCCTCCACCCGCATTTATCCGGCTCGTACACTCAGTTTGATATCAGATTTTGATAAGCCTAGCCCTTGACGAACTTAGATTTTGATAGACTCAGTTGTTTCGGTAGTTAACTTCAATATGGCTATTTAGTGCAGCTTGATGAAACCCCTTCGATCGCTAACCCAGCGGATTGCTCAATGGCGGCAGCAATGTCTCTCTTCAGATACTTCTGCTGTACCCACAATGTTTGAGCAGTTAGCGCTCAATTTAGTAAAAAAATGGATAGCTCAGGCAGCATCCTTTGGCAAAAAAGCTCAGGAATACCTTCATCCTGACGTTTTGTTAGCTTCACTCCTGCGTCCCAATCCGCTACGGCGAAAGACCCGCCCCAATGAACGAGTGCGTTCGCGCCTGCTACTGCTCATTGCTGTGGTTTCTTTAACTAGCGCTATTGGCTACCGACTCTACAACGAGCCGCAGCTTGATGTGGATACGATCGCGCCCCAAACTCTGAGGGCAACGGCTTCAGTCAGCGTTGTCGATACCAAGACCACTGATGCCAGCCGAAAGGCAGCTCGTATGGCTGCAATTCCAGTATTAGCCATTGATCCAGGGACGAATCAGGAAATCTATCGATCGCTGCAACGGTTGCTCGATCGCGGCGCGAAACTCCGTCAGGCGGCAGGTTCTTTTCCCTTTGTAGAAACTTCGGTGTTGTCTACGGCGGCGCAGCAGTATTTGCGGCAAGCGGAAGAATGGGATTGGCGATCGGCGATCGCGGCAGTGGAGGGAGAACCTGTAAACCTGAAGCGATCGGCAACTTCAGCCGCTAATGCTAAGCCCAATGCTCCCAGGAGTTCCTCTCTACAAATCGCCATTATTGAGCTTCAGTCCTATCGTCGTGCTTCTTCAGAAGACTTTTCAGCTTTGAAGGAGGCAATTATCCGCGCTCGTCACCGATACGGTAATGCTGTGGCTATCCTGTCAACAGATTCGCTCAACAAAGCAGATGCTCTCTATGATGTGAGGCTGCTCAATCTGACAGATGCTGAATGGGTCAGTACACAAACTTCGATTCGCACTGTCCTAGAACGTATTTTGAGGCAAGGCATAGCCGCAGGTATGCCTAAGCCCCTCCTGGAAGTGGCGGTAAAAACCCAGATAGAGGCAGAAGTAGAGTCGGATATCGTCGATTTGGCAACTCGTATCCTAATGGGAGTTCTTAAACCTAACCTTGTTCAGGATCAAGAGCAAACGAAGCAACTGGCTGAACAGGCAGCCCAAGCGGTTCAAGAGGTGAGAGTAGACATTCGGCAAGGTGAAGTCATTGTCGAGGCGGGTCAACCCATCACCCAAGAGGATTTTGTCCTGCTGGACTATTTTCATATGAGCCGCCGCCGTATCAATGGACTAGGGCTATTGGGATTTGGCAGTTTGGTGAGTGGCGCTGTTGGGCTGTTTTTGTGGGTAGAACGGCGATTTCACCCCGGACTACGCCATCGCGATCATCTGTTGGTATTGCTGCTGACGCTAAGCACGCCTCTGGTAATGGCGCTCAACGTTCCGGTGACTAATCTACCTGCTGTGGGTTTGTTAGTGGGCAGCTTCTACGGTTCGGCATTGGGCGGCATCACGGTGGCTCTGTTGAGCGTGATCTTACCAGTGGGTATGGAGGTTCCCTGGACGAGTTTTATCGCTAGCGCTGTAGGTGGTTTACTGGGAGCAATGGTTGCGGGTCGATCGCGTTCTCGCGAAGATCTAGCGCTTTTGGGGGGCATCATTGGCATTACTCAGGGCTTAGTCTACTTAATCTTGACGCTGATTTCGAGTACGGCGACGACTCCTGTCTGGTACATTGTGCTGACTACGGCTGCTTTTCAAGGCTTGGTGGCGATCGCTTGGAGTGTGGTTGCCTTGGGCGTTAGTCCTTATCTGGAACACCTATTTGATCTGATCACGCCGATGCGGTTGGCTGAGCTTTCTAGCCCAAATCGTCCGCTGCTCAAGCGGATGGCTTCTGAGGCTCCCGGTACGTTTCAGCACACGCTGTTTGTGGCAACTTTGGCGGAGGCTGCTGCGCGGGTTTTGGGCTGCAATGTAGAGTTAGTGCGGGCAGGTACGCTGTACCATGACATTGGCAAAATGCATGATCCGCTGGGGTTTATTGAAAATCAGATGGGCGGTGCTAATAAGCATGATGCGATTAATGATCCCTGGGAAAGTACGGTGCTGATTAAGAAGCATGTGAGTGAAGGGATTGTCATGGCGCGCAAATATCGTTTGCCTAAGGCAATCGAGGCGTTTATTCCTGAGCATCAGGGGACAATGGCGATCGCCTATTTTCATCACCAGGCGCAGCAGTTGGCTCAGGCTGAGCCAGGTATCGTGGTAAATGAGGATTTCTTTCGCTACAAGGGGCCAATTCCTCAATCTCGCGAAACGGCGATCGTTATGCTTGCCGATTCCTGTGAGGCGGCTCTACGAACGCTAAAGGATGCCAGTTCTGAGGAGGCGTTGGCGATGGTCAATCGGATTCTTCGGGCGCGCTGGCAGGATAATCAGCTTATGGATTCGGGGCTGTCTCGTTCGGATATGACTCAAATTGCTGAGATTTTTGTTCAGGTGTGGCTTCAGTTTAATCATCAGCGGATTCCTTATCCGAAGGCGGTGATTGCGCCTGCGTCGTCTTCATAAAATAGATATCTTGCAAATTAGGTTGAGTAGGGGCTGCGCCCCTACTCAACCTAATCCCAAAACTTTAATCTGCAAGAGGTTTAATATGGATGGCTTGGGCTTTGTAAATTTATAGGGCTTTGTGAATTTATAGGGCTTAGCCTCAAGTGCTATCTGAAACCCAACAGCCTTGGGGGTCTCCCCCAAACCCCCGGCGGGGGACGAAGCACTTCCCCCACACCCCCTCCGCATTAGGTTTTAGAGGCGAGGCAGAGGGCGCGTTGCATGGGTGGGCGATCGGGCGGTCATTGGCTCGAAATCTATGGCTGTTGCCAGTTTGCTTAGGACATTTTTGGTGGGGCGCGAAGCGTCATGAATGTCCTTGTCCTAACCGCCTTGGCGGTTGCTATAAAATCTAAGATCTAAAATCGTTATGAAAGGTACGGCGCGGCAGGTGGCTTTTTTGGCGTTGCGATCGGTGAATCGGGGCGCGTTTGCGGATGTGGCGCTGGATCGGGCGCTGCGGCAGGTGAAGCTGGGGGAGAGCGATCGCCGACTTGCAACAGAGTTGCTTTATGGCGGGATTCGTCGTCAGCGGACGCTCGATGCTCTGATCGATCAGTTGGCAACTAAGAAGTCTCAGCAGTCTCCTGATCTGCGGCTGATCTTGCATTTGGGGCTATATCAACTTCGCTATTTAAATCAGGTGCCGAATAGCGCTGCTGTGGATACTACGGTGGAGTTGGCTAAAGCGAATGGTCTGGCGGGGTTGGCGGGATTTGTAAATGGTATCTTGCGGCAATATGCCCGACTCATGGAGGTGTCTGATCCGCTGGTTTTGCCTGACGATCCGGTGGGTCGAATTGCGGTGCAGCATAGCTACCCTGATTGGATGGTGCAGGTCTGGATAGAGCAGTTTGGCGATCGCTCAACGGAGCTGCTCTGTGAGTGGCTAAATCGATCGCCTCAGATCGATCTGCGCATCAATCCTTTGCGCACGACCCTTGAGCAGGTCGAAATGGCGTTTAGGGAAACTGGCGTTGAGGTGTGTCGGGTTGCTTCTCTGCCTCAGGCATTACGGTTGCCGTCTGGGGCGGGGGCGATTCATCAACTGCCTGGATTTGCGGAGGGCTGGTGGGTGGTGCAAGATAGCAGCGCTCAGTTGGTTAGTCATTTGCTGGCTCCGCAGCCGGGAGAGGTGGTGATTGATGCTTGCGCGGCTCCGGGAGGGAAAACGACGCATCTAGCGGAGTTGATGCAGGATCAGGGCACGGTTTGGGGTTGCGATCGCCATGCCTCGCGGTTGCGCAAGCTGCACGAAAATGCCGCCCGGTTACAGCTTCATTCAATTCAAACAGTAGTGGGAGATAGCCGCGAGTTTACTCAGTTTACGGGACAAGCCGATCGCGTTTTGGTTGATGCGCCTTGTTCGGGCTTGGGAACCCTACATCGTCATGCGGATGCCCGCTGGCGACAAACACCTGAAACGGTACGGGAACTTTCGCACCTGCAAATGGAACTATTAACTCACGCAGCTACCTGGGTTAAGCCGGGAGGTACTTTAGTCTATGCTACCTGTACGCTGCATCCGGCTGAAAATGAGGCGATCGTCCAGGCGTTCCTGGAGCAAAATGCTTCTGCTGATCAGCCCCATCAGCAAGCAACTTGGAAAATTGATCCGCCAGAGTCAGATCATCCGGCTTTTAGATTTATCACTCCGCAAGGCTGGCTCAAGGTATTGCCTCAGCAGGAAAACATGGATGGTTTCTTTGTGGCGAGACTGCGGCGATCGGCGTAAGTTCAAGTAGTTTTTTAAAGATTTAGTAAACTTGCCATCCAGTTGAGTTAAGTTAGTATCAAGAAAGACAACGACTAACCTTTAAGCGAGTAACAAGAACGCGAGTGACTACTATGCAAATGGTAAGAATCCCCAGAGAAATCCTTCGGAACCTTGCTGAAGCTATCTACGCTCAGTCGAAGTCTGATGAAGAATTGAGCAAAGCCCTGGAGTCTCTTCGTCAACTTCCTGAAACCACAATTGGCTACGAAGTTGCCCGTTTTGTGGATACTCGCCGCGCAATGTCTCTTCCCACACTACGAGTAGGCTAAGCGCTCGACTCTAGAAGTTTCCATTACAGATCCACTACAGAGATTTGAGCAGCGGTTCGAGCCAATCATAGCTTTGAATGAAGTCTAGTAGCAACTCAACCTATAGCGCTCGCCTGCGATCGCTGATGCAGGCTTCTGACATCGCTAGTTTCAAAGCCCTAGGTCGAGCTGCGCAAGTCTCAGATTGGCAGATTGATCTGTTGCGTCGGGGTCAAGCTGATCGGATGCGGCTTGCGGCTTTGAGTAAGCTGAGTCGCGCTCTGAGTATCCCCTTGGCTAGACTCCTAGAGGATTTTTCGGAGCTGCATAGCCTTGAAGCTGCTACCTCGAAGTCCATCCCGGATACTGAGTCAGACAGAGACGCATTAAGTGCTGATATTCTGCGTATGCAGCAAGAGTACGATCGCCTACAGCTTCAAATGGAGCAGCAGCGAGAAATCTTGCGGCACGAGTTTCAGCAGAGTTGCCTGCGATCGCTGGAGTCTTGGCTGATTCAGTTTCCAACGTTGGTCTACGCTGCCCAGCAAAATCCTCAATTTCCAGCTAAGAACTTTTTGCCGTTTATCCGTCCGTTAGAGCAGCTCTTGCAAGGTTGGGGGGTGGAGGCGATCGCGCCTGTAGGAGCAGAAATTCCTTACGATCCTCAAATCCATCAGCTTTTAGAGAGCCAAGCTGAGCCAGGAGATTTAGTCAAAGTCCGCTACACCGGGTATCGTCAAGGTGAGAAGCTGCTGTATCGCGCTAAAGTAAGCCCGGTGATCGCGGACAACCTCAATGAAGGTCGCTGAGATTATTTCATCTCTGCGACTCTCGTTTGTGCGACAGAATTAAAGTTACAATCTGTAACCGGACATACAGTTAAAGGTAGTCCTGAAAGGGTGAGGCTTCTTCATCGCGTAGGCAAAGCTCACGCCGCAAAAACCTTTACGCAAACCACTGCCCAGTTAAATATGAGGGATTAAATCTATGTCTCTGAAAGAAGGTGCAACGGCTCCCAGCTTCACCGTCAAAGATACGAACGGCAACACGGTCTCATTGTCCGATCATGCGGGTAAAACGGTCGTGCTGTATTTTTATCCCAAAGATGACACCCCCGGATGCACTAAAGAAGCCTGTAGCTTCCGCGATAACTATTCTGCCTTCCAGGGCAAAGATATTGTGGTGTATGGAGTCAGTATGGACAGCGAATCTTCGCACAAGGCGTTTGCCGAAAAGTTTAATCTGCCCTTTCCCCTGCTGGCGGATGTAGATTCAGTTCTTACCCAATCCTATGATGTCGCAGGTGGCGGCTACTCTAAGCGCGTTACCTATGTAATCGACGGCGAGGGCAAAATTATTAAGGTCTACGATAGTGTCAAGACAGATACCCATGCGACGGATATTCTGGCAGATTTGGGCATTGCTTAACTAGAGCGCGCCACCTAGTAAGGCTTAGCAATGCTAAGCCCCTACAGCAGGTCGGTTGTACCAGTTATTTAATCCACGATCCCAGGTATTGGTCAGACTATTCATCCAGTGCTAGGCTTCTCTATGGCACCGGATGGATAGTTTTTTAGTTATTTAGCTCGGCTTCCCACACTTTGACCCAAATCCCTATTATCGATTTTGCGCCTTTTACCCAAGGCACTGCGGCTGACAAGCAGCGCGTGGTTGAGCAAATTTATGATGCCTGCCACGAAATTGGGTTCATGTATCTACGTAATGGCATCAAAAAACCGCTGCTCGATCGCCTCCTCACTCAGTCGCAGCAGTTTTTTGATCTGCCTGTTGCGCTCAAAGAACAAGTAGCGCGATCGCCCCAAACGAACTGTGGCTACGTAGGGTTTCAAAAAGAGCGCTTGGATGCCGCCAAGCCCTGGGACTTAAAAGAAGCGTTTAATGTGGGTCTTTACACCGTTTGGCCCGCTCAGCCGGAGAGCTTTCAGGCGGTCGTTTCAGAGTTTTATCGGTGCTGCACCACTATCTTAGCCCCCAACCTATTGCGGGCTTTTGCGATCGCCTTCCATTTACCCGAAACATTTTTTGACGACAAGCATGGTCAAAACTATGTGCTGCGAATGCTCCACTACCCTCCCATTTACCAAACGCCTGAGCCAGGGCAACTTCGAGCTGGAGAGCATACAGACTATGGCAGCATCACGCTGCTCTTCCAAGATGAGGTGGGTGGCTTAGAAGTGCAGACTCGTCAGGGCGAGTGGATCGCGGCTCCCCCTATTCCAGATGCGCTATTGGTGAATGTGGGGGATGCCATGCAGCGCTGGACAAATGACATTTTGTGTTCAACACCGCACCGCGTCATCGTGCCCGAATTGGCGGCTCAGCGATCGCGCTATTCTGTGGCGCTCTTTTGCGATCCCAATCTAGACGTTGAAATTTCTTGTCTGGAGAGCTGTCAGAGTGCCGATCGTCCCTCTCGCTATCCCCCTATTTTGACCCACGACTATCTGGAGAGTCGGTTCGCAGAAACCTACTGATCTCCATTGCTGTCCTCAATTACCAGTAAACTAGGCTTGTGCCAAATTTGCTCAGATTAACGCCGATGAGTAAACTTTTATCTGTAGTTTTTGGGTCAACGGATTCCGGGGCAGAGCTACTTTGGATACCTATCGGTCTACTTGTAGCCGCGATCGCCTATCTGCTTGGCTCTATTCCAACCGGGTACTGGCTAGGCAAGATCCTAAAAGGCATTGACATTCGAGAACACGGCTCTAAATCTACGGGAGCAACCAACGTGCTGCGAACCTTGGGCAAAACCCCGGCGCTAATTGTGCTGCTGGTCGATCTGCTCAAGGGCATTGCTGCTTTAGCCTTTACCCGCTGGTTTTATGGGCTGGCGATCGCCTCTGCAATTCCTCCAACCGTTGATCCACAAACCTGGACAACTTGGGCAATCACACTGGCAGCGCTAATGGCAGTTCTAGGGCACAGCAAGTCAGTCTGGATTAAATTCACAGGCGGAAAATCGGCGGCTACAGGCTTAGGAGCGCTTTTCGGTATGGCTTGGCAGGTGGGCTTAGGGGGAGCGATCGTCTTTGGTGTGGCGCTGGCAATTTTCCGCATTGTTTCCCTTAGCTCGATCGCCACAGTCATAGCCGCCATGATTTTGATGGTGGTGTGGCAACAGCCGTTTGCTTTTCAGCTGGCAACGATCGCGGGTGGACTCTACGTCATCTGGTGTCACCGCGCCAATATCAAGCGCCTTTTGGCAGGAACAGAGCCTCGAATCGGGCAAAAAGTTTAATCTGCCTAGGTCTTGAAAAACACACTTTGTAAACTTGCCAAAACCCAAACCTGCATTCATTCTAGTGAAGAGATTCAGGGTGGCGCGCGGGGCGCGCGCCACCCTGAATCTCCCCGTTTTAACCTAGGTGAGTACCGCTATAAATCTGGACAGCGTGACTTTACTCAGAAGGCTCAGACTTTGGGGATTTTGTTGACTTACGAGCCGTTGTCGATTTAGCGCTAGTCGTCGATTTTGTGGTCTTTGTCGATTTTGCAGCCGTCTTAGTCGTCTTCTTTGCGGTCGTCGATTTTGTGGTGCCTGTAGACTTTGTAGTGCCTGTAGACTTAGAGGTCGATCGCTTGCCCTTCTTCGTCGTCCCCGCCTTCTCAATCAGCGCCTGTACCGCAACTTCCATTGCGATATTCTCAACCGTTTCGCCCTCTGGCAGCGAGGCGTTCACTTTGCCATGCTTAATGTAGGCTCCGTAAGGCCCGTCATAGATATTGACCGGTTCGCCATCTTCAGGATGTGGCCCCAATTCTCGCAGCGGGGTCGTAGATTTGCTTCGTCGCCCAGCTTTGGGTTCGTTGAGCAGCTCCAACGCTCGTTCTAGGGTGACGGTCAAAACATCGTCCTCTTTTTTGAGCGATCGATAGTCTTTCCCTTCTTTGCCCTGGTCATGCACCACGTAAGGGCCAAATCGCCCAAGATTTGCCTGAATTCTCGCCCCTGTGTCGGGATGTGCGCCCAGCAATCGCGGTAGAGCTAGCAGATTTACCGCCATCTCTAGCGTCACATCCTGCGGATTTACCCCTTTGGGCAGCGAGGCACGTTTGGGCTTGGGATTTGCCTCGCTTTCGTCACCCAACCGCACGTAAGGGCCATAAGGTCCGATCATCTGATAAATTGGTTCGCCCGTTTCTGGATGAAAACCAATCTTGTCAGGACCTTCAGTCTTTTGCCGAAGCAGGGTTTGCACCTGTTCTGGGTTCAGATCGGCAGGAGTCAAATCTAGAGGAATGTTGGCTTTCACCACGCCCTCTTCACCATCTATTTCGAGATAGGCTCCATAGCGCCCGATGCGAACCTTTGCCGGAAGACCTTCCAGGACAATCTTCCGAGCCTCGTTCGGATCGATCTGGCTATCTTGCTGCTTGACCTGCGTGTCTAGCCCAGTCTCGCCCAGGTAAAATTTCTGCAAATAGGGCAGCCATTCGGCTTCGCCTGTAGAAATTTCGTCTAGGGTTTGCTCCATACGCGCTGTAAAGCTGGTGTCTACTAAATCGGGGAAGTAGGTTTCTAGCAGCGCTGTCACTGCAAATGCCGTAAAGGTGGGCACCAGGCTATTGTTGGTCATCTGGGCATAGCCCCGATCGATAATGGTGCCAATGATGCTGGCGTAGGTGCTGGGGCGACCAATGCCCTCGCTTTCCAGAGTTTTGACCAAGGAAGCTTCGGTATAGCGGGCGGGCGGCTGGGTTTCGTGGTCGATCGCCTCTAGCTCCTGACACTCAGGATGATCGCCTACTTGCAGGCTGGGCAAAATTACTTCCTGATCTTCGATCGCCGCATCTGGGTCGTCCGAGCCTTCGACATAGGCCCGAAAGAATCCCGCAAAGTCAATCCGCTTACCCGTGGCGCGAAATCCAGCATCCTCTGCCTGGATCTGCACCGTGATGTTGGTCTGACGAGCTTCTGCCATTTGGGTGGCAACGGTGCGCTTCCAGATCAGGTCGTACAGCCGCAGCTCCCGATCCTTGAGTCCTGTCTGCTGAGGCGTGCGGAAGGTGCCGCCTGCTGGACGAATTGCCTCATGGGCCTCCTGTGCACCCTTGCTCTTGGTGGAATACTGGCGCGGCTCAGGGCTGAGGTAGGCGGAACCGTACATTTGCTCGACGCATTCTCTGGCTGCGCCGATCGCCTGCTGCGACAAACTTACCGAATCCGTCCGCATGTAGGTAATGTAGCCCTGTTCGTAGAGGCTTTGCGCTGTCCGCATGGTGTCTCGTGCCGACAGCCGTAGCTTACGGTTAGACTCCTGTTGCAGCGTCGAGGTCGTAAAGGGTGGCGAAGGTTTGCGGGTTGTTGGACGCTCTTCTAGATTAGTCACCGTCCAAGCGCTGTCCTGTAGACGGGCTTGCAGCGCCAAAGCTTCTTCTTCACCCAGCAGCAAGACATTTCGACCGCTGATCAACCCTCCGGTCGCTTCGTCAAAGTCGGCTCCGGTGGCGATCCGAGTGCCGCGCAGAGTCACCAGCTTGGCTTCAAAAGGGGCTTTATCTTTGCTCAAACTGGCTTTGAGATCCCAGTAGGTTCCTCTGCGGAAGGCGCGCCGCTCTCGCTCTCGCCGCACCAGCAGCCGCACAGCCACAGACTGCACCCGACCTGCTGACAAGCCCCAAGCAATCTTTTTCCAAAGCAGGGGCGATAGGGTGTAGCCTACGAGGCGATCGAGAATTCGTCGAGTCTCTTGGGCATGAACTAGCTGTTCATCTACGTCACGGCAGTCGGCTAAGGCTCTTTGGATTGCCTCTTCAGTAATTTCATGAAACACCATGCGCTTGATGGGCACTTTGGGCTTCAAAACCTGTAGCAGGTGCCAGCTAATGCTTTCTCCTTCACGGTCTTCGTCCGTTGCCAGAATTAGCTCGTCAGCTTCAGCCAATGCGTCTTTCAACGTCTTGACCGTCTTTTTCTTGTCCTGCGGAATGACGTAAAGCGGCTCAAAATTTGCGCCCACGTTCACCCCAATCTTCGCCCACTCCTCACCTTTTACTGAGGCTGGGATCTCGCTGGCAGACTGCGGCAAGTCCCGCACATGACCCATGGAGGCTTCGACACGATAGCCTTTGGGTAGGTAATTGCGGATAGTTTTGGCTTTGGTGGGAGATTCGACAATGACAAGAGTTGACATGGGATCGATGGTGTTCCAACGACAATCTAAACGGCTGAACAAATTGAGAGCTGCTGCTGAGGCTTAATTGCCGCCTAATTGCCAAGGTTAATTAGACTCAGAGCCAGACAGAACTGTCTCTAACTTACCCTCAATCTCATTCGCCCTCAATGATCTCTTTATAGTTGATATCAGTAAAAACTAGGGTGAATTCTATAGATTGGTGAAAAAAATGGGTTAGAACTTACGCCAAATTTGCACCAAGATTTTGAGGGAATCTCAAGATTTTTGGGTTCCCAAGGTATGATTCACTCATATACCAGAAATTTATTCCTATGGACTTTGCCAATCTTGCAGCTCAGTTGAATGCCAGAGCGATTCTGCCAGAAGCCATTGTGATTGCCACTCTGCTCATAGTGCTGGTGGTTGATTTAATTACGGGACGGTCTTCTACTCGATGGACACCCTACCTGGCGATCGCTGGATTGCTTGGGTCGATCGCTGCCCTGTTTTTTCAGTGGAATAGCCTTGCCCCAATTGCCTTTCTTGGAGGCTTCAATAGCGACAACCTCAGCGTCATCTTCCGAGGCATTATTGCGATTGCGGCAACAGTGACTATCCTGATGTCGATCCGCTATGTCGAGCAGTCTGGAACGTCTTTGGCAGAATTTATCGTGATTCTGCTGACAGCGACGTTGGGGGGAATGTTTCTCTCTGGTTCTGATGAACTGGTGATGATCTTTGTCTCGCTAGAAACCCTGAGTATCTCTTCTTATCTGCTTACTGGCTACATGAAGCGCGATCCGCGATCGAATGAGGCGGCGCTCAAATATTTGCTAATCGGTGCAGCCAGTTCGGCGATCTTCCTCTACGGCATGTCCATGCTGTATGGGCTATCGGGGGGTGAGACAAAACTGGGGGCGATCGCAGCTAGCATGCTTGCCCACAATGGGGAGCAGCCGCTGGGTGTAGTCATTGCCCTAGTGTTCGTAATTGCTGGAATTGCTTTCAAAATTGCAGCGGTGCCCTTCCACCAGTGGACTCCCGATGTCTATGAAGGTTCGCCAACTCCTGTGGTGGCTTTTCTGTCGGTTGGGTCTAAGGCCGCGGGGTTTGCCTTGGCAACCCGACTACTGGTCAACGCTTTCCCAACTGTAATTGAGCAGTGGCACTTTGTCTTAACTGCCCTGGCGATCTTGAGCATGGTGTTAGGCAACGTGGTGGCGCTAGCGCAGACCAGCATGAAGCGAATGTTGGCCTACTCGTCGATCGCTCAAGCCGGATTCGTCATGATCGGACTGATTATCGGCACAGATGCTGGCTACTCCAGTATGCTGTTCTACCTGATGGTCTATCTCTTCATGAACCTAGGCGGCTTTGCCTGCATTATTCTGTTCACTCTGCGGACGGGCACCGACGAAATTACTGAGTATAGCGGCTTGTATCAGAAAGATCCGCTTTTGACTCTGTGCATGAGTTTGTGTTTATTGTCGTTGGGTGGCATTCCGCCTCTGGCAGGTTTCTTTGGCAAGCTCTATCTATTCTGGGCAGGCTGGCAGTCAGGTTCCTATGGTCTGGTGCTGGTGGGCTTGGTGACGAGCGTCATCTCGATTTACTACTACATTCGTGTGGTGAAAATGATGGTGGTCAAAGAGCCGGAAGAAATGTCTGAGGCGGTCAAAAACTATCCGCCAACTCAATGGAATTTGCCCGGAATGCGCCCTTTGCAGGTGGGTTTAATCGTTTGCCTGATTGCCACCTCGCTAGCAGGCGTTTTGTCTAATCCGCTGTTCACTCTGGCAAATGATTCGGTTGTTGGTACTCCTCTACTTCAGTTTGCTCGTGTCGCTCAGCCCGTAGCTCAGGATGCAAAGCTCAATGTGGCAGCAGAGGTCTCAGGCACAGAAGTCTCAGGTACAGATATCTAAACAGGTATAGCGCTACGCGCTTAGATCCAATGAGTTATTTTTTGAGAGCCGCGCTCCGCGCGGCTCTCAAAAAATAACTCGTCCTAACTCAATTACGTAGGGCTATATCTAAATAGAAGTCTCGAAAAATTGAGTGCTGTCCGGAGGACAGCACTCAATTTTTTGGATTATGCCAACTTATGGCAACCGCCTTGGGCTCTTCCCAACTTTTGGTGATCCTGAAATCCTTTTTCAGAAGGTTTGTTAC
>NZ_JCACIN010000069.1:0-36163 GCF_059504425.1 Drouetiella sp.
GCTAATGGTGAAGAGGCTTGCAGCATCTTCTTAAGATCTCAAATGGGTTCTATACCAAGAAATCAACAGCCTGATTGCCGCCCAAGTCCACAATTCGCAGCGTTTGCCCTTTCTTGATCACCTGCGCCCAAGGTTTGCGGGCAGGCAGCACCTGATCATAAATTGCCAACTTCGGATCAAGCTGCGGCATAAAAGTTGAAGTCATAGAAAGGCTCCTGTTTATTCTCAAGGTTCTGAGGTGGAAGTTTCAAGCAGGGGATGCTCATGCAAACAGGGCATCCGTATTTTGAAAGCCCCGAATTGCCTCAGGATTGCCTATTCTACAGCGATCGTCATCAGCAGGAAGCGGCGATTTCCAGACGATCGCCTGAATGGGCTTGGCATCGTAAACCGTACTAGGATCGAGCGGATGTGGACAGTTGGATAGAACTGCCAACACATTCATCTCTGCCCGTAAATCGATAAAGTTTCCAGGCTGAGCTGTTTGTTCTGTCCAAGCTAAGTTTCCTTCTGGATCAACCGCAATCCGAGTGAACAGATTGAGGTTAGGCATGATGTCTTTTTTGCCCAGATTCCGCTTAGTTAACGCCAGCATGAAGTTATCGCGTGAGTTCTTAAAATCACCTTCGCCGTACTTCGCATTGGTCACGACGTTACTGCATCCGCTCAGCATATCGTGTAAGCCACAGGTATCTTCCGTAATAGAGAACAGTACGCGTCCCATATCGGAGTAGAGCAGCATTCCCTTCTTCAAGAACGCATTGAACTGAATTTTAGCGGTGTCAGCAGCGTTATATCGCTCGATCAGATTATCGGCATTGTAGCAGAGGAGAGCAACGCCTCTAGAGCCTTCAGGTGCGGCAATTCGCAGTGTTGTGCCATGTTGAATCATGCGAGACCAATAGGCTCCGCCAGGAATCATTTCATTCTCAACAATCAGCGCTGAATCGAGAGCCATACTTTGCGCATCAGATTCGGTAGACATGATCGACTCCTGAATTCATTCTTTAGATTGGACAGAGCATGGCAATTTGGCATGGTCTCTATTTTACAGAACGTGATACAAGCGCTATATTGATGCCATTCTTGATGCTTGAGCTTCAGACAGTCAGTGAGGGAATCTCCACTCAGCGAATCCATTCAGCGATCGCATCCGCACCTGATCCAATTCCAGGCACTACAGCACATCTAACAATAGAGTTGTTGAGAGATAAGACCATACTCTCAAACATCAGGAAATTTCATCCTTCCAAAACTTATACAGCGTCTAAGTAAAAGTTTTATACCTCCACTACAACCAATATTAAGCGTCATCAAGACCAATTATTCAACTCCTATGAACCGGAGATATCGCATTATAATGCTTGATATTGCATGAGCATGTTTGACACGTTGACGACTCAATCGTTGTCAAACTCATTTTGTAATCCCTGAAATCCTAGATTTCTCCTAATCTACACCTCGTTTTCAATAAAATCGGTGACTTCAGTTTCATTGAATTGCCGTGTGTTAGGCATAGTACCAGACCTATCTTTAGGGTAGGTAAGCAGATTATTCGACACAGTTAGCAAATGAGTAGCGCAATCCCTAAGCCCTTGCTCTTGCATCAATCTCGCTAACTTCCTTACCTCCACAATCTTTCAATGACCTCTACCGCCTAATTACTCTAAAGCCAGTTGAGGTAGAAGTTGTAGATGTTCATTCACTATACCGCGCATTTTTTATTCGCGCCATTATTCCTGTTTGCCCGCAACAGTTGAAAATAATACTCTCAATTGCAAAGAAGGAACCATCAGGATTTATGAATCCGTGGTGCAATTAACTCCGATTTTCTGAGATTAAAAACTTAACACTTTCTCCCTAAAACTCAACCGGATAGCTATGTCGAGGAAAGGGTGTACTTGTATTCAGCCTTCAATAGTTTCAGGATGAAGTGTGAGTCATGCTGAATGATTCCGGGGATGCGCTTCATTTTCTCAAAGAAAGCAGTGACTTCAGTATAGTTACCAAAAAATACATCTGCGATGATGTCGTAGTGTCCAGCTGTGATGGCAACAAACCGTACTTCCACCATCTGTTCTAAGGCTCTGGCGATCGAGTCAATCTGACTATTCTCAACAATTAGCGAGACAATTACAACGTGAGGAGTGCCTAGTTTTTCTGGGTTAGGCCACGCGATAACTTGAACAATCCCTGATTGCAGAAGCCGCTGCACACGATAGCGAGCCGTAGCTTCTGGTATATCTAAGCGTTTACCGACTTCGGTGAATGATATTCTTCCGTCAGTCCGGAGCAGATTAATAATATCTTGGTCAATTTCATCTAGGACTGCAATTGCGTTAGGTGTAGATTCAGGCTGCATCATTCTATTCCATAAAATAGTAGGATCTAAACCTATTTTCTCAGATTTTAGCAAATATCTATTAGTAAATTATTTTTGTATTAAAGAAAACAGTTTAAGCTTTAGGAATTCATTAATTTGAGTTGTACAGAAATTTTTGAAACGCTCTTATTAGCGGAGTCTTTGATGTCTGCACTTTCTGCCGCTCTAAGTTCTAGGATTAGTCAACGTCGTAATTGGATTAATAGGCTTGTCATAGCCTATGTTTTCGTTGGCTATGGCTTTTCTATTGCCTGCATTAGCTCTCAATCTTGGGCGGCAAATATTTTAGGTGTTCTGCTCTTGATTCACACGCTGTTATGGGCAGCTTACTTTGTTCATGAATTTGTACATCATACGGTTTTCCGGCAACCTAGACTGAATGCATTACTGGCAAGCATAATGCTATTTCTCACGGGTTCTTGTTATTGTCACTTTCAAGATTTAGCTCGCAATCATCTGGCACATCATAAGAATCGAGCTGATTTCTCAGCGTTCTCAATTGGCGACTTTCTCAGGTCACTACCAAAGCCATTGATGCAACTCATTACTATCCTAGAGTGGCTGTATTTTCCGGCAATCAACTTCATCCTGCGCTGGTTCTGCGCATTGGCTCCATTTTTTGGGCAGGCTCGTCGAGATGAACGCTGGCGGAATGCTGGATTATTAATGCTGAGAGGCAGTTTATTTACACTGCTGGGATGGCATTCGTGGCGATCGCTCCCACTTTACTTCCTCGCCTACATCTGCTTTATTAATATTTTGCGATTCATGGATTGTTTCCAGCATACCTACGCAGTATTTCAATTAGGACAGTCCATTCCTCAGTACAACTTAGACTACGAGGAGGCAAACACTTTTTCTAATCTAATGCCCGATCGCTGGCGCTGGCTCAATCTGCTGTTTCTCAATTTTGGCTACCACAATGCCCACCACCGTCTAATACACTGTCCGTGGTATCTACTGCCTCAACTAGATGCTGAGCTATATAACTCTGAGTATCGACAGCGTGTAACGCTCAATCGCTTGGTGAGAAACTATCACCAATTTCGGATTCATCGTTTGTTTCACGGGGGAGGAGCGGTTGCTGACATAAGCACAGGATTAAACCTTGAGCAGTTCTCAGGGGGAGTTGGCGTTTCTTTTTTAGTCTTAAGAGAGCCTTTAGATTGGCTAAAACTAAATCCTGAGACTGTTTAGAACACCTGAACAGAATCTTACTATCTTCTACAGGAAACAGGAAATTTATATGACCGCAAAACATAGTCGTCGGACTTTTATTGCCTACGGTTCTGCCGCTTTAGGAACGAGCCTACTTCTAAAAGCTTGTGCTAACCAGTCTGCTACGCCCAACGCAGCAGGTGACAGTAAACCCTTCAAAGTTGCCGCCGTCTTTGTCGGACTTGTAACTGATAAGGGTTGGAATCAATCTGCTTTTGAAGGCTTGAATGCTGCTAAAAAAAAGTTGGGATTTGAGTTTGCGTATGTTGAGCGAACGGCTGCACCTGATCAGGCTGAGGCATTATCAGAATTTGCACGACAGGGATACAACGTTGTGCTAGGACACAGTGGTGAATTTGTTGGACCCACCCAACAAGTTGCGGGACAGTTTCCCAATACCCTCTTTTTGGTAACAAATGGCGGCATTTCAGGTTCAAACATTGCATCCGTGCAGACTAACAATCTGCAAGCAGGCTATTTGTCAGGCACAATGGGTGCTTTAATGACACAATCAAACAAAATTGCTTTTGTGGTTGCCAAGCAGTTTAAAGCAATGGATCAAATTCTGCGGGGATTTGAGTTAGGTGCAAAAGCAGCTAATCCTGCTGTAGTAACTACAGCTAGCTACACGGGAGATTGGGATGATGTGGCAAAAGCAAAAGAAGCAACAACTGCGTTGATTTCTTCTGGCGTGGATGTCATTTATTCTTATCTCGACAATGGCTATGTTGGTGTTTTGGAGGCTGTCAAGGAGCAGGGAGTTTACTTGTTAGGTAATACCAGCGATCGCCTAAGTGATGCACCCAAAACAGTTCTTACCAGTGTGGTCCAAAATGTGGGAACGGCGATCGCTAGTGTGGTGGAGCTTGCTCAAAAAGGTGAAGTTAAAAATCAGGTTTATGTCGTTGGGGCAGAAAATCCGGAAGTGCTTTACCTGGGACGGTTTAGTGAAGCAGTGCCGCTACCGATGAAACAAAAAGTGACGGAAGTGGAAAAACAATTTAAAGAAGGGGCATTGGCATTTAAAGACTGTTCAGTAGATGGCAAGGAAAGCTGGTGTCTGCAGGGAGCTACTTCAACCTAATCTTTGAGACTTGCCAAAGAACTGACAGAATACGACTTATGGTTCACCTACGTCTGGAAGGTATTACGAAGCGGTTTGGGTCATTTGTTGCCAATGACTCAATCAGTCTGGAAGTTCAGTCTGGGGAAATCCATGCAATTCTGGGTGAAAATGGAGCAGGCAAAACAACTTTGATGAATGTCTTGTCTGGGTTATATCAACCTGATTCTGGGCAGATTCATCTAGAAGGTGTGCCTGTTCATCTAACGTCAGCTAACGATGCTATTCAGCATGGCATTGGCATGATTCATCAGCATTTTATGCTGGTTCCCCAACTTTCAGTTGCCGAAAATATTGTTTTAGGAACGGAATTTGGGTTGCGCTTGAACTTGCGTCAGAAAATGGAGCAGGTGCGATCGATGTCAAACCGCTACAGGTTGCAGGTTGATCCGAGTGCGATCGTCGGAGATTTATCTGTCGGAATGCAGCAGCGGGTAGAAATCCTCAAAGTCCTCTATCGCGGTGCCAGAGTCCTGATTCTAGATGAGCCAACGGCTGTGTTAACGCCGCTTGAGGTAGAGTCACTGTTTATAATTTTGCGTCAGCTTGCTGCAGCAGGACATACGATTTTATTCATTAGCCACAAGTTGGATGAATTGCTCAACCTATGCGATAAGGTAACAGTTTTGCGACAGGGGCAGGTGGTTGAAACCTTACCCATTCAATCTGTCACGAAGGAAATCTTGGCACAATTAATGGTGGGTCGTAAAGTATTGTTCTCGCTTGACAAAGGCATCCCTAACCCTGGCTCTACTATTCTGGATGTTCAGAATCTGTACGTCAAAGATGATCGCCATCTACCCGCTATTGAAGGCGTAACGTTTCAACTGCGGACAGGCGAAATCTTGGGAATTGCTGGAGTGGATGGCAATGGACAAAGAGAATTAGCAGATGCGATCGCCGGACTACGCTCTGTTGCTGAAGGAAAAATCTGTTTAGAAGGCATAGACATTACAGAATGGTCAGTACGGCAGCGGATTCAACAGCTTCACATAGGCTATATCCCAGAAGATCGGCAAAGAATTGGCTTGGTGATGAACTTGAGCATTGCCAAAAACCTGATTCTTAAGGCGTTTAAGCAACTGCCATTCTGTAAGAACTGGCTGCTGCAAGACTCTATCATTGATGCCCACGCAATTCATGCTATTAAACAGTTTGATGTTCGAGCAATAGACGAACAGGTCAGCGTCAGCAACCTGTCAGGAGGAAACCAGCAGAAAGTTATTTTGGCACGGGAGCTGTCTGGACATCCCAAATTAATTATTGCAATGCAGCCGTGTCGAGGTCTGGACGTAGGGGCAACAGAGTATGTGCAGAAACAACTCCTGATCGAACGGCAGCGGGGAGCTGCAATTCTGTATATTTCAACAGAATTAGAAGAAGTAATGACCATGAGCGATCGCATTGCTGTAATGTATCGTGGTCAATTTATGGATATTTTAGATGCAGCTCATGCAACGATTGAAACAGTTGGAGTACTGATGATGGGCGAAAAAGTATCTAAGGTGCTAGATACTATTCCTGCTACTACGTCAACCTAAGTTACCTGTGTGAGTGAAAACATGAAAACAAATCAGGTATCTAACGCTTTTCTTCCCTTTCTTGCGCCGATGTTAGCTATTGTAGCTGCCTTAATAGTTGGTGCATTTTTGATTGCTCTAACGGGTGTAAATCCGCTGCACGCCTACACCATTCTGTTTCGCGAATCTTTGGCAAACTACTATGGCATTGGCAATACACTCACAAAAATGGCTCCTCTGTTACTCACTGCATCTGGCGTGCTGGTGGGATTACGAGCTGGACAACTGAATATTGGAGGTGAAGGGCAGATTCACATGGGTGGATTAGGTGCTGCTCTGGTGGGGCTATATGTTCATGGATTACCGATGTGGATTCATATCCCCTTAGCGTTGATCGGAGGCTTTCTATTGGGTGCAATTTGGGGGGGCATTGCAGGCTATCTGAAAGCATTTCGAGGCGTGAATGAGGTAATCACGACCCTACTATTAAACTATATTGCCTTGAATATCATCAGCTATTTAGTACAGCGCCCAATGATTGAACCAGGAGCCGCCAGCCCATTTACCCCGATCATTTCAGACTCAGCAAAGTTGCCTATCTTGATGCCCGGAGGACTCGCCCATGCCGGAATTTTTATCGGGTTAATTGCAACTATGGTGTTGGGCTGGTTATTTCGGCGATCGCCCTTGGGCTACCAAATTGAAGTAGTTGGACAGAATCCCACTGCTGCTCGGTACGCCGGAATGTCGGTGAGTCGCACGATCATGTTTGTGATGGCGCTAGCAGGAGGCTTGGCGGGCTTGGCAGGTGCAGGTGAAGTGATGGGGCTAAAACATCGCCTGTTTGAGACGATTTCTCCTGGATATGGCTATGAGGCAGTGGCGATTGCCCTCCTCAGTCGCGGCAGTTTTACAGGTGTAATTTTTACCTCACTTTTTTTCGGTGCTTTGCGGAGCGGAGCAAACGTGTTGCAGCGGGAGGCAGGCATTCCTTTTACGATTGTCTACGCAATTCAGGGCTTAACGGTATTGTTCATTGCAATTAGTCTTGCGGTGGAATCAAATTTACTGCATCGAGTCAGCCTCAGAATGAACCGACTGAAACCAGCAGGAGTAAAACTATAATGGCATTGAATCTAGGACTACTAGCCATCAGCGGCACTCAAACAGCAAATCATCCAATCGCTTTGGTAGATTATTTGGTTGCTAGTCTGCGGCTATCGGTGCCGATTGCATTAGCTGCACTGGGTGGGCTGTGGTCAGAGCGCTCTGGAGTGATCAATATTGGGCTAGAAGGAATGCTGTTGAGCGGAGCCTTTGCGGGTGCGATTGGGGCGTTATTTACCAATAATGTCTGGGTGGGAATGGTGTGCGCGATCGCGGCAGGTGGATTAATTGGACTGCTTCACGCCTATCTCTGTGTGACTTTGCGAGTTAATCAACTCGTATCAGGCTTAGCCATTAATTTACTGGCAGTTGGCTTAACTTCATTTTTTGTCCGCCTTTTATTCAAAGAAGGTACAACGCCCAGGCTACCCGACGTTCCAATCATTGGCATCCCTATTCTGCAAAATATTCCAATTGTTGGCTCACTCTTATTTCATCAGGATGTCATTTTCTACTCGCTCTTGCTCTTGATTATTCTGAGCACCTATATTTTATTCTTCACAGGACATGGATTGGCGATACGAGCCGTTGGCGAATATCCTAAAGCGGCAGATGCTTCTGGAATTAACGTTGCTTGGGTTCGTTACATTAGTGTGGCTGCAAGTGGGTGTTTAGCAGGTTTGGGAGGGGCATATTTAACGTTGGGTCATGTGAAGTTCTTCACAGAAAACATCAGTGCCGGAAAAGGATTTATTGCACTGGCAGCCCTGATCTTTGGGAGATGGCATCCGGTTAAAACGGTGTTAGCTTGTCTGTTATTTGGTGCTGGTGATGCGTTACAGCTCAGAATTCAAGCACTTGATATTGATATTCCCTATCAATTTTTGACAATGCTGCCCTACTGTATTGCATTGATGGCATTGATCGGGTTGGCAGGTAAATCAGCCCCACCTGCGGCGTTAGGCATTCCTTACATGAAAGAAAGTTCGGGGCGATAAACTGCATCATGTCTTTCTCCCTCGTTCGTGGTAAATACATCATCTGCAAAGCAATCGGTGATGCAGTTGAAGTTGTTGAGAACGGTGCGATCGCCCAACAAGATGGCAGAATCATCGAGATTGGCAATTATGCAGCCTTAGCAGATAAATATCCAACGACTCAGGTAATTGGGTCTACTGATGATGTTGTGTTGCCCGGATTTGTCAACGGTCATCACCATACCGGACTCAGTTCTTTTCAGTTAGGCTCTGCGGATGCGCCTCTAGAGCTTTGGTTAGCCAACCGGATTGCCCATCGCCATGTTGATCCTTACCTCGATACGCTTTATTCTGCCTTCCAGATGGTTGAATCAGGGATTACCACGGTTCAGCACATTCACCGCTTAACAGGACGCGATCGCACGGTTTGGTTGGAAACTGCCAACCAAATCCTCAAAGCCTATCAGGATGTGGGAATGCGTGTGTCGTACTGTTTCATGGTGCGCGACCAAAATCATCTTGTCTATGAAGCTGACGCTGATTTTATCCAGCGCCTTCCTCCAGATATCGGGTTAGAAGTGGAAGTCATGCTTCAAACGCAAACTGCGCCGCTGAATGAATACATGGAATTCTTTGTGCAGTTGTGGGAAGGGAATCAAAACCAGGGCGATCGCGTTCAGATTCAACTTGCGCCTGCTAACTTACATTGGTGTTCAGACACGGCTTTACTGGCACAGAAGGAGTTTGCCGATCGATACCAGGTCAAACTTCACATGCATTTATTAGAAACGCCTTACCAAAAAGAATATGCAGAACGACGATTTGGGACAACTGCGGTTGAACATTTGCACCATCTAGGTTTGCTTCATTCAGGTCTGACATTAGGACATGGTACCTGGATGAATGAAACCGATATTCATCTCATCGCCAACACAGGCACGATGATTTGCCATAATGCTAGTTCCAATCTGCGGTTTCAGAGCGGTATTGCGCCACTTAATCGCTTCTTGGATGCAGGAATAAAAGTGGCGCTCGCCCTTGATGAAGCGGGGATTAATGATGATCAAGATATGCTGCAAGAAATGCGTCTGGCCTTAAATTTACATCGGATACCGGGAATTGATCAGAGAGTTCCAAAAGCGGCTCAGGTATTCCAGATGGCAACGGCACATGGTGCAGAGACGACAGGATTTGCGGATAAAATTGGCAGCCTTGAAGTTGGGAAAGCAGCTGATTTAGTACTGCTAGATTGGCAGGCGATCGCCTATCCGTATTTAGACGACAACATTTCTATTATTGATGCGGTTGTCCATCGAGGGCGTACATCTAGCATCAAAACTGTGATGGTAGGTGGTGAGATTATTTTTGATTCAGGCACGTTTACCAAGGTTGACAAACAAGCTGTACTACAAGAATTAGCAGCTTCTTTACAAGTGCCACTTACACCTGAAGAACAACAGCGTCGTCAACTATCGCGTCGATTGTTTCCCTATATCAAACAGTTTTATCGGGATTGGTTGAAATCTCATCAGTTTACGCCGCACTATTACCAAAATTCTCGCTATTAGGATGATTTGTATCATGCAGCCGAATACTGTAGTCACAAAAATTGTCAATGGCACAATCGTCGCTTTTGATGGTCATGAGCACTGTCTGCTGGAGAATGGAGTCCTGGTCTATACAGATGACACCATTACCTACGTCGGTAAGCACTATCAAGGAGAGAGCGATCGCACCATTGATGCCACTGGCAAACTGATCATTCCTGGACAGATCAGTACTCACGCCCATGTTGGCATTCAAGAAGGCTCACGGGCGATTCTTGACAACGGTAAACCAGAATTTTCTCGCGCTTTTTTTCTCAACTATCTACCCACAAAGCTGAATAGTGGCTCAACTTATCTGGGTTCGATAGACAGCACTGCCTCAGTTCGTTACGGAATGGCTTCTCTGATCCGTCATGGCGTGACTACAGTGATAAACTTTGCACCCGGTGGCGTTCAAGCAGGGCTAATGATGGCAGATCTGGCAACCGAGTTTGGGCTGAGGCTTTACGCTGCACCGATTGTCACATCCGGCAGCTATCATTTCGACAATCAGGGGCGATTAAAACAGTCCTGGAACGAAGCCGCAGGTTTGAAAGCTTTGGAGGGCGTAGTAGAATTCGTCGAACAACTCACCCCTAAGCAAAAGCAATATGTCACGCCCATTGTCACTGTTGATGAGGCATTCTTTATCACTCCAGAGTTGCTACAACGTGCTAGAGAATTGGCATCCCGGCTAAAGCTTCGTCTAACACTCCATGCGGCGGAGCAGCTTTTTGAGTTTCATGATGCAATTCGTCAGCAGGGCAAAACACCGATCGGGGCGCTAGCAGATGCAGGAGTCTTAGATACAGATGTAATTCTGGCGCACTGCATTTACGTTTCTGGGCATAGTGCCACCGGATATCCGTTTGGGCAAGATCTGGAAATTTTAGCCCAAAGTGGGGCAACTATTGCTCATTCTCCTACAGTACAAGCCCGGCGCGGCATAGCGTTGGAGAGCTTTCAACGCTATCTAGATGTAGGCGTGAACGTGGCATTGGCAACCGATTCATACCCGCTCGACATGATTGGTGAGATGCGATCGGCGGCTCAAGTGGGTAAAGTTACAGACCAGCGCTATAATGTTGCTCGATCGCAGGATATCTTTAACGCTTCCAATTTGGCGGGTGCGCGTGCACTAGGTCGTTCAGATTTGGGTCGCCTAAGTGTAGGTGCAAAAGCTGATATTGTGCTGATTGATTTTGATAATCTGGCGATTGGTCCCGTATATGATCCTATTCGATCTCTAGTTCATCTTGCCAGTAGCGAAATGGTAGATACGGTGATTATTGATGGACGAACTTTGTTGGAGAATAAGCAACTGCTAATTTGTAGTGAGCAGGAGATTTTACAAAGCGCCAAAAAGTTTTCTCAAGAATATTGGTCAACAGCAGCCGATCGCCATTGGGCAGGTGAGACAGTTGAAACGCAGTTTCCGCGATCATTGAAAATTTGGGAGGAAACAGTTAATGAAACTCAAGCTAGTGCTTAGGGAGTTTCAGAAAAGCGCTTACCAAACCGCTGTCGCTGTCGTTCTGCTATCCAGCAGGTAGTATCCCAGACATCTCCAATAGGCATTTTGGTGAATGGTAGTGTTTGCATATAGCCATCCCACAAAAACTCTGGATTCATCGTCACTTGAAGCATGCCGCGTTGTGATTGTGCTTGCCAAATTAAATCCCACCAACTTTCATGAGCAGCAAGCACGGTAGCGTATTCTGGGGCTCGTGGATCAGTGACCTGAGCGTGCTGGGCATAGCCAACTCGACAATGAATGTGTATGGCACGCTGAGCGCACTGTTCTAGAATCGCCCATTCACTGTCCACCAGTCGCTCACACACCACACACCAATGGCTGAAATCACAGGTAAGTTTCATCTCTAGGAATTGCGCTAACAAATCTCTTGTAATCCAGGGATTAAAGAGCGATCGACTGCGATGAGTTTCAAAACTGATGGTTATACCTGATGCACGCTCCAATTCAAGAGCTTGCCCAAAAAAGTCCACGTTCTGCTGCCATGACCAGGCATCATATCCGCACATAGTCGAAACGAATAATGCTCCCATTACTTCCGCTCGATCGACTGTCCACTTCAGGTCGTTGAGATGATCTGTAAGGGTGCGATCGCTACGAGGTATCCACCAATCAGTTGCGCTATCAGAATCAGTACCTGTTGTTGCCTCCGCGATGAACGCTAAGTGCCTATCACTCAAATGTTGGCGAAGTTCGCGCTGTTGTAACTCATCTTTGGGAATGGGTCCTTCAATTCCATTAAACCCATCTGCAACTGTTTGTTCGATGAGTTCATTTAGATGATGTGACCCTGACCAAACAGAACGAAGTATGAGTAATTTCATTTTTATCTGACATATCGACTTACGACAAACTTTAGGAATGATGAGCTGAAAAATTTAACCCAACTACACCAACAAGGATCAGCCCAATGAACATGGCTTTTGAGAAATCAATACTTTCATTAAAGAATAAAATGCCAAACAGGGTGGTGCCAACAATTCCAATGCCAGACCAAATGGCATAAGCAATGCTAATGTCAATACTCTTGAGTGAGAAACCAAAAAATGTAAAAGCCAGGCTATAAGCAAGAATGACGCTGGGGATATAAATTACCTTGCTAAAGCCGTTGCTCATTTTGAGTGAATAGGTGCCCGCAATTTCAAAAAAAATGGCTAAGAACAGAAAAAGTTGATCCATTGTGATGTGTAGGCTAAACGCAATTTAGATTGACTGGCTTTTAGGCTTTATTAACTGCCCAAGGAACAGCCAGCCTAAAAATTAGCTTAAAGATAAAGTCAATTCCTAAGCCAATCACACCGATAAGGATGATACCCACAAAAATCTCATCAGTTTTGAGAAAGCGTTGAGCCATCATGATCATGTTTCCTAGTCCTGAATTAGCTCCAATTAATTCTGCCACGACCACAAAATTCCAGGCTCCTGCAATATTAATCCGTAGGGTGTCGATAATATTGGGAAGCGTAGCCGGAAAAATCACATTGAAAAATGTATCTTTACGGCTCGCACCTAACATATAAGCGGCTCTGAGGAAATCAGATGGGATGAATTTTACTGCATCTGCAATCATTAATGTGTTGTAGAAGAAACTGCCCAAAAATATAATTGCGATCTTTGAAGGTTCACCCAAACCGATCCAAAGAATGATGAGGGGAATAAAGGCAGCAGCAGGCATATAACGTAGCAGCGCTACAATCGGCTCAAGGAGTCCCTCCATGCTCTTGAAGGTGCCAATTAACAGCCCCAATGGGACGCTGATCAATGCAGAGATCAAAAAGCCCCAACCTACCCTAGAGACACTCGCCGCGATGTCATGAATTAGATCCCCGCTCTGCAACAGGTTAAAAAACTGCTGAATTACTGCGGTTGGAGTGGGTAGAAACAGCGGCTCTACAAAACCACCATAGGTCAACACTGACCAACTCAACAGCGGTACTAGCATTGATACAGCGACCATTGTATAGTAGAGCCGTTTCGGAATATCACTGCGAATTTTCCAGAACACAGAGCGGGTTTTGCGCGACAAAGTTGTTCGCCTACCCTGTTTAGGTTCAGACTTTAAGGAGGTCAGCGCTTGTGGAGATTGAGTTTTCATCGGTTAAGAGCTGAGAAAGCCGAGATCGAGACTGATTTTGGGCGTGGAGATCGTCAAACTGCTGCTAAGATTTCATCTCGAATCAGGTGCAGAACATCTTGACGTTTGCGCTGAAAAGGTTCGGTTCCTTTGATAGACAAATCTCGATGTTCATCAAATCCTAGATTGACCTCTGCTTTGAGTTCACCAGGGTGCGAAGACAGCACATAAATTCGCTGCGACAAAAATACGGCTTCTTCGACATCGTGCGTCACCATTAGAATTGTCTTCTGAGTTTGCCGCCAGAGTTGCAGCATGAACTCCTGCAAAACTTCCTTGGTCTGAGCATCCAACGCGCCAAAAGGTTCATCCATTAAGAGAACATCTGGCTCGTTGGCTAAAGCACGGGCGATCGCTACTCGCTGTTTCATGCCACCCGAAAGCGTCCTCGGCAGCGCATCAGCGAATCGCGTCAAGCCAACAATCTCTAGGTAGTATTTCATACGCTGCTGTCGCTCAGCAGATGGGATCTTTTGCATCTTCATCCCAAACTCAACGTTTTGAGCAACTGTGAGCCAGGGATACAGCGTGTAGTTTTGGAATACCATGCCTCGGTTTGTGCCAGGACCATCGATTGGTTCCCCTTCTAGCAAAATTTCTCCAGATGTCGGCTCTTCTAACCCAGCGATAATATTGAGCAGGGTAGATTTACCACAGCCAGATGCTCCAACGACGCAAACAAATTCGTTGCGATAAAGGGTAAAGTTAATGTTCTTGAGGGCAAGTATTGAACCCTGTTTGCCCGGAAAGCTTTTGCAGAGATCATGGATAATCAGTTGAGGATGGTTCATGGAGTTTAAGGCATGGTAGATTGGCAAATACAAAATCGTGAAAAATTATCCTTTCAAGTAATGTTCAACAAATTTGCGATCAATATAGGGTTCGATGGAGTTCGGCTGACTAGAAATCAGTTTTTCTCCTAACATAAACTCTCCAATGGCTTGTGATGCATGAACTACAGATTCCATGGTGTCTCCCGGCTTAAACGCTTTGAGACATTCCTCTGGGGTTAACCACTTAAACCCTTCGAGGATAGTATTGTATTCTTCTAAAGAAACGCCTGCTTGCTTCGCCTCAATGGACAACACCTCGCTTAGATGAGCCTTTCGATATTCTAAGGTTTGATACCAAACTTTTATCAATGCTTGCACTGCTTCGGGCTTCTCGTTCAACACTCGCTCATGAATTACCAGCGGGTCAGGAATAATTCCCGGTATATCTTTGCTCGAAAAGATCACTTTGCCTTTGCCTGATTGCACAGCTTGGCTGACAAATGGTTCATAAGAATAAGCACTATCGGTTTTTCCTGCAATTAAAGCTGCGGTTGCGGCATCGGCAGCTTGGTTAACGATTTCAACTTGGTTAGCTGATACACCCCCTTGTTCCAGAGCTTTGAGAAATAGCATGTGTCCAACTGTGCCAATTTCTACAGATGCTCGCTTGCCAACAAGGTCTTTGATAGAGTTGATGGAAGGTGCAGCTAAAATCGCATCAGCGCCTAAAGAGATATCAGTAATCGCCAAAATCTTTGTTTTTAACCCACCTGCCAAACCAGTTAAAAAGTCAGATAGTGTCATGCCTGCAACATCTAGCCTTCCAGCGTTAAACGCATTGAGTTGGTCTGATAGCACTGGAAACCAAGTCAATTCAGCATTTAAGTTATTGGCTTTAAAGAATTCCCTTTCCTGCGCCACCTTCCAAGGCATAAAACCAGCCCATAAATTCATTCCAATCTGAAGGGTTTGGGTTTGGGATCCTTGCTGTGAGGCAGACTGTCTGCCACAACTTGCCGTAGCGATCGCTGCTACCACTGACAGAGAAGCAGAGCGTAGCAATGAACGACGGGTCAATGCAGTTGAAAACGGTAAACGATCAGGCATAGAGACAACTCCTAAAGTTAGGCTGGATTGCGGGATACATAATCTTTCATAAAGCGATCGTCAATTAACGTCTCAGTTGTAGGAGGCGACGTTTGAAGCAGCTTTTGCTCTAGCATGAAGTCAGCAACGACTTTACCTGCGTAGATCAACGATCGCGTGGTATTACCCGGTTTGAAGGTTTCTAGGGTTTGCTCAGGAGTCAACCAATCCAGTCCCTTTTGTAAAGTTGCATAGTCTTCAACCGACACCTGTGCTCGCTTTGCCTCGATCGCATAGGCAGCGTCTTGATTCTTGCTGCGAAAATCCAGAACTTGATGCCACACGTCAACCAGTTTTTGTACCTCTGATTCTCGATTGTCAAGTAATGACTGATGAGCGACAACCGTATCTGCTAGCAATCCAGGAACATCCTTACTTGAAAAGATGACTTTCCCTTTACTACTTTTCAAAAGTTGCGTGATGAACGGATCGTAGGAATATGCCACATCCAATTTTCCAGCAATAATGGCGCTAACGGCCGCATCTGCCGCCATATTTACCATCGGTACAGACTGCGGGTCAATTTCGTTTTTAGCTAGCGCCTGTAGAAACAGTAGATGTCCAATAGTAGCGATTTCAATTCCTGCTTGCTTTCCAACAAAATCTTGAACTGAGTTGATTGAGTTGGAAGCAACGATCGCATCTGCACCCGCGGAAACATCCGGCATCAAAATAACCTTACTAGAAACTCCATTGGCATTGCTCAAGAACAAGTCGTTTAACGTCAGGTTAGCAATATCAATCTTGCCAGCATTAAAGGCAGTGATCTGATCCCCGAGCACCTGAAACCATGTAATTTCAGCATTCACGCCGCTCGCCTTGAGAAAGCCCTGATCCTCAGCGATTTGCCAGGGAATTGCACCAGGCCACAAGTTTAATCCCAGACGAATGGGTGAACTAGATGAGTTGGAAGAACCAACTTCACTGGGTGAATTAGACGGGCTACTAGACGAATCAGTTTGAGTTTGATTACAGCTAGCAGCTAAAAATGCGGCTCCCGCTGCTAAAGTAGAAGAACGAATAAATGAGCGTCGTGAAAATAGATTAGGCACGGCCTTAACCTCATTATGGTGAATGGAATAGTAGTCAAAAATCTTTAGACAGTTGTGCGCCCACCATCAGCAACGATCGCCGCGCCATGTACAAATTCGGCATCGTCACTAGCGAGAAACAAAGCAACTTTTGCAATATCTTCGGGTACACCTAATCGTCCGACTGGAATTGATTGAATAGTTGCAGCTCTTTCAGCGTCTGGGTTAGCCGCAAGCTCAAACTCAGCATTTAGCATCGGAGTTTTGATAGGACCTGGACAAACGGCATTAATCCGAATTCCTTTAGAAGCCCATTCCACAGATAAAGCGCGAGTGAATGCTAAAACTCCGCCTTTGGTGGCGCAGTAAGCACTGTAGAGCGGTTGACCAACAATCGCTAACTCAGATGCCGTGTTAATAATGACACCACCCCCCTGCTGCACCATGTAAGGAATCGCGTGCTTACAGCCAAAGAACATGCCTTTAAGATTGACTCCAAACAGAAAATCCCAATCCGCTTCAGTAGTTTCTGTGATGGGCTTAAGAACGGAAACACCTGCATTATTGTGCAGAACGTTCAACTGACCAAAATGTTCAACAACCATTGCAATTGTTTGTGCAACCTGTTGTTCTTGAGTAACATCCAAAGCAACTGCCCGACCGTTACCCCCTGATTGTTCAATCAGGTGCTGCGTTTTTTCCGCTGCTTGTAGATTGCGATCGGCTGCAATCACGATCGATCCCTCACTAGCAAACTTTAAAGCAGTGGCTTGTCCAATTCCAGATCCCGCCCCAGTAATTAAGCTGATTTTATTCTTTAATCTCACAGCTTTACCTCAGAAGCTCTTATCAGTGATGAGCATAGACTGGAGAATTAAAGCAAATTGTGATAGCAGATACACAAATTTAATGTTTTTGCTAAATCCAGATAAACAAGTCTTAAACGATTCTTTTTTCGGATTTTTGTTTAACAAAAATCTCATGATTTATGAATCTACTAGCCTAAAACATCAGAAATCGTTAATCTATAAAAATTCATAATTTAATAAAATCATGGAATCGTGTTTTGCTGAGAACCCATTACCGTATAGGTTTTGAAGCTTCAGATTGAATGTTGTCTTGTGATGCACTTAAACCTGCCTAAGATTTAAGGCGAAGTTGAGGCGCTCGTTCAACAGTTGCATGTAAAGGCTCAAAGAGCCTCACAGTTAACCTGCGCCAATCCAGGAATACAGAATTTGCAAGGCTATCAAAGTGCTCATAAAACAACAGGTTCTTCTCTGCCTGACTCCGGATTTAGGAGCTTTTACATCCGTAGATTAGTTTGTAGCGTAAGTAACGAATTATCATCTTGACATCTCATAGGTTAGCAATGGCATTCACTACTTCCTTCGTAAAATTCAATCGATCGCTTTTAGTGAATTTGCCAGGTGCACAGTTTTTTAGTTAAGTCAGGAGTTTTGTCATGCCATTTGCTTGGTCTAAAGGAATTCGTTGTGCGGCTGTCCTAAGTTTTGATGTTGATGGAGAGTCTGGGATGCTGCAATCTGATCCCAAAAATAAAGATCGACTTTCCGTGATGTCTTGGGCGCGTTACGGTCCTAAAGTCGGTGTGCCTCGTATTCTAGATATGCTTCGGGTAAAAGGCGTAAAAGCAACTTTTTTCGTTCCAGGTTATACGGCAGAGTTGTATCCCCATTTAGTTAAGCGGATTTACGATGAAGGTCATGAAATTGGGGCACATGGCTATCTCCATGAGCCTGTTTCCACTCTTAACCCGATCGAGGAAGAAGCTGCGTTAGTTCGCACCTGCGCCATTCTAGAGCAGATTACAGGTCGCAAACCTGTCGGCTATCGTGCTCCGCTTTGGGAGGTTAATCCTGGCTCTGCTGCACTTCTAGCACGTCATGGACTGCTCTACGACTCTTCGTTGATGGACGACGATCGCCCCTACACTTTTTCAACCGAAGCAGGAGATCTAGTGCAGATCCCAGTTCATTGGACGAACGATGACTGGGAGCAGTTCGCATTCCTCTATGAACCCCGTGTAGGCAGCGGTGTGATTGAAAGTTGTGAAAAAGCGCTTCAAGTCTGGAAAGAAGAGTTTGACGGCATGTATCACTACGGCGGCGCGTTCGTGCTGACCATGCACCCAGAAATAATTGGTCGTCCAGCACGGGTGCTGATGCTAGAACAATTGATTGATCATATCCGATCGCATGAAGGTGTTTGGCTGACAACCTGTGAGGAGGTTGCAAAATATCAATCTAGCCAAAAACCCAGTTTAGTCAGTGCAGAGGCATAGCAAGTGATGAAATCAGCTCGGTTCAAAAACGTTGGAGCGATCGCTTATACCCTGAGCATATACTGCCTCGGTGTGGTCTTGATTGTACTTCAATCCTGGCAACTTAATGTCTTAGGTGTTGTTTTGTTGATTCACGCGTTCCTGCTAACTGCTACCTTCACGCATGAATTCATTCATGGCAATATCTTCAAAGACCGCAAGTGGAATGCTTTTTGGGGACAGGTCATGACCCATATGAATGGAGCCTGCTATGCCACATGGGATGCTTTAGTCGAGCACCATTTCAATCACCATTTGCACCACGCTGATTTTGTTGGATTCGATATCCTGAAGTATCTCAACACAATGAATCCTCTGCTGCGGTTGGTGTATGTGATCCTTGAGTGGCTTTACTTCCCTATCCTTGAGTTTGAGATGCGTTGGCGAGTCATTTTAGCGCCCTTTTTTGAACCAGCCAAGCGATCGCTAGTTTGGCGAACCTTCGCATTCATGCTCTACCGAACTGCTGCTTTTGCGCTTCTTGCCTGGGTTTCCTGGAAAGGTCTATTGCTCTATTTTTTGGCTTACGTCTCATTCGTGAACATCATGCGCTTTGCAGATGCCTTTCACCATACTTATGATTACGCCATTGTGGGGCAAGACTTTCCGAAGCGCGATCGAGTCTATGAACAGGAGCATACATTCTCTAATCTAGTTTCATTCAAGTATCCCTGGCTTAATCTACTGTTTCTCAACTTTGGTTATCACAACGCGCATCATCACAATATGAGTGTGCCTTGGCATGAGCTGCCAGAATTACATCAGAAACTGTATAGCGAAAAGGGCGGTGGGCTTCTGCCTTTACCTCGACTCGTGAGTAACTATCATCGCTTTCGCTTATATCGGTTATTTTCTGGGCAGGGCGATGCAATCCTGGAGTCGGAGTCAGCCCTGGATTCATTTACTGGAGGTGTAGCTGTCTCGTTCTTAACTCCCCCATAAAGTACTGTAGTCAGCCTGATTACTTTTAATGCGATCACCTAGCTAATGAGAGTATCGCTTTATGACAATTGCACCGAACTCAGGTGAAGATGAGCACAGGGTTTTAGGAGCCTGTCCTCATGATTGTCCCGACACTTGCTCCATGATCACGACCGTTCAAAACGGACAGGCAATTGATGTGCGCGGTAATCCTGACCATCCGTTCACACGCGGTACTCTTTGTGGCAAAGTCGATAAGTTTCTCGATCGCGTCTATAGTCCCGATCGAGTGCTGTATCCCTTACGCCGATCGGGTGTAAAAGGCAGTGGACAGTTTGAGCGCATCAGTTGGGATGAGGCACTCAAGGAGATTGGCGACCGCTTTCAGAGCATCATTGCTAAGTATGGTGCAGAAGCCATCATGCCTTATTGCTTCTCTGGGCATCAAGGAATTCTTAACGGCTTAATGGTTAGCGATGCGTTTTTCAATCGGTTGGGGGCAACGATCGCGGAAAAGACGTTGTGCAGCTCTGGCTGCGCCACTGCATTTGAACTGTCTTGTGGTTTGACCTACGGACTTGATCCAGAAGCCTTCGTTGAGTCTAAGTACATTGTGCTTTGGGCATCCAATGTCATTACCACCAACATCCACCTGTGGCATTTCATCACCGAGGCGCGGAAGCGTGGGGCAAAGCTTGTCGTCATTGATCCGATTCGCACCCGCACTGCTCGCCAAGCGGATTGGCATCTTGCCCCTCGCCCTGGAACCGATGCAGCATTGGCGCTAGGAATGATCAACATTATCATTCAAGAAAATCTTGCAGATGCTGACTATATTGAGAAATACTCAGTGGGCTATGCCGAACTGAAAGCAAGAGCGAGTGAATTTCCAGTCGATCGCGTCTCGCAAATCACAGGGATTTCAGTAGAAGATATTCAAACCCTGGCACAGGACTATGCCAAAATTCAGCCTTCAGTCATTCGTCTTGGCGTAGCCCTAGAACGGCAAACAGGAGGTGGTAACGCAATTCGGGCAATCTGCTGCCTGCCTGCTCTAGTTGGAGCTTGGCGTAAACTAGGGGGTGGGCTAGTACAAGCGACGCTATGGCCGTTTCCGCTGAATTTTGATGTCATTCAGCGTCCAGACTTCATTCGACCGAAAACACGAATTGTTAATCAGTGGCATCTGGGTAGGGCGTTGACTGGAGAAATGGAGTTAGACCCGCCTATTCAAGCGCTATTTGTCTGCAACAGCAACCCGCTTTTGTCTGCTGCTGACCAGGACAAAATGGTTGCTGGTCTATCGCGCGAAGAACTGTTCACAGTCGTAAGTGAACAGTTCTTCACTGACACAGCTAGTTTCGCAGATATCATTCTGCCAGCCGCAACTCAAATTGAACAGCTTGAGATCATGTTCTCTTGGGGACATTTGTATTTGACTTATAATTCTCCTGCTATTCAGCCTTTGGGAGAAGCGGTTTCTAACACAGAGCTATTTCGCCGCCTTGCTGCCGCAATGGGATTTACGGATGACTGCTTTCAGCTCAGCGATGAACAGATGGTGCAAGAGTTTTTAGACTGGAGTGCACCCGTTATGGAGGGAATTAGCCTTGAGCGCCTACAACAGCAAGGGTATGCCAAGCTCAAGTTGAGTCAGTCTCCCCATGCAGAGGGTAATTTCCCAACGCCTTCTGGAAAAATGGAGTTCGTTTCCTCATTGGCTCAGAACGGCGATTTTGTAATTCCTTCTTTACGACAAGGGTTAACCGATCGACAGTCAGGTGAGGTAGTCGATCGAGTGCCAAATTACATCCCTCCTGCCGAGTCCGTCCTGAGCAACCCAAACTTAGCGGCGCGATATCCTCTCAGCTTATTATCAATCAAGCCGCATTCATTTCTCAATTCTAGTTATGGCAACTTGCCTAAGCATCTTAAGCTCGAAGGTTCTCTCAAAATATTAATTCATCCTCAAGATGCTGAAGCGCGAGGAATTGTTCACAAACAATGTGTTCGAGTGTTCAACGAACGAGGCGATTTTCAAGCGATTGCCCATATCACCGACGACGTTCAACTTGGAGTAGTGGCTTCTCCATTGGGACAATGGCGGAGACTCAGTCCTATATCCAAAACTCTAGCGGCTCTGGTGGCAACCACCTATTCAGATCTAGGCAAGGCAGGTGCCGTTTCCGACACATTAGTAGAAGTTATAGTGGTTGTATAACATCCTACATGGCTCAAAACTGTCAGATCTGAATACTCAAAGCGTGGCTTTTTTGCAACTTTTCATCATTGCAAGCTTTTCCCTTCCTATCTTCAATTAGATGACTTGAAAGAGTTCTTGCAATTCATTCACTCGTTTAACAAATTGTTCCCGTTGCTTTGATAGAGACACCAACTCTGTTATTTTTGCTTTGGGTCGCAAAAACTGCTTCACTTCATCTAAACGCTTGACAAAATCGTTTCGCACTCTCAATCGCTCCAAAATCAAGCATCAGATAGTAACGTTGCTTGATCCTTCAATGACTCTGTTCGATCGGGTTTCCTAAACACCCTCTAACTGGAGTGGGTATCAAAAGCCAGTAAACTCGTTAGCTATTTTCTCTTTCGCTTACGAAATTTCGCCATTTGAGGGCTTAATCCAGTCAGCTTTGCCGCCCTAGTTTTTTTTAACCTGTTCTCGGGCTTGTTCATGTAACACGCTCATGAGTTGTTCAAACACTCCTGCGGCTCGCCAGTGCTTGTAGTGCCAGTAGACAGTCGAGTAAGGAGGAAAATCTCTCGGCAAGTCACACCAATTGCAGCCATTTTTCAGTTGATAGAGTATTCCATTGACGATTTCTCGTTTTGTCCAGTTGGAGGGACGTGTTTGTTTCTTCTTCGGTAAGATTTCAAGCAACAGGGGTTCAAAGATTTTCCATTCTGTATCAGTGAGATTGCTGGAATAGGGCATGGCATCTAAACTAGGTAAGTTAGAGCACCTAATTCCTATTCTAAAAGATCTCAAACAGGCTCTATACCGGGAACAAAGTAGTCGAATCCGAACGGGTGGATCTTCAGTGCTGGAGCGCTAGCTAGTTGAAATCTTGGCGATATTGGCTGGGTGTGCTCCCCAAAATTTTGGAAAAACTAGTTGTGAAGTGTGATTGGCTGGAGAAGCCTGTCTCTTGAGCAATCTCTGCAAGCGACTTTCTACGATCTCTAAGTAAAATCTTAGCTCTCTCAATTCTTTGCTGAATCACGAACTGATGAACCGACTGACCAACAGTACGCTTGAAGATGGTACATAGGTGATTGACACTCATATTGGAAGCAGAAGCGATCGCTGCCAAAGGCAAGTCCTCGCCCAAGTGAGACTCAATGAAATCGATCGCATAAGCAACACGGGTATCATCAGGTTTTGACAACGCTGTCTTTTCTGCAACTTTTGCAGTTGAGTAATGCGTAACCAAATACATAGCTAGGCTGCGAGTCAAAGCATCGATGTAAGTTTTGCCATGCGGTGAACCCGTTTCTAGTTCAGATAACAATTCTGTTGCCAAGGCAGACAGAAGAGGCACGGATGTTACATCGTGTTTTATTAAACAGACAGAATCTGGATCGCCTTTAACGAGATCCTTACTGACCTCTCTGATCAACAGGGGTGAGATAAACAGATTTGCCGCAGCAAGAGGGCTGAGCCATCGCCAGTGGTGTGAACAACCTGCGGGTATAATCGCAACATCACCTTGACGCAGAACCATTGACTTAAGACGCTGATTATTCAGATTTTCATACTGAGTCTTGGGTAGTAGACTTACAAACAGAAGGTTTTCAGCCAGTCCAGGAACATCGATTTCACCGGGTAGGAGCGAGTGTTTCAGCAAGATGATGTCTTGCCAGCCTGCTACTTCGCTGCTTTGCTCTGGAGCATATGGAACTTGATGGATAAATTGCCGAATCGAGACCAGATTTGAAGCTTGCATAACGTGAGTCATTTACAAAATCTCACTGCTCGTAATCATATTTTTTTGAAAGACAAAGATTTTGCTTAACCGTAAACTCTGATCTGAAGTACTTTAATCCATCAGATATTGACCAGTATGACAAGTCGTAATCCCTTCGAAGAGCCATTGACACCCGATAATGCTGCAATGCTCTTGATCGACCATCAAGTAGGTCTCTTCCAATTTCTTCCCTCAGTTGAGCCGCTGAAACTGAAGAACAACATCATTGCGCTCGCAAAAGTTGCTAAACGTTTTAACTTGCCAACGCTGCTGACTACTAGTTGGTTTCAAGGTCCCAACGGACCGACCATGCCAGAGTTGGTTGAACTGTTTCCTGAGCACGAAATTATTGAACGCGACACCGTAAAATTTTGGGATCATGCCCCTTCTGCGGAAGCAGTTGAAAAGATGAATCGCAAGAAGTTGATCATTGCTGCGCTAGACACCACCACTTGTCTAGCTTTTGCTGCAATTTACGGTGTCCAGCGAGGCTATGATGTTTACGCAGTAATAGATGCTTCTTCAACCTTTGATGAGTTGAATCAACAAGCTGCGATGATGAGAATGTCTGCCGCTGGTGTTGTGGTAACAACCTGGATTCCCGTGCTGGCTGAACTTGCCAATAACACAGTTAAGAATGGGGTTCATATTGCTGATTTACTGGCTGAACACACGGGCAGCTATCACGGTGCTTGGAGTAACTATACTGCGACTGCTAAAACAGCGGATCTAGTGCAATCACAGTTGAATGAAGCAAGAAAAGCATTGAATTTGTAGAACATTGTGGTGGTGAGCGGCGTAATTGAACCGAGGAGAGCATTCAACTCTCCTCGACCGCAGCACAGGGTTCACAATAGGTAGTTTGGGGGCGGTCTAGACGTGTTGTTGCGTTCTGTAGAAAGCCTACCTAGTTGCACCTCTGGTTCTAGCAATATCTTTGAAACACCACCAACTTCTGTGGCTTTAGCAGTTGCTCTTACTATGCCAAAGCCAGCAACCATACCAATCAGCATGAGTGGGATGTAATTAATAAACATCAGTTGCCTCGGTTATTAGAACATGAACGTGGCGCGGATTGTACCAATGTAGAGCGTGTCATGATTACAATCATGTTCAGGATTGGTGATGACTAGTAGTTCTGGTGTGATGGAAATGTAGTCATTAATTTGAAAGCGGTAAGAGGTTTGGATATTGAGCGTCTCTGGGATTGGTTCATACTGTTTGACATCTCGGTTCAATCAAAGCAAGAAACATAGCACCTCATAACTTTTCTCAATCTCTTGATGAGGCTCATTCCGTTGCGCGGACGGCAGAAGTGCCACGCAAAAGTAATAGGTTCAGCCAGTTGCAACCCGTAAGATTACGCTTGTAAGCTACCAACTTACTGTACTACTGAGTCCAAGCATTATGTAGTATGTTTTTTGACTGATTTACCCCACTTATCGATGCAGTCTTGAAGTCTACAAAGTCCTTAACGTTGTTTTCGGTCCAATTGCTACGGGAATGCCTTGCTAGGCAGTAACTAACATGGAGAGATGAGAATTGCGGTTTTTTAGGAACGCTAGCAGTCGTTCTGGATAGTCAGCGGCAACAGCCGTTTGAATAGAGGAGCGGGCTTGTAGCGATCGCCGCCACTGGCTTACCTGGGGCGTATCTGTAAAAAAGCCGCTGTTTGGAATGGTTTCTAATACATCGAAATAGCGAAAGATGGGTCCATAGACGGCATCCACGAGTGAGAACATTTCTCCACCAAAATAAGGATGCGCTGTGAGATTTTGTTCTAACCAGACAAACTTATCAACTAACTCCTGCCGTTTCTGTTCAAATGCATCTGCATTAGGCGCATTGTAGAATCCAGCAATCGTATTGAGGACACTGGAGCCAAACTCAATCCATGACCGATGCTTGGCTTTCTCAAGTGGATCAGCCGGATGTAGCGAACCAGGTGTAATTTCATCGAGATATTCGCAGATCACCGCTGATTCAAACAACACATCATCACCAACACGCAGCACAGGCACCTTTCCTAAAGGCGAAAGTTGCCGAAACCAAGCGGGTTTGTTTGCCAGGTCAATATAGGTGCGATCGTGAGGAATATTTTTTTCGACCAATGTGATTACTGCCCGCTGCACGTAGGGACAGAGGTGATGACTCACCAGTTCAAGTTTAGGCATTGACATGAGAGGATCCTCTTTTATAGAAACCGCAGACTCGGCGCGATCGTCAAGACTGGGTGTATCGACATGAGCATGAAGGCAACACTGGCATTGGGCAAGGACTCTGTGTAAACGTGAGCGCTGGCAGGGCCTTTAGCTTTGACTAACAGCATTTTGTCAAGAGCCAGTGCGATTATCTGTTAGAGAGGCTACGCCAACGAGAAAGGGTGAAAAATTAGGAGCCGACCAGCGCAGAGGCAAGCTGCCCTCCACGCGATACCCAGCCGAGAGATGAAAGCGGAGTAGCCGCTCTGCACCTTCAAAAGACTGGATTTCATCGCCATCCCAAATTACCTCAGCCGTGCCCGTCAGGTACATCAAGCTGCCGCGATCGAAATCTATAAACAGTAGACCCGCGTGAGGATTTAGCAGCAAATTATAGCCGTAGCCAACTAAGTTAGGACGTAAACTATAAGAATTCCCATAGATTCCATCCTAGTGCAATGGCTCAACCCTACAGTGATGATTTCCGGCAAAAGGTGATGGAAGCGATTGAGTTGAACGGCTTTAAGAAAAGTGAGGTGAGCCAAATGTTCAATATCAGTCGCAATACGATTAACTTATGGTTCCAGCGTCGAGCCGAAACAGGGGATGTTAAACCCAAGCCGAGACCAACCTCCTCTCCAACAGCCAAAATCACCGATTGGGAGAAGTTTCAAAACTTTGTCAAAGAGCATGGGGATAAAACCCAGAGCGAAATGGCAGAGTTATGGGAGGGGGAGATCAGTCAACGAACCCTTTCGCGGGCATTGGAGAAGATTGGGCATAGCCGTAAAAAAAACATACGGATATAGCCAACGCGATGAAGCTAAGCGGGCAGACTTTATAGCGCAACTGGAAGACGCTAAAGCGCCTCACTTGATCTATGTGGATGAATCGGGCAGGGATGAACGCGATAATTATGGCTACGGGTACTCTCCAGTGGGGGAACGCTTCTACGACCTCAAATCGGGTCGGCGGCAGGGGCGGGTGAATATGATCGCTGGGTACCGTAATGGTCAACTGATTGCCCCTTTTACGATCGAGGGAGCCTGTAACCGGACTGTGTTTGAAACCTGGCTCGAAACCTGCTTGATTCCAGTGCTACAACCGGGTGAGTGGGTGATTGTCGATAATGCGACGTTTCATCATGGCGGTCGCATTGCCCAATTGATTAAACAGGCAGGGTGCAAACTCGTTTACCTGCCTCCCTATTCGCCAGACCTCAATCGGATTGAAAAGTGTTGGGCTTGGCTGAAGAGTCGCATTCGCAAACTCTTACGCGACTCCGATAATCTGCGCGATGCGATGGAATCCGTTCTCAAACAAGCAGCGTCTTAATGAAGGTGGCTACGGCTATACTAAACGTATTGAAGTGAAAGTTGCCAACAAAATCGGGAATTGTTAGCGTGTGAGCATCATTCATCCGCACAAATCCCGGTTTGCCGCCACGGTGCGACACATCCACGCCTTTGGCAGCACCTGCCTCCTTTTCCTGAAACACCGTGGCAATGAAGAATGTGTCAGCCGCAGCGATGATGGTACGTTCAGGTTCACCCAACGATTTGACTTCATGAATCGGTTGAGGAGTCGTTAGATCAGATGAATTTAACTCAAACATCCGAGCTTGAATGTACTGGGGGCAGTTGCCGAAACTTTGACCCACTTGCACAGTAAAACCATTGGTATCAATCGCTGTAACAGTTCCATTCATCCGGTTGCGCAGGCGAGTGTGCAGTTCAATCCCCAGTAAACCAATGTTAACTCCTTCGGCGAGAGTCATTGATAAAGGATCGCCAATTAGAGGCTTGCTGGCAATCTGTAACATGCGATCGTTGGGCGAAGAGACAAAGCCGGGTTCCCCCACCAGCATCGAAGCCCAGGGACGACCCGACGCATCCACCGTACCCACAAGCAGGTAAGGCAGTTGGCTGTAAAACTGCTGATGCTGCTGAGGCAGATAATCGCGAACGACTCGCCGCGCCTGCTTGTCCATTTGAGATTGAACACCCAAGCGGGCTTGAATTGCCAATTCACCCGCGTGAAACGGTGATTCTATGTATGACCAACCTGGTGCCATAACGAGACTCCTCGCTGCGCTCAGCAGCATGTCGCAGTATGTTTAGTCAGAGTAATCGCCCTCAAGAACTTTCTACAGTCCTGCCATTGGAATGTAACCTGGCAATTGCTTAACTCGTTCAATCCATGTCAGTACATGAGAATAAGTATCGAGATTGATCTTGCCACCCCGCACCAGCGCCACATAGGGAAAGACAGCAATATCGGCAATAGTTGGACGGTCGAACTCTAGCCATCGTGGTTTATTTTTTAGCATAGGCAACAAAAGAAACTCCAATCATCACCAATACAACTCCAGCAATGCGTAAAGGGTTGGCTGAAACTTTCGTCAGTCCAATCACACCGTAGTGATCGAGAAAAAGCGCACAAATCATCTGACCCGCGATCGTCAGTGCTAGCGTGAGCGCCGTACCAATCTTTGCGGCCGCGAAGATAGTTGACCAGACATACAGCGTTCCGAGACAGCCGCCGAGCCACATCCACCAAGATGTTTGTGAGATCGCGGCTGTAGCAGGTAAGGGATAACGCGCAAACCAGCAGATGGCAAGAGAGGCGAGTGTACCAGCGAGGTAAGAGATAAATGTCACCTGCATCGGCTGCCCCACATATCGCCTCAGCAGAGCATTGAGAGCAACCTGAACGGGCAACACTGCGCCTCCCATCAGGGTCGCAATGAAGTAGATGCTTTTGTCATTCATAGAATTCTCTTGAGTTTCAATACTGATGGACTATGATCGCGATCGCAACGGTGACACCAGATTGACCGCTAACGTCGCAAGATCTTCAAGCCAGTATTGGGAAATAAGCCAGTGACTACCGCTGTTTGCACCCAGATAGAAGCCAAAGCTTCAATCGATCTCGCCTTAATTAATCCACCTGCATCGATCGCGTCATAGCCGCACTCTTCAATCAAACCAGCAGTGATCGCTTTGGCATCAGCATCATCACCGCAGTACGGCAAACTGGGGCGTTCCGTCCCAAACTGGCGTGAGTCAGCTTGGAGCAGTTCAGCAAAGGTGAGGTTAAACGCCTCAACCACTTTCGCACCGGGCGCGAGTTGGGCAATCTGCTCAGCGACTGAAGACGTAAGTTCGGTTGGTAATCCCAACGTTTGCCCCTGAAAATCCGGTCTTAGACCACTGACGCAGGTGATCAGCACTTTGCCCTCTAGCGACCCCACTGCTTTGAGTGCATCTTCTAAAACCGCATATTGCACCGTCAGCATAATAACCTCTCCAAACCGGGCGGCTTCGGCGGTTGTTCCGGTGCGGGCGTTGCTTCCTGCTGACTCGGCGATCGCGTCAAGCTTTTTCAGATCACGGGAATAGCTGAACATCACTTGATGCCCTTGCCTCGCCCAAAGCTTGCCGATCGCGCTGCCCATGTTGCCAGAACCAATCATGCCAATATTCATATTTTTTCTCCTCGCCGTGTAATTAGAAATTAGGATACAGCCAGCGTTGGAATAGCTGGGTCAGGCGAGGCATAATCACATAGGTAAGAAGGGCAACCACCAATCCCGTTGTGAGCAGTTGATTGAGCAAGATTGGTAGGTTGGACAGAATCGGAGCGAGTAATCGACTGACAACAGTCAGGGTAACGAAGACTCCCATCCAAGTCACGATCGCCATCTTGTAGCGAGGGGGCGGAGATTTGAGCGGCTGATTAGGTAGACTAAACCAGGTTTCCAATCCGGTGAGAGTTTGAATGGACTCTGGCTGTTCAATCAGGGGTTGTAATCGTTCAATCCATTCGTGCCGAACATCGGACTCTAGCCAGGTTTTAAGGTTGTCGTAGCGATCGAACTTGAGGATCACTACATACTCAGGATGGGAATGATCTTGGGGTCGAATCGTGCTGACACCCAAATGACCCTTAAATTTTCGGGCATCGGCGGCGATGCCATGAAACCACTCTTCGTAGCCTTGTTCTCGCCCAGGACGAACGACATGAGAGATAATTGCCGTGACTTGAGAGTCTTCATCTGTGCCGATGGTTAAAGATTCTTCCAACATCGAATTTGTCCCTCTTGATTGTCATGTTCAAAATAGAAAAACGGTTCTAATCGTGCCCGTGACGATCGTGCCGTTTGCATCTTGATTTCCGGCATTTGTGATCACCTGAATCGTAGGCGTGATGCGAATATTGTCATTAATAGAAAAGTTATAAAATGCTTCAAAATTGGTTTGAGTCGCGTTGCCAATCTCAGAGGCAATGATCGGTTGACCGGCAGCAATGCCTGCGATCGCCCCTTGTTTAAACAAGTCGGGAAAAGAAACGCCAGCCATCCAGTAATTCAGAGTGGCATCATCAAACGCCGTGTTGCGATAGGTGCCGACTCCATACCTACCAAAAACAGCGATTCCAGTCGTGAGGCGAGCTTCTGCATTTGCGCCAAACACATCAAAGCGATTGTCAAATACTTCTCCACCACTGTATTGCAAGCGAACCGCCACGTTACGGGAAGGAGCATATTCAGCTTCAACTGTGCCTTGATAGGTATCACCAAACAAGCCTCGATCGCCCAGTGCTGCTGGATTCGTAACGCTGGTGGGATATAAAACTCGTGTGAAAGAAGACGTGCCTCGAATGGGTTGTCCACTACCAGGATTGGCAGCATCGGCGGCAGCATACAAAGCACGCAGGCTGAAGTCCCCCAGGTTCCAGTCGATCGCTGCTCCGGCACTGGGGCCGTTGACTGGAAACAGAATAAAATTGTTGACCAGTGCCAGGGTGCTGAAGTCCCGAAAGCTGGCGTTGGCGTAGCTGTTGCGATCGACGTAATCGGCGGTGCGAATACTGGGCCCGATGGAGACACTCAAATTCTGTAACGGTTGAAAGGTGTAATAGATTCGACTAATGCCAAAATCATCATTGCTAGGCGGTTTCACCGAGTAATCTAACACGCTGCCAAAGTTTGGCTCTAAAACACCCGTAACATTGTCGTTTGCCCCATTACTGCCCGTGTCAATCCGAATTTTAAGTAAGTCGGTGCCGGTGAAACTGGTATTCAAGTCGAGGGAAACTCGATAGAGAACCGTTGGGTTCAAGTCCTGATCAGCCAATACTCTTCCCGCAGGATCAACAATACTCTCTCCCGCAAAACCACCGCCATTGACGGAGAAAAGAACTTGTCCTGTAAGTTTGGTGGTAGTCGAAAATTGTTGAGCTTCTAAGGTTGCAGTTTGAGCTTCAAGGGTGTCTACTCGTCCTCGCAGCGTTGCCAGTTCGGTGGTGAATTCCTCCTGAAGGCGTTGCAAGGTTTGCAAATCTTCGGGTTGAACGAACTCTGCTGATGCGCTGGCAAGTAGCTGATTGATACGCTCGATGCAGGCATTTAACCCCGCCGCAAACTCGTAGCGGGTAAGCGATCGCTGCCCTCGAAAGGTTTGGTCAGGGTAGCCAGCCATGCAGCCATAACGTTCAGACAGCGATTGCAGTGCCCCAAATGCCCAATCAGTCGGTTGCAGATCTGCAAGCTGGCTCACAGATGTCGCCTGACCACTCATCGTCTCCTGAGCAGCTGCTTCAGGCAAAGTGAATGGAACGAGAAACAGTCCGCTGATTGAAGAGAACAAAATAAACCGAGAGGAACCTTTCATGTAAAGCAATCACTCATAAACAAAACAGAACTGCCAGAAACTACCCAACCGCAACAGCGCGATGGATTGCGGTTTTTGCTGCTGCCAAAGACTGCTGGCGGACATCGTCACCACCCATCAAATTGTCGGCATGAATCACCTCCACATCGGTGATACCCATGAAGCCGAAAATCAGGCGGAGGTAGGATTCCTGCATATCGTAGGCAAAGTAAGGCGTATCTTTAGGGTAAGAACCGCCCCGTGCCGTGATTATTAATACCTTTTTGTCCCGCACTAAACCCTTGTAACTGCCATCGGCTTCGACACTAAAGGTACGACCGGCGCGCACAATTTGGTCGAGGTAGGCTTTAAAGCTGGCAGGAATGCTGAAGTTGTACATAGGAACGGCAAACACATAGCGATCGGCTGCCAAAAACTCATCCACAAGCTCATTTGAGGGACGAATGGCAGCAGCTTGTTCGGGCGTATGTTGGTCAGGTGCAGAGTAAGCGGCAGCAATCCAGGGTTCATCAATTAGGGGAACGGGATGATGTCCTACATCGCGATAGGCCACGGTATCACTGGGATGTGCCGCTTTCCAGCTGGTGATGAATTCTTTTGAGAGGGTGCGGGAGATCGAGCGATCGCCACGCGGGCTGGCGTCAAGATGAAGAATATGAGTCATGTAATTAGCTTCAGAGTGCGAAATAGTTTAGAGGAGACGAAGACTTGCAATCAGTCACGTAAGAGATATCAAAAATACACTCCACGTGACTGGCAGTGAGGTGCTTGTCTTCGCTAGGCTTCAAGGAAAACTGGTAACCTAACGGAGACAAAGTTAACTCGGTTACGCACTAGTTAAAGCAGGTGCTTTTTCAGGACTTGGAGATGCACCATTCTGGGCGACTGCATAGCTAGTCATTAGATTCTTGTAGTCAGGAATATATCCTGCCAGAAGGTTGCCCAATCCCTCAACGTCGTTGCGCCAATCGCGGTGTAGTTCACACGCAACGCTAAACCAGTTGACCAATTGAACACCCGCACTCGACATCCGATTCCAGGCAGCGTGGCGACAAACTTCATCGAAGGTGCCAGACGCATCAGTCACCACAAAAACGTCATAGCCAGCTTCGACTGCTGATAGAGCGCAAAATGCGACACAAACATCCGTCACGATGCCAGCAATGATTAGTTGCTTCTTGCCCGTTGCTTCTACGGCTTTAACAAAATCCTCATTATCCCAGGCGTTAATCTGTCCAGGGCGAGCAATGTAGGGAGCGTCTGGAAACATATTCTTGATCTCCGGCAGCAGAGGACCGTTTGGACCTTGCTCAAAGCTGGTAGCTAAAATGGTGGGTAGGTTAAAAAACTTGGCTGTACCAGCAAGTGCGAGCACATTGTTCTTGAAATCGCTCGCACTAAAGTCCTTGACCAATGAGAAAAGCCCTGTTTGGTGATCGACCAGTAAAGCCGCAGCGTTGTTCTTGTCGAGACGGTTGTACTTAAAAGTAGACATAGGAAGTTTCCTCATTAAAGTGGTTCATGGTCTGTTGCAGCATGGAATAAGGGATAAGAGGTTATCTTCCCTGCCATACTCTTTGTCATATCAGCGGAGACAAAGACTGTGTGTTTGTGAGAGAGGATTCGCTCGCTAATCCTCCGATTCAACCTTCTACAAACAAATCTGTTTAGAGCGTCATGCTTTATGCTTACTCTTTGTACGCTATCAGCCTCTGCCATTTATGTTGAGTGGCACAGTAGATGGATGCTATGACCGATGTCTTATTTAGTCTGAGGATAGTCAGGCAGTAGAGTCCATCGGCAGGTTATTTCGCCATCAGTGAACGTCATAATGTGGTCAGGAATTCTACAAGCTGCTGTGGGTTCGCAGCAAAGGGAGAATGGCTGGTCGCCATTGTCAGAACTTTTTGACAGGGTAAGGCGGCATACATCTTCTGCTGAATGATGTGAGGCACAGTATTGTCCCGAGTTGTTTCAATGTAGAAGCGCTTTTCAGCATATTGTTTGGCATCAGCATGCACTGTCAATGGTGTAGCCAAAGGGGCGATCGCCTGTTCCCGCATCTTGGCTTGAATCACTGCCACATCAGTATCACTACAATCAGCGCAAAAGACCTCTTTCACCCCATCAGGGTTAACGCTGGCAGCTTCAGGTGACGTTTGCACCCAGTTTGCAAACAGTTTGGAACCTGCGTGTTCCGGTTCCTGAGTTTTACCATACAGTGACTCACCCGCTTGTAATAGGTAAGCACTGATGTAAACGAGTTTTTCTACACGATCGGGAACCACCTCATTCGCCTGGGAAATGACAATGCCGCCCATGCTGTGCCCCACCAAAATTACAGGTTGTGCCTGCGCGTTGATGGTTTCCACCACTCTATCGGTATAACCTTGCAACGTGACTTGTGCAATCGGCGTTTGATCAGCACCACTGCCCGGCAGATCTAGTACAACAACGTCATGCCCTGCGGCAGTCAGCAGCGGTTTGACCTGATCCCAACACCAAGCGCCGAGCCATGCACCATGTACTAATACAAACGTTTTGTTTGACATTGCGTTTAAGCTCCTATTGCATCATTCAGCGGTCAAGTAAGTTAAATGTCGAGCAACGATTAAGGTCAAGTAAGTTGAATGTCGAGCAACGATTAACGTCTCGATAGAAAGTAGCACGGGTAACTATTTATTACCGAATAGATACTAATGGAGGTATGTGCACTGCCACCCCAGATACTATGCCGCCATGTCAAACAGCAACACTTCAGCAATATCAGACGCACCTTGCAGCGTTATCTGTGATTCCTGAGCGATCGCAGCCCCATCACCAGCGGTCAGCGTTTGACCATTCAGTTCAACGGCACACCGCGCCACTTGCAACCAGGCAACTCGTCCATTGGCAAAGGTATGGCTGATGGCATTATCCTCGTTCAACGCGGCAGCGTAAAGGTCAACATTTTGGTGAACCGTAATGGAGCTATCACGACCATCACGAGAACCAACTAGACGAAGTTTCTCAGCGTCAGTAAAGATTTTCTGTTCTGGCAAAATCCAGATTTGTAAGAAATGGACTAGCTTGGTTTGGGAAGCATTGTACTCGCTGTGCTGAATGCCCGCGCTAGCAGACATCCGCTGCACATCTCCAGGACGAATCACTGAACCTGTACCGATGCTGTCTTTGTATCCTAAAGCCCCTTCTGACACATAGGAAATGATTTCCATATTGCGGTGCCCGTGAGTACTGAAGCCTTGTCCAGAAGTTACTTTGTCTTCATTAATCACACGCAAGTCAGCGAAGCCCATGTGATTGAGATTGTAATACTTACCAAAGGAGAAAGTGTGACGACTATCGAGCCAACCAAAATTAGCAGTGCCACGATCCTGAGCTGGTTGGATTGCAATCATATCTCGTAATTCCGAGTGGGTGGGAGCAATTTGTTTTAGCAACATCGCTATTATGAGTTGAACTGAAATAAAAAACAATGTGCTATTTTGCGCACAGACTGTCTCTAAAAAATCTACAATGCTTCGCCAATGGATAAGTTTGAAAGTATTCGTGCCTTTACCCAAGTTGTGATTTCGGGTGGTTTTGCAGCAGCAGCGCGGGACATGGGAATATCACGATCGGTCGTCAACAAACTGGTGATTGCCCTGGAAAATGAACTGGGAGTGCAGTTGTTGCATCGCAGTACGCGGGTAGTGACTCCGACGGAGAGCGGGTTAGCGTTTCATGAGCGGTGCCTGGAGATTTTGACAAGCCTAGAGGAAGCAGAGCGATCGCTGACCCAACTGCAAGCAGAACCGAGAGGTAGACTAAAAGTGAATGCGCCGATGACATTCGGCACAATGCATTTGGCTCCTGCTCTTGCTGACTTTGTCGTACAGTATCCTAATCTTCAGGTACAACTGACGCTAAACGATCGCTTTATTGATCCGATCGAAGAAGGGTTCGATGTCACGGTGCGAATTGCCAAACCCCAGGAGACTGCGAGTTTAATTCTGCATCCGTTAACCGCAGCTCCACAATCACTTTGTGCCGCTCCCAGCTATTTAGAAAGACATGGAACTCCCAATCACCCGGATGAATTGCAGCACCATTCTTGTTTGCACTACGGTCAACTTGCGGTAGAAGATCAGTGGATATTAATTGGATCAGAGGGAGAACAGACAATTTCGGTGAATGGAGTGTTGTGTTCTAATAACGGCGAAGTCCTGAGGGATGCAGCTGTTCGTGGGTTGGGGATTACGCTACTGCCGACATTTATTGTCGAGCAGGAATTGCAACAAGGGACGCTGCAAATTGTGTTGCCCAACTATCATCCACCTGAACTTTCGATTTCGGTGATCTATCCGGTCAATCGTCATCTATCAACCAAGGTGCGGTTACTGGTTGATTTCCTTCAGAAACAGTTTGGTGAGCAATCGAATTGAACTCTGTAGGTCAAGATGACGTTGAGCCGATATAGCGCTACGAGAACGAGTTAGGACATTATTGTAGAGGTAGAGAAGCGTTC
>NZ_JCACIN010000070.1:0-34189 GCF_059504425.1 Drouetiella sp.
GGCGGCCCCACCCCCCCCCCAACAAAAAATCCTCACCCCTTAAGAACTACCAATTTTCCGAGCTAGGTTCTAAAATCCCTCCGGCTCATCGACTAGGGTTTCAATCAGTAAGTCAACCTGCTGCTGCTGCTGCATGAGAAACGCCTCACATTGTCGCAACTGCTCCATGGCTGCCGAGAACTGATCGAAGACATCTGCAAGTTCTAGTTCGCCCAACTCAATGCGGCTGATAATAGTTTCAATCTCAGCAACCGTCTTCTCATAGCTCCAATTCGGTAAAAGGTCAGTCTTTTCTGGCGCTGCCTTTCCACTTTTTGATTTTTTACCCTTTAACTTCGTGCCTTCTAAATTTGTGTCTAGGGCTAAATTTGGCTCTAGGGTATTGACGTTCTCCAAGGCAGTGGGCGGAGAGATTGATAATTTTGATAAGTCTGACGAGTCGTTCATATATTTTGAATAGCACTTAATTTATTTCAGGCTCTAATATTTTAGACACCGTCACCTTTGCCTGACCTTGAGCCAGCCTTAAGGTCAGCTCTTGTCCTACGGCAAGTTCAGCGATCGTCCTCACCACCGTTCCATCGGTCTGTCGCGCTACGGCATAGCCCCGCCTCAAAACAGCTTCTGGATCAAGCGTAATCAGCTGTTGCCGCAGCAAATGGCAGTGTTGATGGGCAGACTGCAAGCGGTGGTTTGTGTTTTGCATAAGGCGCTGCCGCAACCAGGAAAGCGTCTGGGTTTCTTGCTGAATTTGGCGATCGAGATTCAGGCGTTGCAGCCTTCCACGCAGGCGATAGAGACGATCGGCGGCAGTATCCAAGGCACTAAGCACACTCTGACTCAGGGCGTGGGCGCGTCCCCGATGCTCAGTGATGAGATTTTCTAGGAGCGGTACTGCCTGAGCTGCTGCCGCTGTTGGCGTATGGGCACAAATGTCTGCCGCCAAATCGGCTAGGGACTCGTCGCGCTGATGCCCAATGCCAGCAACGACGGGAATGGGACATTCAGCGATCGCCCGTACCACCCGCTCGTCGTTAAAGCACGCCATATCTTCAACGGCTCCGCCGCCTCGCGACAGGATTAGCACCTCAGCGCGTCCGTCTCGAATCACGCGCTGCATGGCCTGGACGATGGCTGCCGGAGCCTGATCGCCCTGAACTAAAGCTGGAGAAAACAGAACCCGAATGCCAGGGCAACGCCGCTTTAGCGTACGCTGAATATCTCCCCAGGCGGCAGCTTGCGGCGAAGTGACTACGGCGATCGTCTGAGGATAGGGGGGCAAGGGACGTTTGCGATCGAGGTCAAATAGTCCTTCTACTTCTAGCCGTTTGCGGAGCTGACGGTAGCGAAGCGCCCGGAGTCCCTCGCCTGCGGGCAGAGCTTGCCAGACAACAAGCTGATAGGTGCCTCGCTGGGGATGCAAATTCACGCGACCCAAAATGATAAACTGCTCCCCCTGCACAGGTAGCGTTGCCAGTCGATTCAGCTGATTATTCCAAACCACACAGCTAATGCTGGCTTGCGCATCTGGGTCTTGCAGATTAAAAAACAAGCCGCTTTTGTAGCGAGTGGCGCTAGAAACTTCTCCCGTTACCCACACCTGCCGTAACTGGCTGTCTTGCTCTAGCAAAGCCTGAATATAGGTCGTCAGTCCGGCAACAGAGAGCGCTGTATCGGGTATGAGCAGGCTAGGAAGGTCAGAAGTCATGGGTTAAATCTGTTGAGTTTCTGAAGTTCCAGCTAAGTTATAGCAACCGCCAAGGCGATTAGGACGGGAACATTTAGGGTGGGGCGCTTCGTGCCCACCCTAAATGTCCTCAGCAAACTGGCGACAGCTACAAAACCTTAGCCAAATTATTGGGAGTAGCTAAATCTAGCCAAATTTAGTACATTTGTTTAGTACATCTGTATGGTTGTCTCAAAAAAGATTACCATAGTTAGTGGATAGGGTTGACTTTGCCTTAGGGTAACTATACTGGCTCATAACGGACAGTAAGCTGGACTGCATTCTGCTGGTTTCCACAGGTTTACTGGGCTGTTGAAACTGGGCTGCTGTAAACGGATACAAATTATTAATTTCGCAAAATCTTGCGTTGAGGGATGAATGGCTAAAACCAGCAATGAGAGTTCCGAGAAAGAAAAGGCTCTAAATTTGGTGCTAACCCAAATCGAGCGCACCTTTGGCAAAGGGACAATTATGCGGCTGGGAGATGCCACCCGCATGAAGGTAGAAACCATCTCTACTGGAGCGCTAAACCTGGATTTGGCTCTAGGGGGCGGCTTACCCAAAGGTCGGATTATTGAAATCTACGGGCCAGAAAGCTCGGCAAAAACCACTCTGGCGCTTCACGCGATCGCCGAAGTGCAAAAAATTGGCGGTGTGGCAGCATTTGTTGACGCAGAACATGCGCTAGATCCTATGTACGCAGCGGCATTGGGCGTTGATATTGCTAATCTGCTCGTTTCTCAGCCTGACACCGGAGAGGCGGCGCTAGAAATTGTGGATCAACTGGTGCGATCGACCGCCGTTGATCTGGTAGTGGTGGACTCGGTTGCCGCTCTAGTTCCCAGAGCTGAAATTGAGGGCGAAATGGGCGATGCTCACGTCGGCTTGCAGGCACGCCTCATGAGTCAGGCATTGCGGAAGATTACGGGCAACATCGGCAAAACGGGCTGTAGCGTCATTTTTATCAACCAGTTGCGCCAAAAGATTGGCGTTTCCTACGGCAATCCTGAAACCACGACAGGCGGTAACGCGCTCAAGTTTTACGCCTCGGTGCGGATGGATATTCGCCGGATTCAAACCCTGAAAAAGGGCAACGAGGAGTATGGGATTCGAGCCAAGGTCAAGGTGGCAAAAAACAAGGTGGCTCCGCCCTTCCGTATTGCTGAATTTGATGTGATTTTCGGCAAGGGAATTTCACTTCTGGGCGTTCTTATCGACATGGCTGAAGAGACGGGGGTCGTGTCGCGTCGGGGAGCTTGGTACAGCTACAACGGCGACAACATCAGCCAAGGACGCGATAATGCCATCAAGTACATGGAGGAAAATCCTACCTTCACGAAGGACGTAGAGAAGCTTGTGCGAGAGAAGCTGGAAATGGGAGCAATGGTTTCTGCAAACTCTGTGACTCCAATATCGGTAGAAGAAGTTGACGGTGACGAGGACTTTGTTGAAGAAGAATAGCGATCGCCCTTAACTGTCATACATGACCATCGCCGCACCTATTTTGCTTAGGAGACTTTGAGTGGCTCGCCGCTCAAAGTCTCCCAGCCTTGGCGTGAGCACAGCTATGTAACCTGGCTAGTAGGGGATAAGTTTTTGTTTGGATTTGATCCAAGTGAAACGACACTGAACAGAAGAAGATAAAAAAGTCTCCGAGGCTTGATATGGCAAATTGAGCCATAATCCTCAAGTTTTCAAAGTGCTGTTCTAGAGATGCTGTTGATTTTTTGAAAGGGGCGCTCTCTGCCCTTTCAAAAAATCAACAGCACATTTGAAACACTACCAAACAGATCTGTGAGTGCAGCTCATAGTACAGAATTATTGATACAGCGCCGCTTGCAAATACCCCGTGGAACCTCTCTGTCGTTCGATAGATCTTAGTTGTACTTTTGTGAATGATATGGCTATTAAATAGTAAGGGCTTTACCTCCCTTATCTATAAGAGTCCCGAACACTTCATAAATTTTCTCCTAGCTATGCAAGTAGGCTCCTGGTATCACGGCAATGGTCGCTGTACATTCACCGTCTGGGCACCTCTCCTAGAACAGGTTTCTGTTCACATTGTGGCTCCCAAAGAGCGCTTTATCGCCTTAGACCGCAAGTCTCAGGGGTATTGGCAAACCACACTGGAAGATGTTGAACCTGGCACTTTGTATTTTTATCAGCTCAATGGGGAGATCGATCGCCCTGATCCAGCTTCTCAAGCCCAGCCTGAAGGAGTTCACGGTGCTTCGGCGGTAGTAGATCATAGCTTTGAATGGACAGATGCTTCCTGGCAAAATTTGCCCTTTGCTGAGATGGCGATCTACGAGCTGCATGTGGGCACTTTTACGCCAGAAGGCACTTTTGAAGCCGCTATTGCTCGCCTGCCAGATTTGAAGGAATTGGGCGTTACGACGATCGAGCTAATGCCGATCGCCCAATTTCCCGGTTCACGTAACTGGGGCTATGATGGCGTTTATCCCTATGGCGTGCAGATGTCCTATGGAGGTGTGCAGGGTCTAAAGCGGCTGGTCAATGCCTGTCACGAGCAGGGAATGGCAATGTTTCTGGACGTGGTTTACAACCATTTCGGGCCTGAAGGCAATTACATCTGGAGCTTTGGTCCTTACTTTACTGAAAAATACAAAACGCCCTGGGGCAATGCCATCAACTTTGATGATGCCTACAGCTATGGCGTTCGCAACTACCTAATTGAAAATGCGCTGTACTGGTTCCAGGAATGTCATATTGATGGTCTACGGCTAGATGCGTCTGACAACTTTTTTGATTTCGGGGCAAAGCATTTCTTGCGAGAGCTGGCTGAAGTAACAGAGCAATTCTCTCAGCGGCAGGGACGCAAATTTTATCTCACTGCCGAGAGCGATTTAAACGATCCGCGCTGGGTACGCCCGATCGCCGCAGGTGGTTTTGGATTGGATGCTCAGTGGAATGACGATTTTCACCACGCTGTCCATGCTTTGGTAACGAGAGAATCCTTCGGCTATTACGGCGACTATGGCAGACCAGAGCATCTTGCCAAAGGCTATGCTAAGAATTTTGTGTACACTTGGGATTACTCAGAGCTACGCCAGCGGCATCACGGTAGCGATCCTTCTGACTGTCCGTCCAGCAAATTTGTTGTGTTTTGTCAAAACCACGATCAGGTAGGCAATCGGCTAAAGGGCGATCGCCTCTCTCACTTGGTTTCCTTTGAGGCACAGAAGCTAGCGGCAGCATCTGTGTTGCTGTCTGCCTCGGTACCACTCCTGTTTATGGGTGAGGAATATGGTGAAACTTCGCCGTTTCTCTATTTTGTCAGCCATAACGACCCGGACTTAGTGGCTGCCGTACGGAAAGGCAGAAAAGAAGAGTTTGCCGCTTTCCATGCTGAGGGTGAAGCAGATGATCCACAGTCGGAAGAAACTTTTGAGCGCAGCAAGCTGAACTGGAATTTGCACCAGCAAGGACAGCACCAAATGCTCTGGCGCTTTTACCAAGCGCTGCTGAAGTTACGAAAACAGGTTCCGGCTCTAGCAAATCTCGATCGCCACACTTTAGAAGCTCTCGTTAGTGAAGAAGATCATCTGATTAAACTGCGGCGGTGGTGCGGCAATAGTCAGGTTTTGTGTTTGCTAAACTTCAATACCCAAGAAGTTGAGACAACTCTCACTTTACCCCCCGGACTCTGGAAAAAACTGCTCGACTCCACAGACACCCTCTGGGGAGGCAGTGGCTCAGAATTGCCGGAGATGATCCCAACCCAGAGAGGCATTGTCTCACAGCAGATCCTGAAGCTTCAGCCCCAAAGTGTGGTGATTTATGAGCAAGGATGAGGACGATCGCAACTTTAGCCACAGACTTCAAAGAGTTTTTGTTCTAAAGTGAGAATCTCCCCTAAAGTGTGAGATTTGTATGTGAGTTCCCTGTTTCATTAGATAGATTTGTGTACCACACCAGAGTTATGGCTAGGGATACAAGACGGCAAGCCCCCGGTCATTCAAGATAAGCAGAAAGCCTAAATCCATCATGATGCAAATTCCTCTAGCAACTTACCGAATTCAGTTCAGTGCTGCCTTCGATTTTGATGCAGCCAAGGCGATCGTTCCTTATCTCAATGAATTAGGAATTTCTGACCTTTATGCCTCCCCCATTTTTACGGCTCGTCAAGGTAGCACCCATGGCTATGATGTGGTTAATCCGCTACAAATTAATCCGGAGCTAGGCGGGTTAGAAAAGTTTGAACTCTTGAGTCAGGAATTACAACAGCACAAATTGGGTTGGCTTCAAGACATTGTGCCCAACCATATGGCGTTTGATAGCCAAAATCAAATGCTAGTGGATGTGTTGGAGAATGGCCCTGACTCTCAATATCGCAACTTCTTTGATATCGACTGGAACCATCCCTATGGCGGCATTAATGGGCGAGTTTTAGCTCCGTTCTTAGGAAAATTCTATGGTGATTGCTTAGAAAGTGGTGAGTTGCAAATTCAATATAGTCAGAACGGGCTATCTATTCACTACTATGGGCTGAGTTTTCCACTGCGGATCGAATCCTACGGTCAGGTTTTGATGCATGACTTAGGACGCTTACGGGACAAAATTAGCCGGAATCATCCAGATTTTGTTAAGTTCCTAGGCGTTTTGTATGCACTAAAGTACATTCCTTCAGGTGAATCAGGTCGAGAGCGCTATGACCAGATTAACTTTATTAAAAGTATGCTGTGGGAACTCTGGCAAGATAGTCAGGAAGTCAAGCAATACTTTGAAGCCAACATCGATCTTTTTAATGGTGAAACGGGTAAACCAGAAAGCTTCAACCTGCTGGATAATTTGCTATCGGAGCAGTTTTTTCGCCTCTCCTACTGGAAGGTAGGGAATGAAGAACTCAACTACCGCAGATTCTTTACCGTCAATGAATTGATTTCCCTTCGAGTTGAGGATCAAAAAGTTTTTGACACCATTCATGGTCTAACTTTGCAACTTGTGGAAGAGGGGAAAATCACGGGGCTGCGGGTTGATCATATTGATGGTTTATATAATCCAGGTCAATATCTTAACCGTCTGCGGGAACATTCTCCAGAGGTCTACATCACCGTCGAAAAAATCCTTGAACCCCATGAAGAATTGCCCCTAAACTGGCCGATTCAGGGAACGACAGGATATGACTTTATGAGCAAACTCAACTGTTTGTTTTGTCAACAAACTTCTGAAGCTGAGTTTGACTCTATTTATTATAATTTCATCGGCAAATCTACCTCTTGCGAAACGCTGATTGACGAAAATAAGCGGCTGATGATTGGGAAGCATTTGGCGGGCGATATTGATAACTTGGCTCATCTACTAAAATTGATTTCCGATCGCCATCGTTACGCCAGCGATTTCACCATGTATGGTCTTAAGCGAGCCTTGGTTGAGATTCTGGCAATGTTCCCGATCTACCGAACTTACATTAGCCGAGAAGGTTCTCGTAAGGCAGATCAGGAATGTATGAAGCAGGTAATGCAACGCGCCCAAGAAAACGCACCTAGCTTTGTCAACGAGCTGTCTTTTATTGAGAAGTTTCTACTGCTCGACTTTGATGATCACCTGAGCCATGAAGACAAAGAGCTGTGGATGCATTTCTTGATGAGAATGCAGCAGTTCACGGGACCTCTAATGGCGAAAGGGGTAGAAGATACTGTTTTCTATGTCTATAATCGCCTAATTTCTCTTAATGAAGTTGGCTCTAGCGCCTGTCAGTTTGGAATCTCAATCGAAGAGTTTCACAACTTTAATCAAAGCCGATCGGCACAGTGGCCCCACGCGCTCAGTGCCAGCGCTACCCATGATACTAAGCGGGGCGAAGATGTGCGTGCCAGAATTAACGTGCTGTCAGAACTTCCTGAAGAATGGCAGGAGCACCTGAAGAATTGGAGCGCCATTAATGCCCCTTTGAAAGACAACGTGACCTTGAAAGATAGTGTGACTCTGAAAGATAACCTGCACAGCTTACGTATCCCGACCGCAAATGATGAGTATTTGCTATATCAGGCTTTGCTCGGATCTTTTCCCTTTGACGAAACAGAGTATCCACAGTTTATCGATCGCATCAAAGATTACATCATTAAGGCGATTCGAGAAGCAAAGGTTAACAGCAACTGGATGCGTCCTGAGACAGCCTATGAGGAAGGCTTTACAAAGTTTATAGAGCGAATTTTGGAGAATACGGAGAGCAATCTATTTCTTCAGACTTTCAAACCTTTTCAACAGAAAATTCAGCATTACGGCATTTTGAACAGTCTGTCTCAAACGCTGCTCAAAATTGCTTCTCCAGGTGTTCCAGATTTCTATCAAGGAACCGAACTCTGGGATCTGAGCTTAGTTGATCCAGACAATCGCCGCCCAGTAGATTTTAAGCTTCGCCTAGAATATTTGAAGGAGATCAAGTCAAAGATCAAGGGCAAGTCAAAGGGTAAAGGCTCCCTTTTAAGCTACATCGCCGAGATTTTGAAAACTCCAGAAGATGGGCGCATCAAGCTTTTTCTGACCTACCGAGCCTTGCAGATTCGTCAAACTTATCAGGAGATGTTTCGGCGAGGCGGCTACGAGAAATTAACGGTCTTGGGAAGCTTAAAAGCTCACATTGTGGCGTTTGCCAGAGATTTGGGAGAGACTCGCATGATCGTCATTGTTCCGCGATTTCTCACATCATTGGTCAAACAGGGAGAATTTCCCTTGGGGGAGCAGGTCTGGCATGAGACTAGAATTGTCCAGCCACCCGGATCTTCTTCAGTTTGGCAGGATGCAATTACGGGTCAGTCGATTGAGGCAGAAGACACACTCTGGCTAAAGGAGATTTTGACTCACTTTCCGGTAGCGCTGTTGATTGGCAAGATCGAAGCAGGGTTTACTATGGCTCCAGCGATCGAGACTTTAGCCGTGGAGCCGTTAGAGTTTGGTCAATAAACCTCAGCAGCCGATTTGGTAGCAGCCAAAAGTAGAGGAATACCCGATTCGCTTCTCCTTTTGAGGAGAAGCGAATCGAGTGATCCAGAGCCTGAGTTTACACCTGAGTTTGCAGAGCCTGAGTTGCCATGCTCTTGAAGGCAAGCCGCTCGTTCTGGACATCAACAACGATCGTGTCACCATCCACAAAGTCGCCGCGCAAAATCGATTTTGCGATCTGCGTTTCTAACTCACGTTGGATAGCGCGTTTCAGCGGACGAGCACCAAACACCGGGTCATAACCGACCTCGGCAAGAAAGTCGAGGGCAGCATCCGAGAGATGTAATGTCATCTTGCGATCGCTCAGCCGTTTTGCCAAACGCTGTACCTGAAGCTGGACGATGCGGCGCAGCTCCGATTTTCGCAGGCTGTGGAAAATGATCATCTCATCAATCCGGTTGAGGAACTCAGGGCGGAAGCTCGATCGCATCGCCTCCATCACCCGCGATCGCATTTCTTCGTAGCGGCTGTCATCACCCGACACGTCCAAGATATATTGTGAGCCGATGTTGCTAGTCATGATGATAATGGTGTTCTTGAAGTCCACCGTTCGACCTTGTGAGTCGGTCACGCGACCATCATCTAAGATTTGCAGCATGACGTTAAAGACATCGGGGTGCGCCTTCTCAATTTCGTCAAACAGGATGACGGCATAGGGGCGACGACGCACAGTTTCAGTCAACTGCCCACCTTCTTCGTAGCCGACATAGCCAGGAGGTGCGCCAATCAGCCGAGAGACTGCGTGTTTTTCCATGTACTCCGACATATCAATCCGCACCATTGCCTCTTCGGTGTCGAATAGGTAGGCCGCAAGCGCCTTGGCGAGTTCCGTCTTACCCACGCCCGTAGGTCCTAGAAAAATGAAGCTGGCGATCGGTCGATTAGGGTCAGCGAGTCCAGCGCGGGAACGCTGGATGGCATCGGCTACTGCCGTGACGGCTTCATCTTGACCAACAACGCGATCGTGCAACTCATCCTCTAAGCTCAGGAGTTTCTGCATCTCGGAAGCGACCAGCTTGCTGATGGGGATACCCGTCCATTTGGAGATAATTTCGGCAATGTCGGCTTCGGTAACTTCTTCCCGTAGGAGAGATTTGCCTGTGGTTTGGGTTTGGGTGAGCCTAGCCTCAGTGTCTTCTAGCTCTCGTTGCAGATCGGTGAGCTGACCATAGCGCAGTTCTGCCGCCCGGTTCAAATCATACTCGCGCTCTGCTTGGGGGATATCGACATTGACAATGTGATCGATCTGCTCTTTGAGCTGCTTACGGCGATCGAGGACTTCCTTCTCAGCTTGCCACTGGGCTTTAAGCGTGTTTCCAAGTTCGCTAAGGTCGGCAATTTCGCGATCGAGCCGTTCTAGCCTTTCTCTAGAAGCTGCATCGACTTCTTTTTGAAGCGACAGACTTTCCATTTTCAGCTGAAGCACTTTCCGCTCGACCTCATCTAGCTCTTCAGGCTTAGAGGTCGTTTCCATTTTCAACTTAGCCGCCGCTTCGTCTACTAGATCGATCGCCTTGTCGGGCAGGAAACGATCGCTGATGTAGCGATTGGACAGCGTTGCCGCAGCAACCAGAGCATTATCAGAAATTTTGACGTTATGGTGCGTTTCGTAGCGATCTTTTAGCCCACGCAGAATCGAAATCGTGTCTTCAGGGCTGGGCTGATCGACATAGACCTGCTGAAATCGCCGCTCTAACGCCGCATCTTTCTCAATATACTTGCGGTACTCATCCAAAGTCGTTGCCCCAATGCAGCGCAGTTCACCCCTTGCCAACATTGGCTTCAGCAGGTTTCCGGCATCCATTGAGCCTTGGGTGGCTCCGGCTCCTACCACCGTATGAATTTCGTCAATGAAGAGAATAATTGCGCCAGCAGATTCAGTTACTTCTTTGAGAACGGCCTTAAGGCGCTCCTCAAACTCGCCGCGATATTTAGCCCCGGCGATCAGCGCCCCCATATCTAGCGAAATCAACTTGCGGTCTTTCAGCGATTCAGGCACATCGCCATTGATAATCCGCTGGGCTAACCCTTCCGCGATCGCCGTTTTGCCTACGCCTGGTTCGCCAATCAGCACAGGATTATTTTTGGTGCGCCGAGACAAAATCTGAATCGTGCGGCGAATTTCATCATCTCGTCCAATCACCGGATCGAGCTTACCCTGCCGCGCTGCCGCCGTTAGGTCGCGCCCATATTTTTCCAGCGCTTCGTATTTACCTTCAGGATTCTGATCAGTCACTTTTTGATTGCCTCTAATCTGTTCCACTGCGGTCTTAAGCTGTTTATCGTTGAGCTTAAATTCTTGAAATAAACCTTTTCCAAAGCGATCGTCTTTGGGATATGCCAGCAGCACATGCTCAATAGAGATAAACTCATCGCCGAACTCCTTGCGAGCCGACTCCGCCCGATCGAGCAAAGTGTCAAGCGATCGCCCTAAATAAACAGAGTCTCCTGCTCCTGATATTTTGGGCTGACGACGCACAAAGTCTTCGGTATAGTCGCGCACACGCCGCACATCTGCCCCTAGCTTATTGAAGATGCTAGTTGCTAAGCCTTCCTGCTCTAGCAGTGCCGCCATCAAATGCTCAGATTCAAGCTGCTGATGCTGTGCCTGCTTCGCGATCTCAGGAGTGCGGGCGATCGCTTCCCAGGCTTTTTCGGTAAATTGATTAGGGTTAGTAGGTTGCATAAGTTTTCAGTCTTAGAGAGTAAGCTGCTTTGGGCTTCGCATCTGAACCAGCGACAACCCAAAATTGGAATATATATGCGTCTTGCATTCATTGTATTGATTTAGCGACCTTATACAGGATCGGGCTTCCCCCCTGGGACGATCGCTTTGCCGCCTATCTCTTACTCCTTCTCGGCTGAGCTGCACAGGGCATTGCTTCATCCGGCTATAAATCAGCAACGCCACCGTACAGGACATGGGTGCGACGAGGCACCTGCCAGCCCATTAACCTTTGTTTGTAAGCGAGGTATGTTTGTAAGCGAGATATTCCGCGTTCTGAGCGGTAAAGCGATCGTTTTATGAGGCTCGACAGGGCGATCGCATTGAGTAACGCATTAAGTTTAAGGAGGAAAAGCGCTAGAGCTTAATCCTGACCTTTCAGTAACTTCCCAAGACTGTCCGTATCCATCCAAGGTCTTAAGCAGAGATCTGGTAGCCCAGCGTAGGTGAATCTGGGGGTTCAGCAGGCATTAACTTAGGATGACGTAGGCTAATCCACAGGCTGTAGCTATTTTCTGCCGCAGTCACCGCAACAGGAGCCTGTTTGCCTAGTTTACAGGCTTGAAGATACAGGGAAGCCCGATCGCTCGGTTCTACGGTCTGCGATCGATAAAACAGTTCGCCCTCATAAGACATGCCGTCCTGAACAGAGCCGTTAAACCAAAACTTGAAAAGGTGACACTCTTCTTCTGAGATTACGGGAGGCAGCACGGCAGATCTGGGTGTTGAGTAAAGGTTTGGACTGAAAATTTGATCCAGGATTATGCACGAAATAATCCACAGAGTTGTCTCTTCTGTGACATTCTCAGTATAGCCACGGTTACTTTCACTGCCTAGATGAAGCAAATGGTCTTTAACAGTCTCAACAGAAATTAATTGTGCTTAACGATAAAGCCACCTGTAGCGCTGATCCAAAGATGTCTAAGGATACAGTTCAACAGGCGGCGATCGTTAGGACTCAAACTTTCTCGACGTTACCTTTTATGGCTGTACTCACAGTAATTCTTGGAGTAGGGGCTTAGCACTGCTAAGCCCCTACTAAGCCCCTACAGCGGATCGGTTGTGCAGGTTATTTGATCCACGATCCTAAACCTGATGATTAAAGCTATGGCTAGAACCAATCGGCATGAGAGAACTCGCCTCTGGGCTTGTCAGTGCGCTCATAGGTGTGTGCCCCAAAGTAGTCGCGCTGAGCCTGAGTCAGGTTTTGGGGGAGGCGATCGCGACGGTAGGTGTCAAAATAGTCCAGCGACGCGCTAAAGGCAGGGACTGGAATACCCAACTTGGCAGCCGTCATCAAGACCTCTCTCCAAGCATCCTGGCGATCGAGAATCGTCTGCTTAAACTCAGGAGCCAGCAGCAGGTTAGGCAACTGCGGATTCTCATCAAAGGCACGCTTGATCTTGTTAAGGAAGCGGGCGCGGATGATACAGCCGCCCTTCCAGATGCGGGCACATTCGCCCAGATCGAGGTTGTAGCCATACTCCTGAGATGCCTTTGCCAAGAGCGCCATTCCCTGCGCGTAGGAGCAAATCTTGGAGCAGTAGAGGGCATCCCGCACTTTGGTAATGAAGGCAGTGGCATCGCCCTCATATTTGCCCGTTGGCCCCGTTAGCTCCTTAGAGGCAGCAACCCGCTCTTCTTTGATGGAAGACATAATCCGGGCGTTGACAGCAGCAATGATAGTGGGAATGCTGACTCCCAAATCCAGCGCTGTTTCAACCGTCCAGCGCCCGGTGCCTTTTTGTCCGGCAGCGTCAAGGATCACATCCACCAGAGGCAGACCTGTTTCGTCGTCCATCTTGGTGAAGATACTGGCAGTAATTTCAATCAGGAACGAATCCAGCTCGTCGGTAGTATTCCACTCCGCAAAGACTTCATGAAGCTGGGTGTGGCTAAGACCGATCGCATTTTTCAGCAAATCGTAAGCTTCGGCAATGAGCTGCATATCGCCATACTCAATGCCGTTGTGCACCATTTTGACATAGTGACCTGCGCCACCTTTGCCAATGTAGGTAACGCAAGGGCCATCATCCACCTGTGCCGCAATTTTGGTGACGATCGGCTCAATTTCGTGATACGCCGCCTCTGTGCCACCCGGCATCAGGCTGGGTCCATTGAGCGCGCCTTCTTCGCCACCGCTCACGCCCATGCCAATGAACCGAAGCCCGGTAGACTCCATTTCCTTCACGCGACGCTCAGTATCGGTGTAAAGCGAGTTGCCGCCATCAATAATCATGTCGCCCTCTTGCAACAGAGGCTTCAATTGGTTCATCACGGCATCGACAGGAGCACCCGCCTTCACCATGATCAAAATCTTGCGAGGGCGATCGAGAGATTCTACAAATTCTTCAATTGTGTAGGTAGGCTTGACGTTTTTGCCCCCCGCTCGATTTGCCATGAAGGCATCGGTTTTATCACGCGAACGGTTATACACTGCGATCGGGAAACCATTGCGCTCAATGTTTAGCGCCAGGTTTTCTCCCATTACCGCTAGACCAATCAAACCAAAACTTTGTGCCATAGGACTCTGCTGATTCTCCGCTTACTCTGGACAACGCTGTGGAATCTCGGTAATCGTTAGGGGCTAACAGACCCACACTTCACTACAGAGTAGTCAACTTTTGGAGAAAGGCAAGCTTACCGAAAGGTTTTCTTTATGCCAATGTTCTTATGCTGACAATTGCCCCCTGAATTTTGGATTTTAGATTTTGGATTTTGAAATCAATCCCGCAATACACCCTAGAACTCTGGTGCTGGCGATCGCCGCCCTGCTGGACTATCTAATTGGTGATCCCTGGAACTGGCTACATCCGGTTCAGGTCATGGGTTGGTGCATCCAGCACTACACCCAACCCTGCCTAAAGCATCTATCCTCTCCCAGGCTGCTGAGAATCGCAGGAGTGGGGCTGGCGATCGCTCTGATTCTGGGCAGCGGTAGCGTAGGCTGGCTGCTAGTGTACCTTGCGAATCTTGTTCACCCGATCGCAGGCGTCATTACAGAGAGCATTTTGCTGGCAAGCTGCTTTGCCGGACGCAGCCTCAGAGATGCCGCCAATCAGGTACTCCAGCCGCTTTCACAGGGCAACATAGAAACGGCACGAACCCAGCTCAGCCGCTATGTAGGACGCGATACCGAAAATCTGTCTGAGGCAGACATTCTCAGAGCCGTGCTAGAAACCGTGACTGAAAACGCGACGGATGGCGTAATGGCTCCCCTGTTTTATGCGATCGTCGGCGCATTTTTTCCCATAGGCAGCGTACCCCTTGCCCTAGCCTACAAAGCAGCCAGCACCCTAGACTCCATGGTCGGCTATCGAGAGCCGCCCTACACCCACATCGGCTGGTTTAGCGCTCGACTAGAAGACAGCTTAACCTGGCTACCCTGCCGCCTAACGGTGCTGACTTTAGCATTACTATCCGGCAAGCCCTGCCAGGTCTGGCAACTCTGCCAACGCGATGCCCCTCAAGATCCCAGCCCCAACGCCGGATGGAGCGAGTGCGCCTACGCAGCGGTTTTGGGAGTGCAGGTAGGCGGCTCCAATCAGTACAAAGGCATAACCAAACACAAGCCCCTACTGGGCGATGCGACCCGCCCCATTACCGCCGATGTCATTATCCAAGCAACTCAACTCACGCGACACAATAGCTTGATTTGGTTAGGAGTAGCGATCGCTACCCTCCAACTTCTTAGCACCATAAGTTGATACCAAGGATGCTGTAAAATCCAAACCTACTGCGACCCAGCAATGCAAAGCGCTCCCTCAGTCCCACCTACAAACTCATCTGGAGGGGGGTCGGGGGACGCAGCCGTCCCCTGAGTTCGGGGGTTTGGGGGTCGCCCCCAAGGATCGGATTTAGGCATCATCCACACACAACAGAAAATTGAAAGGAAAAGACAATCGCCAAAAGCCATCAAAGCTTTACCCCAGAAAAACCGATACAGTAGATTAAGTAACAGAATATAAACTTCTCTCAGATAGGGTCTGACCATCCATGCGCGTAATCTTGATGACTGGCAAAGGCGGAGTCGGCAAAACCTCCGTAGCGGCTGCAACAGGACTGCGGTGTGCCGAACTAGGCTACAGAACCCTAGTTTTGAGCACCGATCCCGCTCATTCGCTAGCCGACAGCTTTGACATAGAGCTAGAACATGCGCCGCGCCAGGTACGTCCCAATCTCTGGGGAGCCGAACTCGATGCGCTAATGGAGCTAGAGGGCAACTGGGGAGCCGTGAAACGCTACATTACCCAAGTCCTGCAAGCCCGTGGACTAGACGGCGTAGAAGCAGAAGAGTTGGCGATCCTTCCCGGCATGGATGAGATTTTCAGCCTAGTGCGGATGAAACGCCACTACGACGAAGGCGAATACGACGTACTAATCATCGACTCCGCCCCCACAGGCACCGCCTTACGATTGCTCAGCCTACCCGAAGTCGCAGGCTGGTATATGCGCCGCTTCTACAAGCCCCTACAAGCCGTATCGGCAGCGCTCAGACCCTTGGTGGAACCGCTGTTTCGACCGATCGCCGGATTCTCCCTACCCAACAAAGAGGTCATGGATGCGCCCTTCGAGTTTTATGAACAAATTGAGGCACTGGAAAAAGTCCTAACCGACAATACCCAAACCTCAGTGCGGCTGGTGACCAATCCCGAAAAGATGGTGATCAAAGAATCGCTGCGTGCCCATGCATACCTCAGCCTCTACAACGTGGCAACTGACATGGTCATCGCCAATCGCATCATCCCCGATGAAGTCACCGATCCGTTTTTCCGTCGGTGGAAAGAAAATCAGCAGCAGTACCGTCAGGAAATTCACGACAACTTCCACCCGCTACCCGTCAAAGAAGTCCCTCTCTACTCAGAGGAAATGTGCGGTCTAGCAGCCCTCGATCGGCTCAAAGAAACCCTCTATGCCGACGAAGATCCAGCGCAAGTTTATTACAAAGAAACGACATTGCGCGTGGTGCAAGAGCCAAACGCCTACAGTCTAGAGGTCTATCTACCCGGCATTGCCAAAGACAAGGTAGAGCTAACCAAAACCGGAGACGAGCTGAATATCCGCATTGGCAACCACCGCCGCAATTTAGTATTGCCCCAAGCCCTAGCAGCGCTGCAACCTTCGGGTGCAAAAATGGAGGAAGACTACCTCAAGATCCGCTTCGCTACTGGAGTTTAAGGCGGCTATTTAGAAGGGCACATCATCGTCATCATCTGCATCCACTTCAGCCTCAACGACCTCGGCGGGAGCTTGCAACACTGCCTCTGCGACAGGCTGCAAGCTCTCTTCTAGATCAACAATCTGCCCGTTGAACATTTGGGCAACGCTCTTCGCCGCTCTGTTAACTTCATCCTCTTGCTGCCAAGCTTCTAAGGGAGAAGCTGAAGCCATTGAAGATGGGACTGATTTTCCTATCAGAGATGGCTTTGCGTCGGATCGCTCAACGCGATCGGGTCGCGTAGGTGGAGCAGCGGCATTAAATTCGGGTGAGGACTCTCTGACGGTAGGCTGAGGCGATCGCTCACCAAGCCTGCCATTGCTGGGCTTACCGTTACTAGACTGGCTGCCATTAGGCTGTCCATCACCGACTATCATCACCTCTGGAACAACCCTGACCTTGTGCCCACAGATCTTTTCAAACGCTGCCTCCATATTTGGCACACGCTCGATCGCCATCTTAAAAAGCTGCTGAGACTTAAAGCCCACACGAGCCTGTTTTCCATCAAATGCGATCAAGTGACCCTGCTGACGCAACAGCATTTGAGTCCCAGGCGGATGCAGATTGGCAACTAACTGATCCCAAAACTGAATCAGATCGAGTGCTGGGGAAATCTCTGGTTTGGGATCAGGGACAACGATCGGTTCCGGCTGAGGCGGAAGCTGAGGTTCTTCATGGAGAGGCGACAATTCAACACTGCCATTTCCAGAGTTCGTGGAGGCAGATTGTGGCGGGAGATCTGCCGTTTTTCGGTTCTGCGGCGGGAGAGGGTCAGGAGCAGCGGTCGCTTTAGGAGCTGGCGGCTTGCCGACTCCATTAGACTGTCCTGGTACTAGCTGACTGGCTGTTGGGGCACCGCTCTGAGGTAATGCTGAAGGGAGCAGCCCCATCAGAGTTACTTCTAACCAGAGGCGCGGCTGTGTCGTATTCTTCACCTGCCCCTCGCTTTCCCTGAGGCGCTGCTGTCCCCAAAGAATCGAGCGAATATTGAGTTCCTGCACAAACTGACAGAGTTCTGCCCAAGTAGGAGGCGTAATGGCAACTAGATCCAGGCGATCGGGCGTGGCTTTGGCAATCAGCAGGTCTCGGTAGAAGCTGGCGAGATTTTGCAATACGGTCAGGGGTTCGCGCCCTCGATCCATTAGATGACGCGCCTGATCGATTACCGCCGTAGAGTCGTCCTGGGCGATCGCTTGTGCCAGTGCCAGCAAATCTTTTTCAGGTACAGCGCCCACCAAATCCCAAACGCGATCGCTGCTCACCTCTCCTTCTAATAGGCTCAGCTGATCTAGCAGGCTTTCTGCATCGCGCAAGCCGCCCTGCGAAATCTGCCCCACAAGCTGAATCGCTTCCGGCGTAATGGCGATCGCCTCCTTTGCGGCAATGTGGTTAAGATGTCTCACCATCGCATCAAGGGGAATGCGGCGAAAGTCAAACCGCTGGCAGCGCGAAATAATTGTAGGCAGCACCTTTTGCGGATCGGTGGTAGCCAGGACAAAAACGACGCGATCGGGCGGCTCTTCCAGGGTTTTCAGTAGGGCGTTGAATGCCGCAGTGCTGAGCATATGACACTCATCGACCACATATACCTTAAAACGAGCCTGAACTGGGGCAAACTGCGATCGCTCAATCAGCTCCCGAATATTGTCAACTCCCGTATTGCTGGCAGCATCGATCTCAACCACATCTAGCGCCGAACCGTTGGCGATCGCCCGACACACATCGCAAACTCCACAAGGTTTTTCAGTAGGCACCGCGCTATTGAGGCAATTCAGCGACTTTGCCAAAATGCGGGCGCTGGAGGTTTTCCCTGTGCCCCTAGCTCCGGTAAACAGGTAAGCAGGGGCAATTTTTTGCTGCCGCAGGGCGTTTGTTAACGTGGAGGCGATCGCCTCTTGCCCCACCAATTCAGCAAAGGTTTGCGGACGATACTTATGGTGTAGCGGTTCGTAAGCCATAGCAGAATCTCAGGAGTGGCAGGTCAAGAAGCGAGTTGCGCCAGGAAATCTACTCCTAGCATTAGTTAGTATCACCTCAAAATTCAAAGCTGCAAAAATATCGTGGGTCTTGAGGGCATAATCTCTAATCCTGCTCCCATGTGGGATAATAATATTGAATTATCTTTAAGAATCGCTAGTGAGTACTGTCCGCACCGTTTCCGACACCAAGAGAGCCTTCTACAACCTGCACACCCGCCCTATTAACTCCATTTATCGGCGGGTGGTTGATGAATTGATGGTAGAGATGCACTTGCTTTCCGTCAATGCGGACTTTAGCTATGACCCTATTTACGCCCTAGGGGTGGTCACAGCCTTCGATCGCTTCATGCAGGGCTACCGACCCGAAGAAGATTTGACCTCTATTTTCAGCGCTTTGTGTCAGTCTTTGCAGTCTGATCCACAGAAATACCGCCAAGATGCTGAGCAGCTGCGGTCTGAGGCCGCGGCTTTTACCTCTGGAGATTTCCTGGCAAAGGTGCGTCAGCTTGGAGAAAATCAGGAGGGTTCGTTGCTGGGCGCATTGCAGGCTGTTGCCAACAACTCCAAGTATAAGTACAGCCGTCTGTCGGCGATCGGGCTATACACGCTGCTAGAAACCACCGATCCAGACCTAGTCAAAGATGAGAAGCGGCGGAATGAGGCGCTGCAAACCCTCGGCGAAGCCCTGAAGCTGTCGCCCGACAAAGCTCAGAAAGATCTAGAGCTGTATCGCGGCAATCTGGAAAAAATCACGCAGGCTCGGATTGTCTTAGATGACATTCTGAAAGCCGATCGCAAGAAGAAAGAGGAGCGGGCAAAGGCTAAAGAGGCGATCGTCACACCTCCAAGCTCGTCAGAATCCACCTAGTCTTCGCTCAAGAACTTCAAATAGCCCTCGCTTAGCTCTTTAACTGCCAGGTCATAGAACTGCTTGCCATGCTCTGGAGTTGCTAAAGCGGGATTGGAACCCATGCGTCCATCTGAGTAGCGGCGCCGAAAATCGATCGCTCCGTAAATGGGCTGTCCAGAGGCAACTTGGGGGCTGAGCGGTGCCTGCTTAATTGCCTCCGGGTGGAGATACTGCGTTAGAGCCACTTCGCTGGGTGTGGCATGAGAGCCTTCCTGGTCGCCATAGAGACTCTTTGCCAGCCCATAGACTGAGCCACACATAAACCAGTTTGCCAGCCGACACTGAACGCGATCGCTCTGGGGCAAGTTCAGATTGGCTAAGTCTAGATAGGTTTCTGAAAAAGCAGCCTTTAGCGTAGCGATATTGCCGCCGTGACCGTTGACAAAGAAAAATTTTGTAAATCCGGCTCTGACTAGGCTCATCAAAGAGTCGCGGATTACTAGCATCAACGTACTGGGGCGAAGGCTAATGCTGCCCGGAAATGCGGTGTGATGCAATGCCATACCTACATTGATGGTGGGTGCGACGATCGCCTGAGTGGCTTCGCCAATGCCCCGCGCGATCGCCTCTGCGCAGATGGCGTCCGTGCCAATTAGTCCAGTTGGCCCATGCTGCTCTGTTGAGCCGATCGGGATGATTAAGCCCTGCGATCGGCTAAGATACGCTTCAACTTCTAGCCAAGTACTCAGATGCAGCAGCATAAAACTCCAATAAAATCGCCATGATGTTGATGAGCTGTCGATGAAATTGTCGATGAACTACGAGAAATTCCCAAAGTTTCTTCAATTTCGCTAGAATAGTATATGAGTTCCAGCAGTCTATCTTTATCCACTCTTTAAACTCCACAGCGAGATCCCTATTCCCAAGAGAGCCAACTCAAGGTTTAATTGCGATAGCTGAGTCGGTTGATTCTAGACTATTTTCATCTTGAGTGGCATTTTCAGACATATCTAAATTGTTCAACCATCATGAATTTATTGGCTGCTTGCAAAATCAGAAGGTGCCTCGAAGTCTTTCGCTACAGCTCTGCATCTTTCGCTACAGCCCCGTGCCGATGCATCGTACCCCGTCATGCGCCCCAGCTCATGCCAGCGGTCTTATGACTATTTCCATATTTGCAGGATTTTCTGCTGTTTTTGCGTTAGCCTCTAGTTTCAGAGAAGCTGCGCGATTCTACGTTGCCTTTGATTGCGAGTAAGCTGCAAGCTATTCCGTACCTAGGCTGAGGTTTCGTTGATTATTTGCTAGTTGTTTGCCGAGGAGAAGCGATACATGCTACACCGCAAAATCTATCAACTGTGTTGTGATGGTAGAGAGGTTTGGATCTTTTTGCGGGATCAGCAACGCTGGATCGAGCGCGCTCGCATCCTAGACATTGAAGGTGATTTGGTGACCGTGCGTTATGAAACTGACGAAGATGATGAAGTTTGCTCTTGGGAGGAAATGATTCGTTTAGAAAGCATTGGTTCGGTTATGCAAAAGCTGGCTGCCGTGTCGCGGGGTGATGGTGAACCTCTCGTCTCAGAAGACTGCCCAGAAGCAGAGCGCATCCGCAATCACTATCCCGAATCTAACCCAGACTAGGCTCACCCTAGTTTTGTACAGAAGAAGCCCTGCAAACTTTTTGCAGGGCTTCTTCTATGGCATCTATTTAACGCGAGGTGCGCCTCTTGTTCTAAAGCTCTTGATCTACGTGGGGCGGGCCTCTTGTCTGCCCAGATTGGATATCCTGCCCAGATTCGGACGGGCGAGATGGCGATCCTACAAGACTTTCAGACCAAGTTGCACATCGCGTATTTAGAGATATTCTCTTAGAAACTCAAACGGATCATCTTCCCAACAGGGTTCTGGGTGCCTACACAAGAGATTGCAGGCGATATCTTCTTCGATCGCCTCAATTCCTTCTTGCCGAAATAATTCCGTCAATATCTGTTCATCGCGCTGCCGCAAAGGAATAACTGCATCCAAAAGGCTAAAAGCCTCAAGCTTTACAGCCCTTGGCAATGAGTAGATATCGCAAACATTTGACGAGTCAAGATGGGACGCTATGAACATGAATTCAGATCACTCCAGCCAACGATGTCACCCTACAAGCCATTAAACAAAACCTTAATCAAAATGTTACATCTATTTTCAAGTAATTTCACGGAACCCGGACAATTCTGGACTCAGAATTTGGGATTCAGAAGAGCTATTTTCAAGTAATCTTACGGAATTTGGACGATTCTGGCTCCTGAATCCTGAATCCTCTCCAGTTTCAGCTTGGGTCTTAAATTGCTGATACCAATTTAAGACCCAAGCAGGGCAGATGATTTTCGAGAGCCGCGCCGAGCGCGGCTCTCGAAAATCATCTGCCGCCTCATCAATTTAAATGGGTATGACCCAGGGCATAGGCTGGAGCTGGAGTTGAAATATCTCTGAAAATATGGTGGCAATCTGCTGGCGCACTTGGTCAAAGCTGATATTGGGGACGAATTCGGCCAAGCTGCCGACTGGCTTACCTTCGATGCCACAGGGAATAATGTGCTGAAATCCTGACAAATCGGGGCAAACGTTCAGGGCAAAGCCGTGCATTGTAATCCAACGGCTCACTTTAATGCCGATCGCCGCAACTTTGCGCCCCTCTAGCCAGACTCCCGTGAAGCCGGGAATGCAATCGCCCTTCAGCCCATAGAGCGCCAAAACCTGGATTAGCACTTCTTCAAGCTGCCGTAAATACCAGTGCAGATCTGGCTGATGACGACGCAAGTTGAGAATAGGATAGCCTACGAGTTGCCCTGGACAGTGGTAGGTGACTTCGCCTCCCCGCTCGACCCGATATAGCAAATGGGGCGAATGAGCGGGATCGAACTTGAGGAACTCTAGGGTTGACCCGTGACCCAAGGTGTACACAGCAGGATGTTCCAGCAGTAGCAAAGCGTCGGGCAGGGAGGGATCGGCTCTGCGATCGGTCACTTGCGATCGCTGCCAGGTCAGAGCCGTCTCGTAGGGCACCAAACCGCCATTGTAAAGATGACATTGAGCCAAGGAAGATTGCATCACACGATCTACAAGAATACCTTGAAAGATAGACTGAAAAACAAGCGTAATTTAACCCAAGTCTCGGATAATTCTCGATGTTCTTATCAAGAATTATCAACCCATGCAAAAGATTATAAACTCGCCTGTTGTCCACAATACAAAGTGTTAGGGTGAATGGAAGAGCCAACCTTGTTAGGAGAGAGCTTAATATGAAGCTTGTTATCCAGGGCAAAAACATCGAAATTACCGAGGCTATTCGTGAGTATGTTCATCAGAAAATTGAAAAGGCTGTTGTCCATTTTCAACACCTGACAACCGAGGTCGATGTTCATCTTTCTGTCGCTCGTAATCCCAGAATCAATCCCAGCCAGATCGCTGAAGTTACTATCTATGCCAATGGAACAGTCGTCCGGGCCGAAGAAAGCAGTGAGAGTCTCTATGCCAGCATTGATTTAGTTGCCAACAAGATTGCCCGCCAGCTTCGCAGATATAAGGAAAAGCGCCATGAACAGATTCATGCGTCGATCAAAACTGCGGATGTGCTAGAGCCAGAATCTGTCGCGCCCACGTTGCTCAGCGACGATCGCGTTCCAGAGCTTCCCGGCACCGTTGTGCGGACGAAATACTTTGCGATGCCGCCCATGACGCTACAGGAGGCGCAAGAACAGCTAGAGTTAGTCGATCACGATTTCTATATGTTTCGCAGCTCAGAAACGGGCGAGATCAACGTCATTTATGAGCGCAACCATGGTGGCTATGGCGTGATTCAGCCTCGAAACGGTAATGGTCATACCAATGGCAAGTTTGCTGAGATTGCCCATCGCAAACCCGCTGAAGCGCTAAACCGCAAGGGTTAAAGATTAGAGCTAACCCAAATTACACTTAACCGCTCAGTTGTGCTGCACTCCTGCTTTACTAGGAAAGGTAGCGCTGAGCGGTTCTTGTGTTTCGCAGTTCTTGCTAAGCCCAAACTTTTTCTAAACGCATATTTGATTGCACAGCCCTCATCATGTATGGCGCTACGCGCTTAGATCCAATGAGTTATTTTTTGAGAGCTGCGCAGCCCTCAAAAAATAACTCGTCCTAACTCAATTACGTAATGCTATACACCTATGCATTTCTCCCCAACTTGCCTCGTTCCTTAGAGCTTCCCTTTGGAATTGCGGCAGCCGTTGAGCTACTGCAAGTCGATGATTTGGCGGCGATCGTAGAACCCCACTTGGCAGCCGAAACTCTTCACGAAAATGATGATCGCCTGATGCAGGCTGTTGTGGCGCACGATCGCGTCATACGTCAGATGTTTCAGCAAACTTCCCTACTGCCGCTGCGCTTTGGCACGCAGTTTGTCTCTCGGCAGGGGCTAGTGGAGCATTTAGAGGCTCATCAAAGTGACTATGTTGCCAAACTAGAAAGGTTTGAGGGTCGGGCTGAGTATCTCTTGAAGCTAGCCTCAGTCTCTTTGGTAGAGGCTCCAATTGCTCCAGATCTGAAGGGCAAACAATATTTTTTGGCTAAAAAAGAGGCGTATCAGGCGCAGGTGGACTGGCAGCAGCAGCAGCAGATTGAACTCCAGGCGATTGCAGAGGCGATCGCTGGTCAATATTCTGACTGGGTGCGTGGCGACTCTGGCGCCGCTCAGGGCGATGCTCTCAGCAAAGTTGAGCGATTTTATATTTTGGGCGATCGGGTACCAGAACGCTGGCTGTATGAGCAGCTCAGCGTTTGGCAGAGGCAGCATTCTGCCTGGGAAATCAGTTTAGAAGCGCCGCTGCCACCCTACCACTTTGTCTGAAGCCAGATTTGTTTAAAGTCAAAACGGGTCAGCTAAACGTAAAGTCAGCGGCGGTGATGAGATTGGGTCTAACGTTGACCAGGAAGGCGATCGGATCTCTTCCAGCTTTAATCTCAGTCCCGCCTGTTCTACCAGCGACGATCCTGAGACTGCGGAAGGTTAAATTTCCAGACAGACCCAGTAGATCCTGCCTATCTCTGAAGTCATTGATGGTGTTGCGTCCGACCCCAGTTGCCAGCAAGAAGATGTCTCTGCCTGCCCCACCTCTGACGGTGTCTGAACCTATACTGCCATCCAAAAAGTCATTGCCGTCGCCGCCCGTAAGAATGTCATCGCCTTTGCCGCCCACCAGGGTATCATCTCCCGGATTGCCATCTAGGCGATCGTTGCCATCGCCGCCCTCTAGCGTATCGTTGCCCAAATTGCCGCTGAGCTGATCGTTGTCACCGCCGCCGTAAAGCTCGTCGTTATCATCGCCGCCAAATAGTCGATCGATGCCATTTTCTCCGAACAGGCGATCGTTACCCCTAACGCCGTCCAGATAGTCGTTGCCGCTGCCGCCAAAAAGCTGGTCGTCGTCATCTTCGCCGATCAGGTTGTCGTTGCCTTCGTCGCCCTTGAGCTTGTCGTTGCCATTGCCACCGTAGAGCGTATCGTTGTCACGACCGCCATTCACCTCATCATCGTCGTCGTTGCCGTAGATGAGATCGCGATCGTCTTCGCCTCGAAGACGATCGTCTCCATCGCCGCCAAAGAGCGTATCATCGCCATCGCCGCCCCGCACGTTGTCATCGTCATCCTCTCCGAAGAGCCGATCATCACCGCTGAGACCCCTAATGCTATCGTCGCCCGATCGCCCTCTGATGGTGTCTCTGCCAGAAGTGCCTGTTAAACTGTCGGCTCTAATAGTGCCGTTAATGTCTCTACGAGAATCAGAAGAGTCATCTAGATCTCCTAGTAAATCGTCAAAAAGATTTCGTGTTTTCATTACCCCTGCGCTCCTCAGAAAAAATTGAATCGGTTGATCTAACGAATGACTGTCTATAGACGATAAATGGCAAACATAAGTTTCCAGAATACTGGAGTTTTAGGCAAAAAAGACCAACCTCCGATCGCTCCCCTCATCTTCAAATTCCTGCGCCTCTGTGCCTACCAGTTCCACAATCACTCGACGCGGATGGGGTTTCCAAGCACCCTGACGTTCGCCGATTGCCACAATTATGCGATCGCCCTCTGGGTAAACTCGATAATGCGTTGTAGCCCAAGCGCCATTACGGTATTCAAAGCTATTGCCGTCATCTTCGTACAGCGTGAATTCACCTACGCCAGCATAGACTTTGAGGCGTAGCTCGGTCACGGGAAATTCATCCGTGTGCTGCAGGGTAGGCGCGATCGGGATAATGGCTCCAGCTCGGACATAGAGCGGCATTGTTTCCAGCGGTGCATCTGCCAGGATATGCTGGTTCCCCTCATACTTTTCGCCCGTCCACCAGTCATACCAGGTGCCCTGCGGCAGGTAAACGACCCGACAAGTCACCCCCGGTCGCAGAACTGGAGCTGCCATCAACGAAGCTCCTAGCATCACCTGATCGGCAAGAGAGTGGGTCTGCGGATCGGCAGAAAAGTTATAAACCAGCGGTCGCAAAATCGGGGCGCCTGTGGTTGCTGCTTCCCAGAACAGGCTGTAGAGGTAGGGCAAAAGCTGATAGCGCAGATTGATGTACTGACGGCAGATCTCGGTGATGCGATCGCCAAACGCCCAAGGTTCGTGGGGTCTAGTTTCGATCATAGAGTGACCGCGCATCAGCGGATAGAGCATTCCCACCTGCATCCAGCGGGCAAACAGCTCTGACGTGGCATTTCCCGCAAAACCACCCACGTCGGCTCCCACAAAGGCAACTCCCGACAGCCCTAAATTGCAGAGCATGGGTAGGGACATTTCCAGATATTCCCACTGCGAGTGGTTGTCCCCTGTCCAGACTGCCGACCAGCGCTGGATTCCGGCATAGCCCGATCGCGTTAGCACAAATGACCGCTGCTGAGGTCGCAAAGCCTCCAGAGCTTCCGCTGCCGATCGCGCCATCATTTGCCCATAGAGATTGTGGGTTTCGGCGTAGGTGGTGCGGTCTGCGCCATCGCCTTGAGGGGCGGTTTCAGGAAACCATATCTTTTCACCCGGATCACCAAAGGGGCGATCGTTCATGGCGGGTTCGTTCATGTCGTTCCAGATGCCTGCAACGCCGACCTCGGTGAGCGCCCGGTGTGAGTCACCCCACCACTGACGCACCTGCGATCGCATAAAGTCAGGAAACACAGAGCGCTCTGCCCAGGCATAGGCATGGAACACTTTGCCGTCGGCGTACCGGATGAAAGCGTCTTGCGCCAAACCCTGATTCAGGATTGGATAGTTGCTGTCTGGCTCATACTTCACGCCTGGATCAACGATCGTTACCACCCGAAAGCCCTGCTGCCCCAGATCGCCGATTAGCTTTGCCGGATCAGGGAAATGCTGGGCGTTCCAGGTGAAGACGCGAAAGCCCTGCATATAGTCGATATCGAGATGAACCACATCACAGGGAATCTGGCGATCGCGAAATCCTTGCGCCACCTGACGCACCTCTGTTTCAGAGCCGTAGCTCCAGCGACATTGGTGATAGCCTAGCGCCCAGCGCGGCGGCAGCGGCATCCGCCCAGTTAGCTCAGTATGCAGCCGCAAAATTTCCGCCGGGTCAGCGCCATAGAACAGGTAGTAATCCAGTTCGCCCTGCGTTTCCATCTGGAGCTGATCGAGATGGGTTGCACCCACATCAAAACTGCTGGCATGGGTCGTGTTGAAGAACACGCCGTAGCAGATTTCTGGACGCAGCACCAGAAACACCGGAATCGTCTGATACATGGCATCCGTGAGACTGGTGTAGTCTAGCGAATCGGTAGTCAGGTTTGTAAACCGCTTCGATCGCTTCTCTAGTAGCCCCGTCCGTTCGCCAAAGCCGTAGAAGCGATCGTCTGGGTGAATTTGCTTCCAGCAGGCGGTTGTGTTGCCGCGCCAGCCCATGCTGAGGTCTGAGGCAAAAGGGCGATCGCTCTGTTCATCCTTCAGGTCAAAACAGGTGAAACGACAGGGATGACGCTCAACCCGCACCCGCAGGCGATCGGTTGTGATTTCTACCCAATCTGCGGTCTCGTGGATTTCAAAAGGAGTGATCGCCCATGCTTCATCAGCTTTGGCAACTGCCCACGATCGCCGAGGCAATGGCTCTCCTCGCACCAGCCGTACCCGAATTAACCCTGTCGCCAAAACGCTGATCCAAAGCTGGGCATTCTCGCAGCCAAACCTGACCTGCTGTGGCAACACTTCAACGGTCTGCACCGCTCCCAATAGCACCCAGGGCGCTTCGGTTCTCGGCAACTGTCCAAAAACCTCTGGCATAGTTCCTCAGTTTAGTTCTAGAGTTCGCGCTAGAAATAGTATTCTGGCGATCGTGAATTAGGATGGACATAGTGATTGCTGAATAAGCGCAGATAAGCGCAGCTCAACTATGGCTCCCGACTGTGATGTTACCGCGCCAGATTCGCTCCTGGATTCCCTAAGTGCCTGTGTTCAGACCTTAGGCATACCTCAAATTCAGCGCCACCTATTCCTTTGTGCTGACCAGACGGTGCCCAAGTGCTGCGATAAAGCAGAGAGTCTGATTGCCTGGGATTACCTCAAGAAACGCCTGAAGCAGCTCGGACTGGATCAGCCGACTGCCGATCGCCCCACCTGCATTTTTCGCACCAAAGCCAATTGCCTACGAGTCTGTCAAAAAGGGCCGATTTTGCTGGTCTATCCAGATGGCGTGTGGTATCACAGCGCCTCCCCAGAAGTGATCGAGCAAATTATCCAAGAGCATCTGCTGGGCGATCGAATCGTAGAAGAGTACGCGTTTCTCACCCATCCACTGCCGCCAGTTGCCTGATGGCAGTACGCATTAGAGAAAAGGCGATCGGGTGGATCAAACACCAAAATGTGATTGGCTTCAGGATTTAGCCGTTGCAGAATGCGAAGGTATTCCTCGGCTTGCCCCCGATAGCGGAATCGAGCGACAACAATTCGCTGCATATTAGGCAATAGACGAATAATGCACCAAGGATGAAGGCGATCGAAGTAGGTCATGGGAGCTTCTCTGGTTTAGGATTTAAGGCAGGGCAAAGCTGTGGTGAGTGCAAAACTCATCACGCGATCGTTCTAATTGGGCAAAGTGCTGAGACGGCATTTTCAACCTGGATAGGCTGCTTAAATGCCGACAATCACTCAATTTTTATCTTTGAATCATCTTGCCATGAACCATTCCCTACGTCAATCTGTCGCGAGGATTTGTCGTTATCGTCATGGTTGAAGACAGACAACCAAAAGCGGGCGAATCGCCGTTAAAACAGTTGAGAGAAAAAGCGGGTCTGACGCAAGAAGAATTGTCTCGGCGGTGTGGGATTCCTCTTCGCACTTATCAACGTTGGGAATCTGGTGAATCCGCCGCTAGACCCAACATTCCACAGGTTAAAGCCTTGTGTCGAGAATTGAAGATTGCGATCGAGGATTTGCCCGATGAGTTTGGGCCAGGGAGGCGATCGGATTAGGTGTAAGAAATGCAGTCAATCCAAGCTCAGACCCTTCAGGGCATCACAATTTATAAAGCTCCACAGCGAGGGAAAGGACAAAAGCTTTTAAAGGAGGGATTTCAGCCTACTGATTTTCCTTACAATCCTCCCTATACCGATGGGAGTTGCTATTTTGCAGGGGCTAACGACCGCAGCATTGCTGAAGCTACCAAGAGGGAATTCTTGAGGTTTTGGTAGATCCTGTTATTTATGAGGCATATTTTAAGCTTTTGGAATATCGTTATGATGAGAAAGACGGGCGAGAGCGGATTGAAGTCATAATTCCCCAGCGCTTGTTTCCAGTGCTTAATGAATGTCCACGTATTCTCAAATCTCGGTGAATCGAATGGATAATCCAAGTTTGAATCAAATCAAGTTGAAGTATCCCTTGGGTCAATTTGTTCAGGGCAAAGTGGAACATCATGCTCCGTTTGGCGTATTTGTTGATCTGGGCGAGGCTTCAGTCAAGGGTTTGATTAAGATTCCAGATTTCTTGGATCAAGGGGTAATGCGTGAGGAAATGTATCCCGATCTAGGCACTATTATTGGAGCGATCGTGGTGGGGCACAACGAGAGTAGTGGTCGAGAAGTCTATCTCAACGCCAAACCGAGCGTCCTGCACCAGGCTCTCGTGCCTTTGAAAAGCCAAGTATTGGCGATGTAGGTTGGGCAAATTACCTAGGTCGCGAGTTGAAAGACGATCGCTCTTGCATAGTCTCCAGAAATAAACTGGCTCAACTGCAATATGTCTAGTTTAGGACGATCGCTCTCCGTCTCAATGCGATCGCCTTTGAGAGCAGTTTATGAGAGCAACAGATTTTCAAAAGGGTTGTTGTTGCTCCAGCGATAGGCGTTGAAGTCTCGCCGATCTACCGTTAGAATGCGCCCGTGACCCAGGTGTTCGGCTAGGACTATGAGCGACGCATCGGCTAGATCCTATCGGTAGATCCGCATAGCGTTCCATCAGTTGGAGCATTCGCTGGATATGAGGCAGCTGCAAGTCAAAGATCTGCACTCCACCAGTGAACAAGTTGTTCATGAAGCTAACTTGGGCGTGATTGCCAATGCGAGTTAGCAATAGATAGCAAGCTTCTGTCGCCACACACCAGGTTGTAATGAGTGGCTCTTGGAGACGATCGAGGACATTTTGAGCCTGAGCATGATAGACATCATCGTCACTAGCAAGCGCTAACCAGAATCCAGTGTCAGTGATAACCATGCTTGGCTGCCCATTCTGTTTTCAGGATTTCTTTGTAGTTGGTAGACAGATTTGGATCGGCTTTTCCACAGCCAATGAAGCCACTATTTTTTAATTTGGCTAAAGGATCGGCATCAGAGGATTGTAGCTCTCGGTAGCGTTGATCGATCGCCTCACTCACCATGCGATCGATCAATTCAGTCGCATCCTGCTGGGTTTGCTGCTGAATCTGCGCTAGCTTGCCTGCCCGTTCTTCATCAAGTTGAATTTCAATCTGCATCGCTTTACCTGTCATCTTCTATTAAAATTCTTTTGGCAGTCCAGCTTGTTTCAAAACTGCGTTAGCGGTGTGACGGGACTTGATCGCGCTGTCCACAACAAAGCGCCGTTGAGTAATTGGGCTGTACCAAATTTCGTGATCGCCTTTGCCTTGTCGCTCTAAAGAACAGCCAGCTACTACTAGGATTTTCTTTAATTTGGGCGTTAACGATTCAGCCATTTTAGGATGCTACCTTGATCAATTCTTGCCGATGGCTGGTGAGTTGAAAGGCGATCGCTCCGGCATAATCTCCAGCAATGACGTGGTTTAGACGCAATAATTCTGGAATCATGCTGCGGAGTTTTTGGCTGAGTATTTCAATGGTGTCTGCCTCTGTTGCCAATCCTGGAACATCGTCACTGGTGGCAACCCAGACGGCTGAGTCGGTATCCCAGAAGGCATCGATTTGATAGATCACTGGTTCCATACTGGCAATTTGAAGGCGGTTATGTTCTCGAATATCTCTAGTTTAGAGCGATCGCTCCATCACTCAATGCGATCGCCTCTTTGGGGTCATTGCTGCTCTGGTTTCTACAGGCGGAATAGCCGTTTTAGGGCGCGAATAATGGCTTTGAGGAATTGGATGAGGGGATGCGATCGTCTTTTCTGAGGAGAGGAGGAGCGATCGGGGTGGATTTGGTGATGGAGGTTCTCAAGGTTTTGACCGATGGTGCGGGTACTGGGGTGATTGTCTCCTAATGTCTTCGCGCAAATGGACAAAGCCTGGAGATAGAGGGGTTTAGCTTCGCTGTAGCGCCCTTGGGATTCATAGAGTGCTGCCAGATTGTCGAGGTTGGTTGCCCTATTGGGATGCTCTCCTTCCAAAGAGCGTTTTCTCAACTCCAAAGCTTGGAGATACAGTGATTCTGCTTCCCTAAATTGCCCTTGGAAATTGTATAGCAATGCCAGATTGTTGAGACTGGTTGCTACATCAGGGTGCTCCTCACCCAAAAGGTGTTTTCTCAACTCCAAAGCTTGAAGATACAGCGGTTCTGCCTCCTTATATCGCCCTTGAGATGCGTAGAGTGCTGCCAGATTGTTGAGACTTATGGCTACACGAAGATTGTCATTACCGAGTAGATGTCTACTTAGCTCCAAAGCTTGGAGATATAGCGGTTCTGCCTCGCTGTATCGTCTTTGGGATTCATAGAGCAATGCCAGGTTGTTAAGACTGGTTGCCACATCGGGATGCTCTTCGCCCCAAAAGGATTTGTGTATTTCTAAGGCTTGCAATAAGAGCGGTTCTGCCTCGCTGTATCGCCCTTGGGATTCATAGATCAACGCTAGATTGTTAAGACTGGTTGCCACATACGAATGCTCTTCACCCAATAGACGTCTGAACATCTCAAATGCTCGGATGTACAAAGGTTCTGCTTCCCCATATCGCGCCTGAGATTTGTAAAGTTCAGCCAGATTGTTGAAGCTGGCTGCTACACCGGGATGCTCTTCCCCTAACCGCCTTTGCGTAGCTGTTAGGCATTCTCGACACCAGGGTTCTGCTAGGGCATATAGCCCTTGCCCTTCATAAAATCGAGCCAGTCCCCAAAACGCCCAAGGTAGATCGTCATCGCTAACGCGATCGCTCATCCCAGTCACCACTTCTTCCAGATGAGGGCGCACGATGTCAAAGGCTGCAACGAAATCAAGGGTTGGAGCTTGCGGCATTAGCTGAGCCATTCTGATCATCTCATCAACGAATGCCTGCCGCAGCGGTTCAGCGTTTGCAAACTCTGTCAGCTTAGCCTGCAAAAACTCCCGAATCAGCGGATGCAGCTTGTAAGCTCCTGAATCATCCGCCTCAGCCGGATCAACAGGTTGAATCAGGTAGCGATTATCCAGCTCTCGTCTGGCATCAGAGACAGCGGACTCCTCGCCATGCACCCGCTGCATCATCCACTCCACCAAAGACCAGGGAATCACATCCGCTGCAAACAAACTCAGCAGCATCGCCACCTCTGCCGTTGCCGCATCCAGGGTTTGCCAGGTCAACTCAAACGCCGCCTTCACCCCTAGCTGTGCCGTCATTTGATACTGCGCGTCTCGATCCACCGAAGGATCTTGAATTGACTGTGCCTTCAGCCGTTCCAGCATCTCGCCCAAAGAGAGGAATCGATCGCCTCCCAAATATCGCCCCACCAGTTCCAGTCCCAGCGGCAGGTATCCCAACCAGGCACACAGCTCTGCCGCCTCAGATGGCTCTCGCGCCACTCGCGCTGCCCCAATCACCTCCTGCAAGAGGGCGATCGCATCCTCTTCCGCCAAAACATCCAGCGGCAGCTCCACAAAGCTAGCATCCAGCCCCCGCTGCCGCGTCGTCAGCACCACCCGAAACCGCTGATCCGTGGGCAATACTGCCCGACAGTCCGCCAAACTTGTCACATCATCCAGCACCACCAGCACCAAGCCATCCGGCTGCCAGTTGTGCCAGCACCACTGCACCTGCTCCGCCAACGACAGCAGTTTTCCCCGCCACTCTTGCGGCACCGACAGCCTCAACTCCAGCTCCACCTTCTGCAAAAGCTGCGCTTCCAGGCTGCTTTCTCTAGCGCGGAGCCAACAGACCCCACCCGGATAGCTCTCCCGGTGCTGCCGCGCATATTGAACCGCCAATTCCGTCTTGCCTACGCCCCCCATCCCAGCGATCGCCGTAATTGCCACGCGATCGTTCTGCTGCAAAGCCTGATGCAGGTCTGCCATTGCCCGATCGCGCCCCAAAAAATGAGGCGATCCGCGATAGGGAATTTCAGATAGCTGGGTTATTGTGGGGCGATCGGCTGAGGGCAAATGAATCGTTTGATGAATATCCCCGGTTTGGATATTCGTCGCCTGCACATTCTCGAAAATACTTTGCCTGATCTGCTTCGCGGCTGAAATACTTTCCTCTGGTAGACCCTCTGACTGACTCATGCCCCTAGCTGTCCTGCGTCAGATTACCCAGCTTGATATTTTGCGCCTTCACATCCGCCAGCATTACCTGATCTACTGCACCTGCCTGAGTCGATCGCTGTGTCAAATCGCCCGCTTCCAGATCGCCAGAGAGATCGAGTCCACTTGCCATCACCTGACGCACCACCCCCGCCGCCTGAAGCTGTTGCACCAGATCCTGAAGCTGTGTGGCAAAGGACGGATCTTCCTCAATCTGTGCCACTAGCTCTGCTTCCACCAAAGCAATATTTGATTCTGAGGGCTGCTTCTCTGCCCGCACCAACAATCCCTCTGTTCCAGACGACTTAAACTTGTTGCGTACAGAAGTAACGAGCTGTGCCGTGCGTTCAGACACTTCTTTACCCAACGTCTTGCCGCCCTCCTTCAGCGCTTCCGAAAAAAACAGCGTGGCAAGCGTAGCAGCAAGCGTGACGAGTTCCATAAACGGTTAAAACTGGGGCTAATTTTTACCTAGTTCTAGCCCAATTCTCCGCTGTTTGGATGAGAAATAGGAACGATCGCCTTCAAAACTCCAGAATTTCTATCTAAGACGAGAGTGATTTCACTGCAAGCAAGAACATTCTCATTTCAAACAGGACTAATTCGATCGCAACCCAAAATTACCTCGTTTCAAATGAGAGTATTTTCATTTCAACCTGAAACTTTGCTGTTTTAACCCGCAATGTTCTCACTTCAAATAAGAATGCTCTCACTTCAAATAGACCTGTCCGAAATATAAATAGTGGTAAAGAAAGATGGTAGAACGGAGTTT
>NZ_JCACIN010000071.1:0-34099 GCF_059504425.1 Drouetiella sp.
GTAACAAACCTTCTGAAAAAGGATTTCAGGATCACCAAAAGTTGGGAAGAGCCCTCGATTGGGAACTCCATCAGGTTGACGGTAGTGTGATTCGAGCGCATCAACATGCAGCCGGGGCAATAAGGGAGGCGATCGATCCACTGAGTATGTTCTCGCCAACTGAGCAGGTGCAGCAACGGGAAGCCCTGGGTTGGTCAAAAGGCGGGTTCAGTACCAAAATTCATTTGCGCTGCGACGGCAACGGACTGCCGATTACGTTTGTTGTCACGGTGGGGCAGCGGCATGAAGCCGTCGTCTTTGAATCCTTGATGGAGCAGGGCGCAATCAAACGGGCAGGCTCAGGTCGCCCCAGGATACGTCCCAAACGAGTCGTTGCCGATAAGGGTTACAGCAGCGGCAAGATTCGTCACTATTTACGTCGTCGCGGCATTCGCTTTACCATTCCTCGCAAAGCCACTGAAAAACACAGAGGAAAGTTTGACAAGACTCTGTACCGCCAGAGGAACCGAGTTGAGCGATGTTTTAACCGCCTCAAGCAGTTTCGTCGAGTTGCCACTCGCTATGAGAAAAAGGCTGAAAACTACCTTGCCATGCTGACTCTAGCCTCTATTGTCTTGTGGTTACAGTTTTAAAACACGCCCTAATACCAATTTGAATTGGAACCGCGACCCCGGTACGGGCTTGGCATTGCTAAGCCCCTTCTGAGGTTCGATGTGCCCACAAATTCGTTTAAATCGGTATTAAGCTCCAGAATCGAAGGTCGTTCCAAGCTTCGCAATACTTTGTTACAGTTTGGCTGGTGCCCTGTTCTTCCGCCCTGCTTTTGTACTGTGATTTTGTACTGTGACCAGTATGCTGATCTCTCCTATCCCTATCCTGTCCAATCGTCCGCTTTGGCGGCTGGCATGGCAGCGTCTCCGTCAGCGTCCTTTGCAATACGTTTTGTGCATCTTGGGCATTGCCTTGGGTGTTGCCATGATGGTGTCGATCGATCTGGCTAATGGCTCCGCTCAGCGCGCCTTTTCACTCTCGACAGATGCCATTACCGGACGGGCAACCCACCGCATTGTGGCGATCGCCCCCACAGGTGTCGATGAGTCAGTCTACGCCAAGCTGAAGCGCTCAGTCGATCGCGTTCCGGCGGCGCCCGTGGTCGAGGGCTATGTGCGGGTCAGCGAACTGGGCGACCAGCCGATGCGGCTCGTGGGCGTGGACTTGTTTGCAGAATCGCCGTTCCGCAGCTACTTCCAGGATGTAGGCAGTCAAGGAACCGGGTTTGTGCAGTTCCTTACCCAGCCCGATACTCTGGTCTTATCCAAAGAAATTGCTGCACAGTATGACCTGACTTTGGGCGCGACGCTGCACTTAGATGTTGCTGGACAGGCTCGGACTGCAACGCTAGCAGGAATTTTGGAAACTAGCGACTCCCTGAATCGACGGGCATTAAGCAACTTCTTGTTTGCCGATATTGCCACCGCGCAAGAAATTCTGGGGCAGGTGGGCACCCTCAGCGAAATTGATCTGATTGTGCGAGAACCGGAAGATCTGGAGGCGATCGCCGCTCTTCTTCCGGCTGGCATTAAGCTGGAAACCGCTGAGGCTCAGAAAAACGCGGTGCAGCAGATGACGGCAGCTTTTGAGCTAAATCTGGCGGCTCTGAGTCTGCTGGCGCTCGTCGTTGGCATGTTTTTGATCTACAATACCGTCACCTTTAGCGTGATTCAGCGCCGTCCTCTCTTTGGAATTTTGCGCTGTTTGGGAGTGACTCAGGGACAGCTGTTTACCCTGATTTTGGGCGAGGCGGCGTTGTTTAGCGTTATTGGCTCAGCTCTGGGCGTGGGATTGGGGATTGTCTTGGGGCGCAGCATTGTGGGCTTGATCACTCAGACGATCAACGACTTCTACTTTGTGGTGAATGTGCAGCAGGTGACTTTAGCCAACAGCACGATCGCAAAAGGTCTGGTAGTCGGCATTGCCTCGGCACTGCTGGCTTCAGGACTGCCCGCTCTGGAGGCGATGAACACCCCGCCAACTCTGACGCTTCAGCGATCGACTCTAGAAGGTAAAGTCCAGGCGCTTTTGCCTAAGCTTGTGTTTGCCTGGGCGGGGCTGACCCTGGCGGGTATTTTGCTGTTGCGCTGGCAAGGCTCAGGGCTGGTAGCGGCGTTCACGGGGCTGTTTGCGGTGTTGCTGGGATCTGCCTTGCTGGTGCCACCTCTGATGACCGTAACAATGCAGGGATTTGTGCCAATTGGCGGTCGCCTACTGGGAATTATTGGACGGCTGGCTCCGCGAGACATTTTGCGATCGCTCAGCCGGACGTCGGTGGCGATCGCGGCGCTGATGGTGTCGGTTTCCGTAATTGTCGGCGTGTCGGTGATGGTCGGTTCGTTTCGCGGCACGGTGGTGCAATGGCTTGATCAGACTTTGCAGGCAGATATTTACGTTTCGCCGCCCACTACAACCGCCAATCGAGTTTTGGGCAAGGTCGATCCGGCGATCGCCCACGCGCTGCAAACCTTTCCGGGAATCGATCGCGCCGTCACCTATAACGATGCAGATGTGAGGGTTTTGGGCTTTGACGACCAAATCCGCGATAAGCCCGCGAAGCTGATTTCTGCCGACGGAGACGTGTCTAATGGCAAGCGCCCTTATGCCTGGATTCGGGCAGATTTGGGCGCCGATCCTTGGGATGAAATGGATGCGGGACAGGGAGCCATTATTTCAGAAGCGCTGATTATTCGAGAAAATCTGAAGGGCAATCCTGAAACCATTACGTTGGAAACTCCGGCAGGCGATCGCACTTTTCCAGTCCTGGCGGTGTTCTATGACTATTCCTCTGATCAGGGAACCATCATTCTTGATAATGATATTTACGAATCTCTTTGGCATGACGATCGCATTGCCTCACTCGGTTTATTTGTATCTCCTCAAGTCTCTGTTGAAGACACGGTTAACGCCATTCGTGAGCAGTTTAAAGGTCAGCAAAGTCTCTCAGTGCAGTCCAATCGCAGCTTGCGTGAAGGTTCGCTGGAGATCTTCGATCGCACTTTTGCCATCACGGACGCTCTGCGCCTTTTAGCAGTTGTCGTGGCGTTTATTGGCGTACTCAGCACCTTGATGAGCCTTCAGCTAGAGCGCACCCGCGAGATCGGTATTTTGCGATCGACAGGTATGACTCCCCGCCAGTTAGGGCTGATGACTCTGCTGGAAACTGGGCTAATGGGCACGATGGCGGGCGTTTTTGCTATGCCGCTGGGCTATGCGCTTGCCTGGATTTTGATCTATGTCATCAACGTGCGATCGTTTGGCTGGACGCTGCAAATGGTGCTGGAGGGCAGATACTTCTGGCAGGCATTGCTGGTGGCGATCGTCGCGGCGCTTCTGGCAGGGCTGTATCCAGCAATTCGTCTGAGTCGAATGAATATCTCTACTGCTGTCCGTCAAGAATAATGCCCATGAAATTCTTCTTCACGATTCTAATCATTTGCATCACCCTTGGGGGATTTTTTAGAGTCCCTGCTGCCCAAGCCGCCAATGCCCAACTCACCTGGCTGGATGCGCCTGTAAGTACTGCTGAATTTCGCAAAGTTACAGCTCCGCAAACCTGGCAATTTCCTCAAGACTTTGGCGCACATGAAGGCTACCAGACCGAATGGTGGTACTACACAGGCAATCTGGAAACCGCAGAAGGTCGTCCGTTTGGCTTTCAGCTCACTTTCTTTCGGCAGGCTCTCACCCCGCCGACTCTTTCTTCTCAGTCTGAGCAACCGATCGCCCTAGCCTCAAACTGGCGCAGTCAGCAGGTTTACTCTGCTCACTTTACGGTCAGCGATATTGCCGATCGCCATTTCTATCCCTACGAGCGGTTTAGCCGGGGCAATGTCAATTTGGCAGGCGTGACGGCAGCACCCTATCAGGTTTGGCTAGAGGATTGGTCAGCCAACGAAGTAGAACCCGGCAAGGTTCGGCTGCAAGCCCAAACCTCAGACGTGGCGCTAGATTTAGTTGTTAAACAAACTTTGCCTGTGTTGCAAGGCGATCGCGGCTTCAGCGTCAAAGGCTTGGAACCGGGTAACGCATCCTACTATTATTCACTCGTGCAACAGCCAACGAGTGGAAAAGTAACCATTAATGGGAAAACCTATGAAGTCACAGGATTAACCTGGAAAGATCATGAGTATTCCACTAGCTCACTCAGCGCTGGAACCGTGGGATGGGATTGGTTTTCGATGCAGTTTGACAACGGCTCAGCCCTGATGCTGTATCTGTTACGGCACGACGACGGCACGCTGGAGTCAACTTCTGCGGGAACTTACATTACAGCAACAGGAGAAACACAGCCTCTAAATGCCCAAGACTGGCAGATAAAGGTGCTAGATACCTGGAAAAGTCCTCAAAGCGGAGCAATTTATCCAGCGAAATGGACGATCGCTATCCCCAAGCTCGATCTAACGCTACAGGCAAAACCCCTGATGCCCAACCAAGAACTCAACACCTCAACGGCAACCTATTGGGAAGGGGCAGTCGCCTTTGAGGGCAGCTCCGAAAATCAGCCGATTCAAGGCAAAGGCTACGTTGAGTTGACGGGTTATGCCGATCGCCTAGATGCCTTGCTCTCTGCCAGAACGCCCTAAGTAATCTTTACCTACAGCAATTTTCAATTGCATAAATCAGAGTATTTTTTTAGAAGCCGCGCTCCGCACTGCTTCTAAAAAATACCCACTCTCAACCCAGCGCAAAGCGCTGTAACATAAGTCCTATGGCTGAACTCCCTCGAATCAAATGCTCTATTCCTCAGTCTTGGCAAACCGATCTGGAAAGCTTGGCTCGGCAGACTGGGCAAAGTGTTGAGCAGGTTGTTTATCAAGCGATCGCCCAGCATCTCGGTAAGCATCTGGATAAAAAGCAAGATCTGTATGCAGAATATGCAGAAGATGACATTGAAGACGAACCTGATGAAATTTTGGTAGGCTTTCTAGAGTCTGATGATTTCCAAGATCGGCTACAGCAAGCGATCGATCCTACCGTTTCCTCAACCTCTGCTTCCCGTCAGGAGAATGAAGAGTATGAGGACGAATCGGGAGAAGTTCTTTACGACTTTATCGAACCCTAGACACAGTTAATGGTGTCGATTTTTAGAACTCCAGAATAGCTGAATCCCAGAACATCAGATCCCAAGATCCTAGAATATTTGGATACTAGAGTGCAGACGAGGTGACTATGGCATACCAATGTGAGCTAGGCAACGGGCAGCATCTTTTTCTAGATCAGTCGGGAACGCAAACGCTGGTTATGCTATCTAGTAGCGGCGGAGGGCAGCAGCAGCAAGCGACTCAAAGCATCCAGACCGGAAGTTGGACGACCGATCCAGAGGTGTTTCGCGTAGCCAATGGCGTGATTGTGAAGCTGAAAACTGCGCAAGGCGAATATTTCGTGCAAATTCAAGGCAGTAGCATCGGAGTGTTGAGCAGCGTACCTGCGCTTGACAATGCCCAACAGATACAGATGCAGCAGCTTGATAGCCCATCTCAAATGCCACCCATGATGTCACCGATCGAGCCAATGCAGCCTATGCAGCCCATGAAACCCATGCAGATGGGAAATATGCAAATGAGCTTGAAGCCGATGGCAATGAAAATGGGTGATATGTCTATGCAGATGGGCGTTCCTACCGCACCTCCAGCGCCACCCGCCACCCGTCAGTTTTGCAGTCAGTGCGGCGTTGCAGTCCAGTCTGCCGATCGCTTCTGTTCTAGCTGCGGTCATCAGCTGGATACCTGAAGCTGCACAAGCAACAAAAAATCTGTACCTAGACATTCGCCAGTAAATACTTTAAGTCTTCTACTATTGCAGCCAACAAGTTAACGCTGTCTACCTGCATTGCCACCCAGGCATTCGCTCCTATCTTAGTTTTATGGCGATCGTCGTAAAGCGTTTTGCCTTTTGTCCATTCGCCCTGAGTTTCAATCTGGACTTGCGCTCGGCGGAATAGCAGGGTTTCTGGATAGAACAGGTAAGCTAACGTCGCAGCATCATGCACCAAGAAACCTTGTAAACCAGAGGTTTCTCGAAATGCCATTGCTGTTCCTGCCATGAACTTGCAGAGCGCAATGATGAATTGAGCGATCGCATGCTCACAATTCACTTCCGCCACATGCTCCGCCATTTCATTCGTAAAAACAATATTTTGAGTAATGTCGAGCGGCAAAATTACCAAGTGAGTATATCGATCGAAGATTAGTTTTGCTGCTTCTGGATCGTAGGCAATATTAAACTCAGCCTCTGAAGTGATATTTCCAGGTACCTTGAACGCGCCACCCATGATCACGATTTCTTTTGCCAGATCTAGAATGCCGGGTGACTTCTTTTCGGCAGCGGCTAGATTGGTCAGAGGAGCGATCGCTACGATCGTAATCTCTCCAGGGAATTCTCTCAGCTTTTCAATTAAGATGTCATCTGAGTATCGCGCCGATTCATATTTCTGTTCTGGCTTTGGCAACGTATGGGATAAATTTCCCAAGCCGTCCATGCCGTGAATTGTTCCTGCATCTTCTATGTCATCGCGCTTCGAGCCACCAATGACACCGCGCCCCACCTCCACATCATCAAAGTTGCAAAGCTTCAAGAGCTTGCAAGAGCTAGCAAATGTTAGCTGAGCGCTAACGTTACCATCCACGCTCGTAACCGCAACAATCTCAGCTTTTTCCTGTTTGGCTAAGCTGATGAGCCACAGGAAAGCAAAGCAATCGTCACCCCCTGGATCGGTATCCAAAATAATCTTAGATTTTGTAGAAATCATGGTAAAAATGTTCTACTTACGGTGCTAATTTAAGTAATTGATTGGCAGCAAGTTTGATGACTTCTTCAAACACGCTCAGTGCCGTATAGTAATCCTCTGAGGAAGCCTGCTCGCATTGAAATATACCGTTGCTTGTATAAATTGCTCCTTCTAACATCAGATTGTCGTGCATTCCAAAAGACTCGATCGATTGCCCCTGATCATCAATCCCTGGTGTAAGGACAGGTACGCGATCGGTATACAGTCGTCCATCATTGCTGTAGCCGAACACTGGCTTTCCCTGAGCCGCCATGTAGCCCATCTCAAACGCAGTTCCCACATCCATACTCACACCTCGAAACGGGGTCATATTTGCCACAATTAAGTCACAGCGATCCATCAGCGCTAGGTTGCTTTTGTAGATCGCTATACCCGCGTCAAAAGGCGACAAGTTCGAAAAATCTAGCTCGTTGTCAAAGGGAAACATGCCCTCAAATCCGTAAGCTGTACAAATATTTTGCTTTGCTGCTGCCGCCTGAAGCGGATTGGGCAAAAACACATCAGGGCCCGCCAGATAAATTTTCATCATTAGCTCTCTCAAGAAACACTTTCAGAATGAGGGGATTGAGGGGCTACGTCAAAGCCGAGAAACTGAGCTGTCTTCCTGGATTTGACTTAGCGTTCGCGATACTTCTGCTCACAGTAGTTTTTCCCTAGGTCAGTATAGATCCCATCTATAGACCAGAGAGGGTAGAACATGCGAGAATCTTATGAGGTTGACTGTGATGACCTTCGGTGCGCCTAAACAAGATCGCATTCGTCTTTCTCCCTTCAGTAGATCTCTTGCAGATTAAAGTTTTGGAATTAGGTTGAGTGGAGGCGCAGCCCCCACTCAACCTAATTTGCAAGAGGTCTAATAAATCAGCCCTGCTCTGTAGGATCAGTAGGTACTAAAGTCTTCATATTTTTCCTAGAAGCTGGATTTCAAAAGCGCGGAGCGCTTTTGAAATCCAGCTTCTAGGGTTTTGTGATCTATTGAGGATGGCTCAATTGTTGCGTTTGATAATGTAAAGCTAATTAATGTTTCCAAGATAGTGATGCTTTCTTAAGGGGATGTGATCTAAATCTGTAGAAATCTTCTCCAGCCGTGAGGCAGCACTATTGTGTGTAGGGAGGATGATATGGGTGGAGATCTGCTACGTATGATTTTTACGTGTAATCTTCGCGACCCTATCGTTCTTGTGACTATTCAATTTTTGTGGCTATCCAGGTTTCGTGACCTGAGATATCCCAAAACCCGCTATATTTAGACTCCCTCATTTATAGCGATCGCCAGTTTGCTTAGGATATTTTGGGGGGCGCGAAGCGCTCCACCCAAAATGTCCTCGTCCTAACCGCCTTGGCGGTTGCTATAGAAACCAGATTAGAGAACTTCAAGACTTGATTTAGGAGAGTGAATGAAAATCGCGATCGCAAAAGAAATTGAAGTGAGCGAGCGCCGAGTCGCCCTGATTCCAGACACCGTCAGTCGGCTGGTCAAACAAGGGTTTGAGGTTGTGGTGGAAGCGGGCGCAGGGGAACAGTCCTCGTTCGCTGATGCAGACTATGAGGCGGCAGGTGCGACAATCGTTTCAGAGACTGCCGATCTGTGGCACCAGGCAGATATTTTGCTGAAGGTGAAGCCCCCTCAACAGCGGGATGACGGACAGCATGAGGTGAATTTGCTCCGAGAAGGCGTGACGCTCATCAGCTTTCTCAATCCGCTAGCAGAACCGATGCTGATCAAGCGTTTAGCCGATCGCCAGATTACGGCATTTAGCATTGAGCTGATTCCGCGCATTAGTCGGGCGCAAAGCATGGATGCCCTCTCTTCTCAGGCTGGCGTTGCCGGGTATAAGGCGGTGCTTCTGGCGGCGGCAACCTCCCCTAAGTTTTTCCCCATGCTGACTACGGCGGCGGGCACTATTCCCCCGGCAAAGGTGTTTGTTATTGGGGCAGGGGTGGCTGGATTACAGGCGATCGCCACTGCCCGTCGCTTAGGCGCAGTGGTAGAGGCTTTTGATATCCGCCCTGCCGTCAAAGAAGAGGTGCAGAGCCTGGGGGCAAAGTTTGTTGAAGTCAAGCTAGATGAGGATACAGTGGCGGCAGGCGGCTATGCCAAAGAGGTGTCCGACCGAGCTAAGCAGAAGACCCAGGAGGCGATCGCAGAGCATGTTAAGACTGCCGATGTGGTGATCACGACGGCGCAGGTTCCCGGTAGACAGGCTCCCCGACTGGTGACTGAAGACATGGTGGCTTCTATGAAGCCAGGTGCGGTTGTAGTCGATCTCGCCTCGGAGCAGGGTGGCAACTGCGCAGGGACTGAACCCGGTCAGACGATCGTCCGTAACGGTGTCACCCTCTTGGGTCCCATTAACCTGCCTGCCTCCATGCCGATTCACGCCAGCCAAATGTACTCCAAGAACTTGCTGACTCTGGTGCAGTATTTGGTCAAAGACGGCAATCTTGTCCTCAACTTTGAAGACGAAATCACGGGGAGCACCTGCGTCACTCATGCTGGCGAAATTCGCAACGCGCGTGTGCGGGATCTGCTGGGCGAAACAGTAGCAGTGACGCATTAACGACTGGCTCGTCGATACAACACATTAGGAAAAAGAGCAAATCATGATAGACCCACTGATTACAGGTTTGGTGGTTTTTGTACTGGCGACCTTTATTGGCTTTGAGGTGATCAACAAAATTCCTCCGACTTTACACACGCCGCTGATGTCTGGCTCCAACGCCATTTCGGGCATTGCGATCGTCGGCGCTTTGCTAGTAGCAGGAGATAAAAATTGGAATCTAACGGTGATTTTAGGGTTACTGGCGGTGGTATTAGCCACAATCAACGTGGTGGGCGGTTTCCTCGTCACCGATCGAATGCTGCAAATGTTTAAGAAGAAGGACGTGAAAGCATGAATCTCAGCGAATTTTTACCTTCAGGGATTGAACTCAGCTACCTCGTGGCAGCAGGGCTATTTATTGTCGGATTAAAAAAGCTTGGCTCTCCTGCCAGCGCCCGTCAGGGTAATCTGGTGGCGGCGATCGGGATGCTGGTGGCGATCGTGGCAACATTGCTGAATCAGGGTGTTTTGAATTATCAGATGATTCTGGTGGCAATTCTACTGGGTTCAGCCATTGGCGCAGTCATGGCGCAGCGGGTCGAAATGACGGCCATGCCGCAAATGGTGGGGCTGCTCAACGGATTTGGGGGAGCCGCTTCGGCTTTAGTGGCGATCGGGGAATACTGGCGATACATGCAGCAGGCAGAGATTCCCCTGAGTGAAACCGTGACTATCATCTTGAGTGTGCTAATTGGTGGTATCACCTTTACGGGTAGCATGCTGGCATTTGTCAAGCTTCAGGGGTTAATTACGGGACAGCCCATTACCTTTGGCTTTCAGCAGCCGTTTAATATTTCGCTGCTGATTGCGTTCCTCGTAGGCAGCGGATTGTTAATTGCCCATCCTCACAGTTCAACGATTTTTTTGGGTCTGACTACGATCTCGCTAGTCTTGGGTGTTTTGTTCGTCCTGCCGATCGGGGGTGCAGATACCCCGGTAGTCATTTCATTGTTGAACTCGTTCTCAGGTTTAGCGGCAAGTGCAGCCGGATTTGTCCTGAATAACAACATGCTGATTATTTCTGGCGCGCTAGTAGGTTCATCAGGCATCATCCTGACCCAGATCATGTGTAAGGCAATGAACCGCTCTTTGAGCAATGTTCTCTTCAGCGCGTTTGGCTCTGCTAAAAAGTTTGAAGAGGCGGCTGGAGAAGGATCACAGGATCGCACGTTACACACGATCGATGCCGAAGAAGGGGCAATGATGCTGGGCTATGCGCGATCGGTGGTAATTGTTCCTGGCTATGGCATGGCGGTGGCTCAAGCCCAACACGCGGTGCGGGAGCTTGCTGATCAGCTAGAGCGACTCGGCGTGGATGTGAAATATGCGATTCATCCGGTTGCAGGCCGGATGCCGGGACATATGAATGTGCTGCTGGCTGAAGCCAATGTGCCCTACCCGCAGCTTTATGACATGGATGACATTAACCCAGAGTTCGATCGCGTCAATGTGGCATTGGTCATTGGAGCCAATGATGTGGTCAATCCGGCAGCGCGCACTAACCAGAGCAGCCCCATTTATGGAATGCCGATTCTAGAAGTGGATAGAGCGCAGCATACGATCGTGATCAAACGAAGTATGAACACGGGCTTCTCAGGCGTTGAGAATGAGCTGTTCTACAAGGACAAAACTATGATGCTCTTCGGCGGTGCCAAGGACGTTGTTGCTAGCCTTGTGACGGCTGTTAAAGAACTCAATTAGTCTAAAATTGGGGGCTGGAAGTTTTTCATAGCGGCATTGCCTTCCCTCTGCTGTTGCCAGTTTTAGAACAGTTTTAGTGGGGGCGCAGCCCCCACTAAAACTAATTTGCAAGAGGTCTAATTTAAGTTGGCATAATCTCAAACTCTATGCCGTAGGTGTCTCTGAGGTCGCAGGTATGATGATCTGCACTGTTGGTATCGCTGAGTTCTAGGTTATAGAAATCGATCGCTTCTTGATCAAAGTAGAGCCCTGCGTGCCAAGTGCCTACCTCTAATTTGACAAAGCAGTTTCCCGGAATCACAAAGGCGACGATCGCCTCCCAGGCAGGGCTGTCTGCTTCACAGGGGGGCGCAACCGCTAGGAGCCAGGATTGACCCCCTAGAGAACCCAAACACTGCGTACAGTTTTGATGGCAGGTGATGTGAGAGAATCGCCGTCCTGGACAATGCAGCCGCATGATATAGAAGCGAGGAATGCCGTCACTTAGCGCCAGCTGTGCATCCTCTGCATCGTAAGCTTTGCCGTCTTTAGCCGCAAAAATCACCTGCCCGTAAGGACGAAAAGCCTCATCTGTGATGGGTTGAGCTAGGAGCGATCGCCGCACTGAAGAAGCCATAGGTCAGCCTTATTCTCATCGTCTAGTCTAGATATCTGCATAGGCATCCATAGGTAGACAGGAGCAGACCAAATTGCGATCGCCGTAAGCATTATCAATTCGCCCGACAGCAGCCCAGAACTTATTTTCGCGTGTCCAGGATGTAGGGTATGCCGCCCTAGTGCGCGAGTAGGGATGCTGCCAGTCATCGCTCAACAAAATAGCCGCTGTGTGGGGGGCGTTTTTCAGAAGATTATCCTGCGGGTCTGCCTGTCCAGACTCGATCTCCCGAATCTCTTCGCGGATGGCAATCATCGCGTCGCAAAAGCGGTCTAACTCCTGCTTGGATTCGCTTTCAGTCGGCTCTACCATGACGGTTCCCGCCACGGGCCAAGAGACTGTCGGCGGATGAAAGCCATAGTCAATCAGCCGTTTAGCAATATCGTCTACTTCGATCGCCGCAGTTTTTTTGAACTGGCGTAGATCCAGAATGCACTCATGAGCAACCCAGCCATTCTTGCCCTTATACAACACTGGATAATGCCCCTCTAACCGTTTGGCAATGTAGTTGGCGTTGAGGATCGCAATCTCCGTGGCTCTGGTTAAACCCGTGCCGCCCATGAGCGCGATGTACATCCAGGAAATAGGTAGAATACTGCTGCTGCCCCAAGGTGCCGCCGACACTGCGCCAATATGAGCCATGGATTCTTCCGGCATTTGCACCACGGTATGACCGGGCAGAAAGGGGATTAGATGAGCCTTCACGCCGATCGGCCCCATGCCAGGTCCACCGCCCCCGTGGGGAATGCAAAAAGTCTTGTGCAAATTGAGATGACAAACATCCGCACCGAAGTCAGCCGGACGGCAAAGCCCGACTTGAGCGTTCATGTTGGCTCCATCCATGTAGACCTGACCGCCATTAGCATGAACGATCGCACAGATATCTTGAATCCCTTCCTCAAACACCCCGTGAGTAGAGGGATAAGTCACCATGAGTGCCGAAAGCTGGTCTTTATGCTTCTCAGCCTTGGCGCTGAGGTCGGCGATATCGATGTTGCCCTCTTTGTCGCAGATAACGGGCACAACCTTCATACCCGCCATGACAGCACTCGCCGGGTTCGTGCCGTGAGCAGATTCTGGAATCAAACAAATATTTCGATATCCTTCACCGCGCTGCTGATGATACTGACGGATAACGAGCAGCCCCGTATATTCGCCCTGCGATCCGGCGTTGGGTTGCAGAGAAATGCCGTCGAATCCGGTAATTTCGCCCAGCCATGCCTCTAGCTGCCGAAACAAGATTTGGTAGCCCTGGGCTTGGCCTAGCGGTGCAAAGGGGTGGATATTGGCAAATTCTGCCCAAGTCACCGGAATCATCTCTGCCGTAGCATTGAGCTTCATGGTGCAGGAGCCAAGGGGAATCATGGCGGTCGTCAGAGACAAATCCTTAGCTTGCAGACGGTAAATGTAGCGCAGAAGCTCAGTTTCAGAGCGGTAGAGACTAAACGTCGGGTGGGTAAGGTAGGAAGACTTGCGTTGGAAAATTTGAGGAATGGCGGCAAGTGAAGATTCCAAGGCGAGGGGTAATGTAGAACCCACTTCAGAAATTTCTTCATCTGCAAAAATCTCTACTAAGTCTTGTAAATCCTGAAGTGTCGTTGTTTCGTCCAGAGAGATGCCAATCGCCTCTTCCCCAATGGTTCGCAGGTTGATCTGCTGAGCGATCGCCCGTCCCAAAATCTCAGCTTGTCGCTTGCCTACCTCTATTCGCAGCGTATCAAAGTAAGGTTCTGTACCCAGCCCATAGCCTAGCTTCTCCAGCGCTGTTGCTAGGGTGACGGTGAGGGCATGGACGCGATCGGCGATACGGCGCAGCCCGTCTGCACCGTGATAGACGGCATACATACCTGCCATGACTGCCAGCAAAACCTGAGCCGTGCAGATGTTGCTGGTGGCTTTGTCGCGACGGATGTGCTGTTCACGAGTCTGGAGTGCTAGACGTAAAGCAGGTTTTCCGGTCAGGTCTTTGGATACGCCCACCAAACGACCCGGCAACTGACGCTTGTAGGCTTCGCGAGTGGCAAAATAGGCTGCATGAGGGCCACCGTAGCCGAAGGGTACGCCAAACCGCTGGGTATTGCCTACCGCAATATCGGCTCCAAACTCACCCGGAGGCTTAAGTAAAGTTAGGCTCAGCAGATCGGCAGCAACGGTAACGATCGCACCTGAAGCATGGGCACGATCGCAAAAATCTTGATAATCATAAATTGCGCCATCGCTAGCAGGATATTGCAGCAAAGCCCCGAAGATAGGCTGGTCAAAGGCAAAATCAAGGTGACTGCCTACAATCACTTCAATTCCTAGAGGATTAGCGCGGGTCATGACGACATCGATCGTCTGCGGATGGCAAGATTCTGACACCCAAAAAGCGGTTGCGTTGCCCTTGTGCAGTCCATAGCTCAGGGTCATGGCTTCGGCAGCGGCGGTAGCCTCATCCAATAGAGAGGCATTGGCGATCTCTAGACCCGTCAAATCCATTACCATTGTCTGGAAATTGAGCAGCGCCTCCAATCGACCTTGAGAAATTTCTGGCTGATAGGGCGTGTATTGGGTATACCAACCCGGATTTTCCAGAATGTTGCGCTGAATGACGGGAGGCGTAATGCAGTTGGCATAGCCCATGCCAATGAACGATCGAAAAATCTGGTTCTGAGCCGCGATCGCCTTTAGCTCTTTCAGCAGCTCATGCTCACTTTTGCCCGCTCCCAAATTAAGCGGCTGCTTTTGCCGAATGGCGGCTGGAATAGTTTTTTCAATCAGATCTTCTAGAGAAGCTAGACCCAGCAAGGTCAACATTTGCTGTACCTCTGTCGCCCTAGGGCCAATATGCCGTCCTTCAAAGCCCAAATCAGTCGCCGACCCAGTCGCGCCCAGATCAGCTGCGCTTGGGTCGGCGACACCTAGACCAGCAACACCTAGACCAGCAACACCTAGACCAGCCGCATCTTGAGAAGAAGTTGAGAGCTTGAGTGACGACATAGAGGAGTGAGTTCCCGGAGGGCGATCGAAGAAGAGGACGTAAGTCAGTTCTAGCGATTTCTGAAACATTTTGCAATAAATCTTGAGCTGCAAATCTTGAGCTGCTATGCGCCCTCTACTTTCGCTCGATAGTCTTCAGCCGAAAGCGCATCATCCAACTCACCCACCTCTTCAACCTGCACCTTGAGCATCCAGGCTGCACCGTAAGGATCTTCAGCTAACTGTTCAGGGGCATCTATCAAGGCATCATTGCGTTCAAGTACCGTGCCAGAAATGGGCGCTTTCAAATCTTCGACCGCCTTAACAGACTCGACTGTGCCAAAAGTTTCTCCCTTCTGCAAGGCATCGCCGACTGCGGGTAGCTCTAGAAACACAATGTCGCCGAGCTGATCGATTGCAAATGCCGTAATGCCGATCGTGGCGATTTTGCCCTCCAGTCGAGCATATTCGTGGGAGTCAAGATATTTCAAATCATTTGGGTAGGTAGCCATGGGATTCCTCTTGCCTTATTGCTCTCGCTTTGTCTTACAGTGCTTTGCGTTTGGTTAAGTGTGGGTTATTTTTTTAGAAGCTTCTAAAAAAATAACTGTGGTCTATGCAATTGAGAACTGCTGTAAAGCTTGTCACTCTCACCTGTTTATAGAGGTTGGTGTCACATCAGCGCAATATTTTCTTCAAGGAGATGACAAACTTGCTTAAGATTTGCTATAGTTGCGAATGTGTGAGGAGCGAACCAGCGAGGGCATCGAGACGAAACACGGTCAGTCGTCGATGCCCTTCCTGACCTTTAAATATTGTAAGTCCCAGCAACGATAGACTCTCAGGCGGTTTGGTAGCACCCTACAATCCGACCAGCGCCTCTAAGCTGTTTGAAGTATTCTTGACTGATGCGATCGCCTCCTTCCGACAAGCGATCGATGCCAATGCCATTGCGTCCCTGGTCTTTTCCAGAGCTGTGAATATAGCAGCCATTTCCCAGATATAGCCCTACATGGGTCGCTTTGACGCGAGTGCCGAAGAAAATCAGGTCACCGGGTTTCAAAGCGCTCAGCCATAGGTTTGAATCCTCTGTCGATTCGCTCATTTGCAGATGTATGGGCTGTGCAAACTCTTCCTGCTGATAGGCATCTCTGGGCAGCCAGATGCCAGACACCGCAAACGCAGTCTGGATCAGCCCTGAGCAGTCATAGTTGGGACCTACAGTGCCGCCCCACAAATAGTGATTTGGCTGTGCCATGGCGCGTTGCGCAAAGGCAAGGATCTGTGGGAGACGCGCCTCAATTTCGGCTTCAGAGAAAGCGATCGCCTGATAGGGAGATTCTGCCACCTCAATTAAATCTAGGTCTTCTAGAGGTAGCCAACCCCCATAGCCGTCTTCACACAGCTTAACCTGGACTGCCTGTTCATCAATCTGGCGATCGCTGTGCACATCGCTATTCAATCTGGCAACTCGCAGCTGCCGCCCGGTGACTGCCTGAGTTGCCAGACAGGTCAATGCGGGAGAGTCATACAAATTTAGGTTGGCTTGACACTGGTATTCTGTCGATCGACCTGCCTGCCGATCAGCCTCGATCATGCTTTGAAGCTCTGTTCTGGAAACCACGGTGAGCTAGGGTTAGGGATGGAAGATGCTATAAATTGTTAGGCTTGAGCTGCTAGGCTCTGTGACCCTTACCCATCATATCCTTGTCAATGCGCTGCTTTCGATCGGATGACCTTCTGGGTGAATTGGGCGATCGCGTCCTTCGGGCAACCTGGACAGAATTTCCTGAACTTATGCCCCATCAAATTGCCCTGACCTGGGTTGTTTATGATGATCCGGTGCCCGTCAACACGGGGGGGGCGCTGAAACCGGAGGAGTTTTGGAAGTACGGAGCGCGAAGATTTGCCCATCGAGGAGCTGAACTGATTTATCCGGCGAGTGTCGTCAAGCTGTTCTATTTGGTGGCAGTGCATGAGTGGCAGGCAAAAGCTATGATTCCCCCTTCACCAGAGGTCGATCGTGCAGTACGAGACATGATCGTGGATTCCAGCAATGATGCTACCAGCTTAGTGGTCGATGTGCTGACGGGAACCACCAGCGGCCCGGAGCTATCCTCTGCACCGTTTGAGACTTGGAAACAGCAGCGCAATATTGTCAATCGCTACTTTCAGTCTTTGGGCTGGGATGAGCTGGAGGGCATTAACGTCAACCAAAAAACTTGGTGTGACGGCGCTTACGGCAGAGAGCGATCGTTTTTGGGAGCCAAGCTAGAAAACCGCAATCGTCTGACGACCAATGCCGTCGCGATGCTGTTGCATAGCATTATCGGCGGGGTGGCGGTGTCCTCTGAGCGATCGCAAGCCATGATGGCGCTGATGAAGCGTAGCCTTGATCCGGCAGATCTTTTAGCCAATCCAGAAAATCAGGTGACGGGTTTTTTGGGAGCGGGCTTACCGTACGGAGGCGCACAGATTTGGTCGAAAGCCGGAGAAACTAGCCAGGTTCGCCATGACGCAGCATATGTTGAATTACCCGATCGCCCGCCCTACCTTCTAGTTGTGTTCATAGAGGGCAAGATTCACGCTAAAAACGAGGCAATTTTGCCCTCTATTTCTCAAGAGATTGCAGCCGCATTAGACGAGCTAGTGTAAGGCTAGTCGTTTCGTTAATAGTTATTTCCGCCTATCAAAAGGCTGTTAATAGAGGTCGAGCAGTGGCGTTTAGCGCAGAGTGGAATTCAACGATTCCGACAGCTTAGAGACAGCCGCCCAACACCTCGTTGGTGCGGACGGAACGTTCTTATAATGAAGAGGTGGTTTATCTACTCTTTAGTAATGCTTGGGAGATATCCGTTATGAACGATGTTCAGATAGAAGGAGTTCATAGTACTCTTAGTCAAGTTGTTTTAGAGGATGTTCAGTATCTAAAACAACATCTTGATGGTATTCTTGCAAGCTCAGATCAAACCCTAATTGCAAATCTGATTGAAGAAACAGAGTTTTTGCTAGGGCAAGCCAAGAGTAGCTCTAAAACTTATCAAGAGAAATATAATACCTTTAGCCAGTTGACCAACTCTTGGTTCGATGTATGGAAACACTACAAAGATATGCCAGAGGCGATCGAAGTGATTAGGTTGATCGATCATCTAACCAATTTCTCTACAGCATATTCCTATTTATTTCTTAGTCTTTCCCTTATAAACGAAGGTAGAATTGGTGAATATAAAGCAGATCTTGAAAGAGCTGTCTCAGGTTTCTTGTTACTTTCTGAAATCGTTGATGTTTTTGTAAGTTTCTTCTCAATTTTAGAACTAAAACAAATCCATGACGGTGCCAGGAATGCAATTTCTATCTCTGCTCGTGATGTAGAAGAATATTTTGAAAATGGTTTGGAATTATCAAATTTAGTTACTCAGCTTAAAGCTTATAGCAGTCTTATTGTACTAAAGACCGAAGAGCATATTAATAGACTCGAAGAGCTTGAACAGAACAGTAAGTTGAAAGTCGAAATAGAATCTAGTTTCCGCTCTGATAAGTCAGTAGTTGAGACTAGATCTGCTATGTCTAACGGTAAGCAATTACGACCTTTCGGTCTGTGTGCTGGAGAGTTTGTAGTTCCCGACGATTTTGATGCGCCTTTGCCGGAGGAAATTTTAAGTGCATTCGAGGGTGAATGAAAATTCTGTTAGACACACATATTTTCCTCTGGTTCATCAGTGGCAATACCAAGCTGTCAACAGATGTTCAGGATGCAATTCGTGATCCGGATAACGAAGTCTATCTGAGCGCAATTTCGGTTTGGGAAGCAATTGTCAAGTATCAGATAGGCAAACTGCCTCTACCGGAGCATCCTGGAACATATTTACCTAAACAACGGGATCTTCATCAGATTATTAGTCTTGCTCTTGATGAGAGTAGTGTAGTTCAACTAGCTAAACTGCCACCATTGCATCGTGATCCATTTGACAGAATGCTTATTTGTCAAGCGTTACAAAACGGTTTGACCATTGCGACAGTAGACGAAGCGGTTCGTAGTTACTCAGTCAGTATCTTGTAGCAGCGCAGCCCAACACTGCGTTGGTGCGGACGGTCAAGAGTTTTTGGTGTTGGGTTAGAAATTATCTGCCGCCGCACAACTTCACCGATGAGCTGCTGCAAATTATTGCTGAAGTAGCCCTCCAATTTTCATCTTGGAATTAGAAGCCACTCTAAAGGTGATATGCTCTGATGCATCGGTTCTAGTGGGGGTCAGCTGCTAGAGGTAACGGGGAAAGTCCGGTGTGAATCCGGCGCTGTCCCGCAACTGTGAAGAGAGTTAATCTCTGAGTCAGGATGCCCGCCGATCGCGCAGTGTCTCCTTATAGAGGCTCGTGCAATGTCTCCTTTAGAGGCTCGTTAACCTATTCTTTTTCATCTGCGAGGTACGGATGGAGCAACATTTTGCTTCTTTTAAGTTCATCAAGTTTGCTCACCTATTCGGGCAAGTTAGGTTTGGGCAAGTTTGGCTTGTCGCACTGCTTACCATTGCAAGCCTTCTATTTAATCCTGCTCCTGCGCTGGCTCACCACGCAATGGATGGAAAAGTGCCTGCTAACTTCTCTGAGGGGTTCCTGTCAGGGCTGGCTCATCCTGTCATCGGTCTTGACCACTTTGCATTTGTTGTCGCAGTCGGGTTGCTGGGTGCGATCGGCTGTCAAGGGATTAAGATTCCGATCGCCTTTGTTTTGGCAGCAATGGCAGGACTATGGCTCCATTTAACGGAGACTCCTCTACCAGCAGCTGAGTTTGTAATTTCAGGCTCTGTTCTGCTGTTTGGCATCTTTTTAGCGCTGAAAGAGCGCCCTAGCACCTGGGTTTTAACTGGATTGGCTGCTGCTATCGGGTTATTTCATGGCTACGCCTATGGAGAAGCTATCTTCGGAGCCGAAATGACACCCCTGATTGCTTATCTGGCAGGGTTTACGGCAATCCAACTGGTGGTGGCAACCGCTGCGTTTCTAGCGGGTAGAGTGATTCTTAAGCAAGCCGATGGGCAGCCTAGTTTACCTCTCCGGTTTGCTGGCTTTGTGATTTGTGGCGCAGGATCGGCGTTCCTGTCAACTTTGTTGATGGAAACTATTTTTCCAGCGTAGGCAAGGTATTAGATGATAGCCGCGAACGGCGCTACAGCCTGATTGCGATTGGCAAAAGAAATTCCAGCTGCTGCGCCGCCGCGAGTGTCCAATCTGGCATAAGTTTGTGGCACAAGTTTGTAGCACAAGTTCTTGCGCAGGTCATTGACCGACTCAATCCGCGATCGCTAGCGCCGCAAAATCTTGTCCATCAGCTTAACGAGCTTTTGTTTCACTCTTTTTGCCTCTGTTGAACTCACGTTTGTTTAAGATCAGGGGAAGGCGAGTTCACTTTACAAAACGCAGTATGTCTCTAAAGAGTTGGTGGTCGAATCTCCTGTCGTCAACGCCCTCAGCGGCTGAGTTGACAGATGCCGCTTTGGATTCTGCAACAGGGGGCGCGCTCATCCAAATTGAGCAGTTGAGCAAGCTGTATCAGGAAGGCGAAGTGCGGCGGACTGTTTTTAAAGAAATTGATCTCACGTTTCAGCCTGGAGAGTTTGTGGTGCTGCTAGGGAACAGCGGCAGCGGTAAAAGTACGCTGCTCAACCTGATTAGCGGCATCGATCGACCTTCTTCAGGAATCATTCGGATCAACGGAGTGGCGATCACAGAGCTAGACGAGCGATCGCGTACTCTGCTGCGGCGCGACCAGATCGGCTTTGTGTTTCAGTTTTTCAACCTGATTCCGACCCTCACCGTCTTAGAAAACGTGACGCTGCCCCAAGAGCTAGCTGGAGTCTCTTTCCATACGGCTGAGAAAGCGGCTTTGAGCTTACTCACACAGGTGGATCTAGCCGATCGCGCCTACACCTTTCCCGACAAGCTTTCTGGCGGACAGCAGCAGCGGGTGGCGATCGCTCGTGCCCTGGCTCACGATCCGCAGCTGGTGTTAGCCGATGAGCCAACGGGCAATCTGGATGAGGAAACGGGGCAAAAAGTTCTGAAGATCTTGCTGAATCTAACCCGAAGTGCAGGTAAGACTCTAATTATGGCGACCCACAACCCCGACATTGCCCGGAGCGCTGATCGAGTTTTGCGGGTACAGGAAGGGGATTTGGTGCCTGTGGTAATGGATTAGATCCGCTAACGTTACGGGCATCGGAGCAATAATAGATTGGCTTTGCCCAGGTCAAACAACTGCTTCGGAATGCCTGTCAGATTCCGGGAAAGCCTGCCGGAACATTTGACCCGAAGTGGGGCTATGGCTTGATTGACCTGAGTTTGCTGAATCTGTAGAACATGGGTATGAGCTTTCAAAAAGGTCGCGATAAAAACAAGCGATCGGTATACAGTAGCACCCTCAATTCCGCAAACCTATGGCTTATTGACTGTCATGAGATTGCGTGATAGCTCTAAGTACAGCTTTTCCTTTCGCAGATTTTGTAGATCATGAATGAAAGTAATTTAACTCCAATTCAGCCCCCAATTCAGATAGAAGATTTGAGTTTTGATGATTTTCCGCGTAATCCTCAAATAGACGTTGTTTGCATCGCGCCCGTTCGTACGATCGTCCGTCGTGAAGAGGAAATCTTGCTCATTCGCAGAGTGCGGAAGGTTGAAGAGATTGATGCCAGCATTGCCTGCCCAGTCACCTCTTTCCAAGTCACGCAGGAACCTCAGCCTATATTGGAAACCCCAGCGATTCAGGGAAGCGGCGAGATCGCAGTCCATGCCGATCAGGAATACGACTCTAACGCGACCTTTACTAACAACTTTGACCAAGCGATCGTCGTTAACTTTGTGACCAGCGACGATCAGCAGTGGAACTATGGCGGCACACCTGGACATAGCGTTATGGTGTCTGCGGATGGCCATTTCGGCGGAGACGTGCGCTGCGCACGTTTTCAGGGCATTCCGCCAGCGGCACTGGTGGCAGTCAAGGGCGACCAAGCTGTAGCTCACGGCAAAAATCAGACCGTGACGCTGCAACCGGGTGAAACGGTATATTTCGTCAACAACGATCAGCTGGGCTACTATGGCGACAACACAGGCACTCTGAGAGTTACCTGGTCGATCGTCGGCTAAGGATATTTGCTTTTAGATCGACTAATTTTTTGAAAGGGGGCGCTCTGCGCCCCCTTTCTAGCGCTTAAGCGCTGGTGGTATTCAGGTCATAGTTTTTTGAGGACTCTCTGAACACTAATCTGAACACTAAAGCGTGGGGCTATTCGATCGCGTTGCCTTTTCCGTCAACAGCTTTTGGGCGCTACGTTCAGGTTCTCCTTCGGCAGGGCGACGCTGAATGTAGGAGCCATCGCTCTGCATATCCCACGCCTGACGATTGTCGGTCATCAAGGTGTCCAAAATGCCCTTCAGCTCAATCAATAGATCGGGATCTTCTATGGGCGTGACGGCTTCTACTCGGCGATCGAGGTTGCGGGTCATCCAGTCAGCGCTGCCGATATAGATTTCCTCTTTGCCATCGTTGTTGAAGTAGAAAATCCGCGAGTGCTCTAGATAGCGCCCCACGATGCTCATCACCCGGATATTTTCGCTCATGTCTTTGACTCCCGGACGCAGACAGCAGATGCCTCGCACAATCACATCAATTTTCACCCCAGCGTTTGACGCTTCATACAGAGTTTTGATGATGTCTGGATCAACCAGGGAATTCATTTTGGCGATAATGCGACCGGATTTACCGTTCCTGCAATGCTCTACCTCTCGGTTAATCAGGGCAACCATCTGATCGCGCAGATTGACGGGAGCCACCAAGAGCTTACGGTACGATCGCTGCCGTGAGAAGCCCGTCAGGTAGTTGAACAAATCGGTCAAATCGGCACCCAGATCTTCTCGACAGCTGAGCAGACCTAAATCGGTGTAAAGCTTGGCAGTCTTGGAGTTGTAGTTACCCGTGCCAATGTGAACGTATCGACGAATGCGATCGCCCTCTTGCCGCACCACCAGCACGACTTTGGTGTGGGTTTTTAGCTCGACGAAGCCATACACCACATGCACACCCGCTTTCTCCAGCTTACGCGCCCAGTTGATGTTGTTTTCTTCATCGAATCGTGCCTTTAGCTCAATCAAGGCGGCAACTTGTTTGGCGTTTTCGGCAGCCGTGATCAGAGATTTGACGATCGGCGAGTCTCCAGAAGTTCTGTAGAGCGTCATTTTGATCGCCAGCACCTTGGGGTCAAGCGCTGCTGCCGCAATAAATTTCTCGACGGAGGCGCTAAAAGATTCGTAGGGATGATGCACCAAAATATCGCCCTGCCGAATGATGGAGAAAATGCTCTCAGGCGATTCTTCCGTCGCATCTTGGAGGGCACGCAAGCGGGGCGGTACGCTGGCTGTCCAGGGCTCGTCTTTGTGCTGGGGCAAAGGAATTGCCAGAAAAGACATCAAATCCTTGAGGTTAAGCAGCCCAGAGACGTCATAGACATCGCTTTCGCTAATCCCCATTTTTTCCATTAGCATTTCCCGCATGGCGGTTGTGGTAGAAGATTGAATCTCTAGCCGCACCACCGAGCCGCCAAACTGTCGCTTGCGCAGCTCCTGTTGAATGGCAATTAGCAGATCGTCAGCCTCATCTTCCTCTAGCTCTAAGTCTGCGTCGCGGGTGACTCGGAAAGGAGCGTATTCCAGAATGGTCATGCCGGGAAACAGGGCTTCCAGATTGTGAGCAATCACCTGTTCTAGGGGCACGCCTAGCCAAAGACAGGCTTCTCCTTTGTACTGCCGCAGCTCTTCTGGAAAGGTAATGAAGCGCTGGAGAGTGTTGGGAACTTTGACGCGAGCATAACGCTCTACCTTTGTTTCAGGATGCTTGACGAGCGCCATCAAATTGAAGCTGAGATTAGACATCAGCGGAAAAGGATGGCTCGGATCATGTGCCAGAGGCGTGAGCACTGGAAAGATTTGTGCCTCAAAATAGCGCTGCAAGAACTGCTTCTGATCCTTGTTGACATCGATATAGTCAACCAAATGTACGCCATGGGAGACAAGCTGAGGGCGCAAGACCTCCTCGAAGTTTTGGTGCTGCTCTGCCACCATAGGGCGCAACACCTGGCTAATAGCCTCTAGCTGATCCTGGGGCGATCGCCCATCGGGTGAGGTAACGCTGACCTCCGCCTCCACCTGCTCCTTCAGCACTGCTACCCGCACCATGAAAAACTCATCTAAATTGGAGCTAAAAATAGCGGTGAATTTGAGACGTTCCAGCAGAGGTGTGCGTGGATCTAGAGCTTCATGCAGCACACGGCGGTTGAACTCTAGCCAGCCTAGCTCACGGCTTATATAGCATTGCGGATTGCTGAGATGAGTTTCAGAGGAATTCTGCTTCACTTTAGGCATGGTGTTCGGCACAGATAGGTATGTAGATACTCTCAAAATTGTTTGAGCATGAGAAGTATTCTTAAAGACATTGGGCTGCTTGCCCGCATCCTACCTATAGCCTACAGCTTTGTATAGCATTACCTAATTGAGTTAGGACGAGTTATTTTTTGAGAGCCGCGCGGCTCTCAAAAAATAACTCCTTAAATAACTCCTTGGATCTAAGCGCGTAGCGTATAGTATTCTGCTTAAGCCCTGCGTTGCATGTTCAGTGAGCCGCCGCATGTTGTCATTGCATCATTTTTTGACCACTCCCGTTGCCAAAGCGCCCCGATCGCAGGTAATTTTCTGGTTTGTCCTCAGCCTGACTTTTGCCGTACTGTTTGGTGTTCTGGGGCTTCAGCAAGGATTTAGAGCCGACTATGTGGTTCAGGATGACGCGCGGCAGCATGTGTTCTGGATGCAGCGATTTCTCGATCCAACCCTGTTCCCCAACGATTCCATTGCCGACTACTTTCAGTCGATCGCGCCCCCTGGATACCGCTTTTTCTACCGGATTCCGGCAGCGCTAGGCATCAATCCTCTCCTTTTCAATAAGTTCTTGCCGATGGGGCTAGGGCTGATCACAACCGTCTACGCCTTTGGCATCAGTCTCCAGCTTTTGCCCGTGCCGCTGATGGGGTTCATTGGCTCTCTGGTGCTGAATCAAAATCTGTGGGTGCAGGATGATCTGCCGTCGGGAACAGCGCGATCGTTTCTCTATCCCTGCTTCCTAGCGTTTATTTACTATCTGCTCCGAGGTTCGCTGTTGCCCTGCTTGGGGGCTATTTTGCTGCAAGGACTGTTCTATCCGCAGTTTGTGCTGATTATGGCGGGAACGCTTGTGATGCGCTTGTTTAACGGGCGAGGCAGGCTCAAGAAAGAGCGCCAGCTTTATCTTTTCTGTGCCGCAGGTTTGGCGGTAGCGTTTGTGGTGCTGCTGCCCTATGCGCTGGAAAACTCTGCTTACGGCGCAGTCATTTCTGCTGCTGAAGCTCGAACCATGCCAGAGTTTGCGATGAAGGCGCGATCGGCGTTTTTCAATGACGACTTCTGGATGTTTTGGATCTTTGGTAAGCGTAGCGGCATTTTCTTCTGGATGATGCCGCTGTCTATTGTGGGAATTGTGCTGTCTCCGCTGGTGTGGGTTTGGCGATCGCGCTTTCCTTTAGCGGCTCAGCTCCGTCATCTTGGGATTTTTGCCCAGGTAGGTCTGGCTTCTTTTGGGATATTTTTTGCGGCGCACCTGCTGCTGTTTCGCCTGTATCTGCCGAGTCGCTACACGCAGTACACCGTGCAGATTTTCTCTGCGTTTGCTGGGGCAATCGTCGTGACGCTGATCATTGATGCAGTCTTGGGCTGGGCAGAGCATCAGACCGTGCCTCTCAAAAAAACCTTGGCGATCGCCTTTGTTTTATTTTTGGGGGCAGTAGTGCTGTTCTCCCCCCGGCTCTATTTGTTCCCCAAAACCTCCTATGTCAAGGGGACGGTGCCTGATATCTATGAGTTTCTTGCCCAGCAGCCCAAAGACATTCTAGTGGCTTCTCTAGCGAAAGAGATCGATAATATCCCCTCGTTCTCTCAGCGATCGATTTGGGTCGGCAGAGAATATGCGTTGCCCTACCAGCAGGGCTACTACCGTCCGATTCGCCAGCGGATTACAGACTTGATTCGCGCTCAATACAGCCTTAAAACCTCAGAGGTTCGTGATTTTGTCCGTCAGCATGGCATCGATTTTTGGATGATCGATCGCCGCTACCTCTCGACGATAGAAGTTGACGAATATGGTCAGATTCCAATTGGTGATTGGCTGAAGCAGTTCAAGCCAGAAATTACGCTGGCAACAGAGCGAATGCGTCTGGGCAAGACGTTTGCGATCGAAAAATTCATTCGTAAATGCACTGTTGTTCAGGAAGATGACCTGGTCGTTTTGTCGGGAAACTGTATCCTGGATAAACCTCAGTAGATCGCAAATTAGGGTTTTGTGGCGCGCGCCGCAAAACCCTAAAAGCTGGATTTCAAAGGCGCTCTACGCCTTTGAAATCCAGCTTTTAGAGAAAATCAGGAGAACTTTGCGATCTGCTGCTTCTTAGATCCGAATATCTTCTTGAATTGCGGCTAAATCAGTGTATCGATCGGCAACGCTGATTAACGAATCGCTGATCATAGAATGAAGGCTCACGACTTCTACCTGCACTCCCTTGTAGGCGATCGCATTCACGGCATAGGTCAGATCGCCATCGCCGCTCAGCAGCACCATTGTCTTGCAGTAGTTGGACATTTGCATCATGTCAACCACAAGCTCAATATCCAAGTTAGCCTTTTGGGAACCGTCGATATGTTGAATCAATTCTTTTGACACCACGCGATAACCGTTTCGCCGCATCCATAGCAAAAAGCCCTGCTGCTTGTCGTTTGCGCGATCGACTCCCGTATAGAAATAGGCTCGTAGCAGCCGCCGCCCTCGCGTGAGCTTGCACAGCAGCTTGACATAATCAATTTCGATCTTGAGATGCAGCGCCGCATAAAATAAGTTTGCCCCGTCTACAAAAATAGCAACCTGTTGATGAAGATCCGCTTCATCAGCAGGAAGAGGTTCTGTTGCAGGGCGTGATCCTTTACACAAGTGCTACTCCGCATCTGCCTAGGCAGAAAGTTTAAGGTTTACTTCAGAGTCGAGTCTTATGCTACGGCGTTCTCGCGATGAAGTAAAGAGGTGCTTAATGTGTCGAAATTTTTGGTTCCATAGATGAAAATTCTAGACACAGAAGTTATCTCTAAGACGGGTATTCACTCAGTTTATGTTGCGAACTATGTTGTGAATCTTTTTTAAACTACGTTAAATCCTGCCGAGGCACTTCAAGATTTTTTTTAAACTCAAAAATGGTTAAATTTTTGTTTTCATCTAAGTCTAAATCGACTTCCTTTAAATTAGTTCTTTAATCTAAGAACTGCTATGTCGTTAGAGCAAGGTTCTCTTACCTGCATAGCTTTTCTCTTGATACTTCTGCACCAAGCCTAGTGCATTTTGAGTTCATAAGTAACGCGATGTGCGACTCTTTTTCTAAAGGTCTTGATCTACGTAGGGCAGGCATCTTTCCTGCCCAGATTCGGACGGGCAAAATGCCCATCCTACAAGACTTTCAGACCAAGTTGCACATCGCGTTAGGTACTAATTTTTATACCAGCTCTACACCAGTTTTTCGCCCAAACTCTCCCTTTTTACCCCAAAAAGTTTCGGGGAGGTCATAACGACCTCCCCGAAACGCTCTTTTCCTTATGGCTCAAGCGGGATTTGAACCTGCGACCTTGGGCTTATGAGTCCCCTGCTCTAACCAACTGAGCTATTGAGCCTTGTATTTGTCATTAGCCTCGACTTCATATCTAACGTAGGTCAGAAGACGCGAGCATAGCTATATAGACTGTGACAATACTAGCAATGGAGTGGTCAAGATGGCAATTGTGGCGCAAATTAATTTTCAGCAAATGCCTTGAGCGGTATGAGGTTATCAACGTCGGCTATAGCTGCCCTCGGACTTTGAGCTTTAGGTAGCGATCGACCAATTCCTCGGTAATTTGATTGGCGGGTGCATCTAAGATGAGCACACCTTTCTGCTTCAGGGTCGCCAGAGCCAGCTGCCGCTGATTGAGCAGATCGATCGCCACCGCCCGTTCATAGCTAGAGGCGATATCTTGGGTTCGCTGGTTGGCTCGCGCATCGATTTGCGGGTCGCGCAGGGCGACGCAGAAAGGCAAGTAGCGTGGCGTGAGGCGTGCCATTGCTGCCAGCAACTCGGCGGAGGCTGTGGTGTCAATTAGGTCTGTGATCAATACCACGAGGGCACGGCGGGTCTGCTGATGGGCGATCGTCGTGACAGCACTGAAATAGTCTGGTTCCTGGAGCGTAGGTTGCAGTGGCGTGAGGCGATCGATCAGTTTTGCCAACTGTGCCTGTCCGCGTTCTGGGGGCATCCAGGTATGCAATGCCCGATCGAATACGCCGATACCCACGCGATCGCCTCGGTTGAGTCCTGCTAGCGCCAGGGAAAGCGCCGCGTTTAGTCCCCAGTCAAATCGCGCAAGTCCGTTGATCTGCGCTGTCATCAGCCGACCGCTGTCAAGCAAAATAATCAGGGTTTGCTCTTGTTCAGGCTCCAAAACGCGCAGCAGCGGACGATTACGCGGAAAGGCTTCGCTGACGCGCCGTGCCGATGCTTTCCAGTCAATCAAGCGCGGATCGTCGCCGATGCTGTATTCCCGCAGTTCGGCAAATTCTGTGCCAACGCCCAAGCGATTGGCTTTACGCAGGTTGCCTGTGGTTTGGAGGGTGAGGCGCAGAGAGAGCGATCGCAGCCCCATTAAGTCGGGATAAACCTCTACTGTTTGCGCTTGGGGAATTGTCCAGTCATTCCAGGCTAAACCCCAGGTTCCTAGCTGCCGCACCTGAATACTGCCCCAGTTGAACTCGCCACGCTGGGCGGGAAGCACGGTGTAGGTCAGCTCCTCCTCAGCCTTTGCAGACAGTCTTACCTGAAGGGTTTCGGGCGTGACGGTCATGGATTGAGGAAAATAATCTCGGATTTGCAGGATGGCGGGTTGCCTGCCTGTCTTCACCGTCAGATGCACCAGATTTTCTCGCCCAATCGACAGTCGTTGTAGAGGCAGCCGCGCTACTGAGACACGATCGCCCTTCACCCGCAGACTGTCTGCGATCGCCAAGCTCAAGATCACGCTATCCCAGAGCAGCGTGATCAGAAGTGCCAGTCCCAGAGCGGAGGGGCGGACTAGGGCGATCGCTACTCCAATCACTGTGCCGAGCAGAAGGAGCTGGTAAAGGCGGAGAGAGGGGATCATGGGGTGGAGGGGTGAGGGGGTGGATGGGTGGATGGGGTGGGGGGTATTTTATCAAATTTGATATTTACTCATGCACTCATGCACTCATCCACTTATCTAACGCGGGACGGGGACTTGATTGAGCAGTGAGGCAATAACGCTGTCTGTCTTCAGCCCATCTAGCTGAGCTTCGGGGCGAAGGATCAGGCGGTGGCGCAGTAGGGGTGGCGCGATCGCCTTCACGTCATCGGGGGTGACAAAACTTCTGCCGTTGAGCCAAGCGTGGGCTTTGCTGGCCTGCAACCAGGCTACTGCCGAGCGGGGAGAGGCACCCAGCGCCAGGTCGGGGTGTTGGCGGGTTCGGTGTACGAGTGCTAGCAGGTAGTCTAGCAGCGGCTCCGAAATTTCAATCGATCGGATGGATTGACGGGCGGCAAGGATTTGCTCAACGGTGGCGATCGGCTTCAAGTTTTTCAGATCTAGCCGTTTAGTTTGCTGTCCAGCTTGGGCGTTGAGCAGCATTTGCCGCTCGGCTTTGACATCGGGGTAGTCTACGATTAGCTTGAACAGGAAGCGATCGAGTTGGGCTTCGGGCAGCGGATAGGTCCCTTCAAATTCCAGAGAGTTTTGGGTGGCGATGACCCAAAATAAGTCAGGCAGCGGAATACTTTCGCCGTCTAATGTCACCTGCTGCTCTTCCATTGCCTCCAGCAATGCCGCCTGGGTTTTGGGCGGCGTGCGGTTGATTTCGTCGGCTAGCAAGATTTGCGTGAAAACTGGCCCTGGCTTCAGGGTGAAGTTGCGGCTATTGAAATCGAAAATGTTGGTGCCCAAAATGTCGGAGGGCAACACGTCGGGCGTGAGCTGAATCCGCCGAAAATCGGCTTGCAGGAGCTGGGCTAAGGCTTTGACGGTGAGGGTTTTCCCTGTTCCCGGTACGCCTTCTAGAATCACATGACCGCCGGAGAGCAGCGCCACCATGAGATCTCGCACGAGGTTGGGCTGACCAACGACGATCTGGCTGAGGGTTTTTGAGAGTTGGGTAAAGAGGGTGGAGGAGTCGTTCACGGGAAGGGGGGATGGGGAGTCAGGAGTCGGGAGCTATCTTTCGAGCTGCTGGTGGGCGGTTTGGATGTTTTTTAGCCAGGTTAGCAGCTCTGAGTCTGTTGAACGGCGATCGCCCTGGGGTAAATCCAGGATCTCCTGGAGCTGGGCGGCAGGTTGTCCCGTTTGCTGATGCCATGCGGCGCTGACGGTTTGCGAGTCGAGGAGGGCAGTGCCTAAGCCGAGCGATCGCTGAAACTGGATTTGTTCAGCTTTGGCGATCGTTCCCGCTACAAAGTCGCTGCTGTTTGCCTTTTGCAATACCCCTGCGAGAGCCTGAATGTAGGCAGTGCTGTTGTCTTCGGGTGGTTCAGCCAGCTTCTTGGGCGCGCCCAAGCGACGGTTCTGTCCCCAGATTAGGGTGAGCAACAGGACAAGGGCCTGTACGCCTACAATCAGCAACGGCGTTTGGGCAAGGTATCCCAGAAGGCTCGGAGATTTGCCTGGAGCGATCGGATCAGGGTCTCTGTAGCCGTGGATGTATTCATCCACCCAAATAGGATGCCCGGAATCAATGACGAGCTTCGCTAGAAATTTGAAATTTCCTGGTTCATCCTGATAGGCGTTGGCTGCCAAAAAAGGGGTAGATGAATGAATGATGCGACCTTTGCCGATCGCCTCTTCCCAAACTACCGCACCGTAGTCATCGCGCAGGATCGGCTGGATTTGGCTCGAATCTTGCCCTGGCGGCTCTGAGGCTCGCTGTCCTGATGGCGTATACCGCTGGCTGGTTTCGATCTTGACGCTACCGGAAGGGCTAGACAAGCTAGAACGAAACGGCGCTTTGCTCACGGGTGCTTTAGTTCCCAATAGCACCAGCACATTGCCTTGCTCAATCCATCCAGGATTTGCGGCTGTTGACCAGATGTTGCCGTTGTCGATTTGAATCAGGGTAATAGGAGATGGGGGCGCGGAGGAGAGAGAAGCCTTGGTGCTCACTTCAGTGGCAGAAGGCACAGGCGGCTCATCAGCCTCAAACAGGCGATCGACTGACTTTTGCCATCGCTGAATCGGCTTGCCCTGAGCCTGCATATAGGCAAACCAGGCTCCGTAGCCGTCCGGCGATCGGCTGTAGGTGGAGCCTTGGCGCAGGTCGGTAGCGGGTGCGGCAAAGAGGCTGAGCAAGATGAGGGTCAATAGGGCGATTGCACCAAGCCACCGACGATTTTTGAAGTTCATGTCTGGGATTGAGGGAGTTAAACGATCGCCGCCGGATCGATCTCACGGTAGGCTTGCCAGCAGCGATCGCAAGTTTCAGCAGAGATGGCAGCTTGGCTAAAGTGAAGGCTTTCGTGGGTGCGCAGCAGCAGGTGGTAAGGCTGAGGGCGATCGAGCGTGCTGAGGGTGTGCAGCAATGCAGCATATTCGCCGTCCGTGAGGCTGGGCTGTTGGGCAATCAAATTCTGGTCGTTTAGCCGTTGCAGCATTGCCATGTAGAGCGCCCGACAGGCTTCACGATAGTTTCCCTGCTGTCGGGCTTGACGCGATCGCTGGAGCCACTCGGTAACGGGCAGGGTTTCGATCGGAGATGCAGCCACAGAGTGGAGATTTTGACGCGATTGCCGGGATGCCGCCAGATAGGGACTCAGCAATCGGTAGAGCTGCCACCCCAGAAAGCCCGCCAGCCCAATCACAATCAGCCAAAACAGGCTGCTGAGCAGCCATTCTGGAAGTTGCCAATTTTCATCAGGCGCATTGGAATCGTTGGATAGCAGCCGCTGCACCCATTCACCAAACTGCTGATGGAGCTGACGAAGCTGCCAGTCAAAGCTGGTCTTCTCGAACGTTCCCGCAGCTGCCGCTAGAACTCCTGATGCGATCGCCATTACGCCATGCTGTTTTCGATCGCCCAGCGCGCTAGCTCTGTGCGGTTGTGCAGCCCGGTTTTGCCCAACATATTGCTGACATGGCTTTCGATTGTCCGCTGGCTAACGTTTAGCTCGTCCGCAATCTCGCGGTTTGCCATGCCCCGCGCTACAAACTGCACCACCCGTAGCTCGGTCGGCGTGAGTTCGACATCAAACGGCACCTGAATCTTGGGTGAGCTGCTTTCGCTGCCCTTGTCTTGACGCTGAATTAGGCGAGAGGCTTGCTTCAGAGAAGATTCCACCTGCGCCACCAGCTCTTCTGGCTCAAATGGCTTCACCATGTACACGTCTGCGCCCGTGTTCAAGCCCTTGACCCGATCCTGGCTCTGCCCTTTTGCGGAGAGAAATAGTACCGGAATCCAGTTTGTGCGAGGATTTTTCCTGACATGCTCGACCAGCGAATAGCCATCCATTTGCGGCATCATCACGTCGCAAATGATCATGTCTGGTGTATCTTTGTCTAATACTTCTAGGGCTTCTTGACCATTCTCGGCGGTGATTACCTCGTATCCTCGAAATTCCAGGTAATCCTTGACTAGCAAAATCAAGTTTGGGTCATCGTCAATCAGCAGTAGCCGCTTGTTTTCGCCTGTACCGTTTTCCTTGCTCATGCTTGATAACTCGCCACGCTTAGAACCGATCGCAAAATCTGCCAATCATGATATCCAGTACATGATATCCAGTATTTCCACATAACACGTAGATTACCCAAAAATTGTTAGAGATGCTCAGTAGGAGGCGACAAGGAAATATTTCCTCACAGCCCTGTTTTATTGAGCCAATTCCTGCTCGATCGCTCCAATTAGCTCTGGAGACTCAGGTGACACGGCGCTTTTGAAGCGGGCTACGACCTCGCCCTGTTTGCCGATCAAGAATTTCTCGAAGTTCCAAGCAACGTCACCAGGCTGCACGGCGCTCGTCAGCCTTGCGTAGAGCAGGTGCTGCTGACTGCCCTTAGCGTGAACTTTATCAAATAGCTCGAAGCTGACCGCATAATTACGATCGCAGAATTCGGCAATTTCCTGGTTGCTGCCCGGTTCTTGCGCCCCAAAGTCGTTGCAGGGAAACGCCAAGATCCGCAGTCCGGCATCGCGATATTTTTGGTTAAGTTTTTCCAGACCTTTGTATTGTGAGGTGTAGCCACAGTAGGAAGCGACGTTGACGATCAGCAAAACCTTCCCGGCGTAGCTGCTGAGGGGCGCGTCTTTGCCGTCAATTGTCTTGACGGTGATGTCAGAGATGGAAGTCATGCAGGTTTAGGAAACAAAGGGGATAGCTCGATCGTACTGCTAGATTGTCTGGTCTAGAGCAGAACTATGGCAATCCTAAATCAGCTGTGAAATTTCCTCGTGGTGCGGGCATCTTGCCCGCGACCCAAGGCTGAGCCGCGATCGCTCATCTTTTACAAGTCTCATCTCCTTTGAATCTGCGTTTGGGTATTCTAAGCCTGGAAATCCCAGGAGAATTTAGCGATGTCTGTCCATGCAATTAGCACAACGCTGACTCAAACCGATCGCGATGCGGTGATGGCGGCGATCGCTACGATTAAAACCAAGCTGCCGTTTTTGATTGATTTGAGTGTAGAGGAGCGGAAGGCGCTGCCGAAGCTAGGAGATAAGAGTCGGGCGTTTGTGAGCAAGGCGCTGGAGGTGGCGACGCAGAATCCAGACTTTTTGCCTAGGTCGTTTGATCTGGATGAGATGCGGAAGGATGTGGATTTGTTTGAAGCGATGTATCCGATGATTATGGCGCTGACGCAGTTGCAGGAGTTGATGGATGATACCTACGTGATGGTGGGTAGCGAGGCGTATGGGGCGGCGTTGCAGGTGTATGGCTACGCGAAGGCGAGTGGACAAGGGGCTGGGCTGGAGACAGTGGTGGATGAGTTGGGGCGACGGTTTGCCCGCAAGTCTCGGAAGGTGAAGCCGCAGGAGGCACAGGTGTAGGAAATTACGTCAGGCTTTTGGTTTCAGATCGGAACGTTCTCATTGTCAGTGGAGACGTTTTTGTTTGAAGCGAGATGAATTGGGGTTTGAGTTGAATCATTCTCATTAGACTTGTCCGAAAATTTGCAGAACAGACTATGTCTGGCTTTGAGGATGGTT
>NZ_JCACIN010000072.1:0-32702 GCF_059504425.1 Drouetiella sp.
CACTTCCAAAAAACTATTGGATTTTGTTTTGTACATGATCCTAAGCCCCTACCCCAGATCGGTTGTACAGGTTACTTCATCCACGATCCTTAGCCAAATCGCCTCAGATCTGAACCAGAAAACTCATCCAGGGTTATCCTATAAATCCTGTTGCGTTCTGTCCCATTTTTATGGATCGTTTTTTCACCGTCGAGGTTCTTTCTCAGTCAGCAAATCCTCAGCAGCTCATCTATGCGGCTATGCATCAGGACTATGCTGAAGGCTTTGTCTGGGCAGAGCGCGATCGCTTCCCCGATGAAGACAAGGCAGGCGATCTGGTGGTCAGAAACCTGCTTTCTGGCAACCGAGGGCATTACGGCCCCCTAGAGCATCCGCAAATTGTCCTCAACTGCGGCTTTTTTCCCCACTCCACCATGCAGCAGATCCGGACTCACCGGGTGGGAATTTCTTTCGATGTTCAATCTTTCCGTTACACGGGCAGCCGGATTACGGACGTAGTGGAGGGCAAGCGCGATATTGAGGAGGTGTTCTACCTACGTCCGTTAGGGGCATACACCGATCGCCAGGGCAAACGCTATGAGTACACCGAAGAAATTCGGCAGCAGGATGTGGAATGGTGCCTTGCCGCCTGCAAGCGCTATCAAGAGCGGATTCATCAGGGCTTCTCCGAGGAACATGCGCGGGGCATTATTCCTTTTGACGTGCGGCAGCATTGGGTGATGTCGGCAAACGTCCGATCGCTCATGCACCTGCTCGACCTGCGTTGGAAGCTAGATGCCCAGCTAGAAGCTCAGCAGCTTTGCGAACTAATCTGGAATTCTTTCGAGAAATGGACTCCAGCGATCGCCCAGTGGTATGAGAGCAATCGGGCAAAGAAAGCCCGTCTTGCCCCATGAGGTGATGCTCTAGACATGTTGTTGATTTTTTTGAAACACTACTCCCCATAAGACAGTTCGGCGTTGCTAGAATCGCGTTGCTAGAATCCTTGTTTTACTAGCCAGAGCCGATCTTCAGGTTTACCTGGATTCTCGTCTTCGTCTTGGCAGAGCAGCAGCAGTCGGGAGCCGCGTTTTTCTAAAAGGTTCTTGAGGCGATCGGAGGGATTGAGCAGAAACACAGAGCCATATCCTGCGGCAATCTTGAGCCTCCTGGGACTGGTGATCAGCTGAAACTTGACATCTGGCTTCAGCTCGTAGCTAAAAGACAAAATATCTTCAGTCTGATCATCACTAATCACCAGGGGGCGATCGGCGTGATTAATGAACCCAGCCGCCACCGGATAATAGCCGCTCTTGCGAATGCTTTTGCTCCAGCCCACCTGAGTTTGAGTGTTAACGGCACAGGCAAGCGTGCCGCTGACAATCAGCAGAATCAAAACCATTCGCCCAAGCTTCTGTCCCCAAGTCTTTGCCGCGGCCTGAGTCGCAAAAAGATGGGCAAAAGCAATTTGAATTCCTAGATAGGCGGGAATCAGATAACGAATCCGCAGCGATCGCTCCCCCCCCATCAGTAGATCGGGCAATGCCAGCGCCAGAAACGGTACCGCAATCAGGCAGAAAATAAATGCCCAGGTGCGTCGCTGCGTTTTGCGGCAGAGCCAGTAAAGAGCGGCGATCGTCAAGACAACCAGCAGCAAATTATAAGAACCGAGTTCGCCGTTGATAAACACGCGGTTGATATTCAAAAACCACTGATCCAGCAAATAGCTCAGAGGGTACTTGCGCGTTGTGGCGATGGTGGCGGCATTGACTTGTTCAATGTGGCTGAGCAGCAGCACGAGCCAAGGCACAAATGCCAGCACTCCCCCCAGCGTTGCCCACAGATACGGCAATATCAGGCTTCGGCGCTTGGGCAGAATCGCCACATACAGTCCCTGTGCGATCGCCACCAAGGCAAACAAAAGCTGGGTGTAGAGTCCAAGGGCGATCGTCACGCCATACACCATCCAGCGATTGCGGCTCGGCGATCGCATTGCCCACAGCAGCACCGCGCTCGACAGAAGCGTTGTGACCGTCCACAGGCTGTAGGGACGAGCCTCCTGAGAGTACAGCACATGCAGCGGCGAAATGGCAGCTAGCGCCAGCGCAACCCACCCTACGGCACTATCTTTAAACAGCTCACGACAGAGCCAAAATAAGCAGGGAAACACCAGCAGGCTAATGACTGCGGAAAGACTGCGAATTGTGGTTACAGAATAACCGAAAGTCTCTGTCCACACCCGCGCCAACACAAAATAGAGGGGCGTGTGCTCAGCGTTACCTTTCAGAGCATTAAAGGTATCGCCCCAACTCGCCTCACCCGGACGCTGAAATTGCTGCAACTCATCTAGACCGATCGCCCTGCCCTGAGAGCCATCTTGGTAGACTGTCTGAATAAATTCAGTCTTGGTATGTCCCGACATCCGTAGCGATGTGCGAGCTTCATCCAGCCAATAGACTTTTTCATCAAGGTGGTAAAACCGGAAAAAGGTGCCCAAGATCAACAGGGCGATGGCAATATATTTCAGCATATTTTGCATCAAGGGAGTCGCTTCAGAGAATGGTTAAGCTGCTGCGCCAGCCTTCTTCCTCAGCTTCTTCCTCAGTATTCTCCCAAGGCTTCCACCGCCTGACGGTAGGCAACGATCGCAAACTCATGCTGATATTCTTTTAAGGTATAAAGAATCACATTCGAGAGATCTTGAGACACGATCGCTCGAATCTCAACTGGAGTTGCGGTGTGAGTTTCGACTCTGGTTTCTGTTGTAGTCTCGCCGCCGTCTTCAGACGCAACCTCCACCAGTCTTGGACACCGTCCTTCGCCCGACACTTCTGTGATCGTATAGCTTTTTACCTTGAGATTTTTCAACAGAGTCACAATGCTGTCTTTCAACACTGTTTCAGTGGCGATCGTGACTAGCGTTGCGGGTTGAACTAGAGAAACTTGCTCAAAATCTAACATTAGGGACGCACAATGTAATCAGAAGAAATTGGATCTAGCTTACCAGCCGCCACTAGCGCTTGATGAATAACAGCTGAAATTTCGGCTCGCGTAATCGGCTGGTTAGGATTCAAAGCATCTACAGCGGGATAATTCACCACCATCCCCGACTCGGTCGCTGAAGCAGCAACAGGCACAGCCCAAGCGGGAATCTGAGCGCTGTCCTGGTAGCGCTTGACCACATCTGCTGGGGCTGTAGACTGCGATACGTTCAGACCGCTCACTAGGGAAGCTAACACCTGCACCCGCGAAATCGGCTGGCTCGGCTGAAACGTTTCATCGGGATATCCCTTCAAAAATCCAGCTTTCACGGCGGTATCGATCGCTGGGACAGCCCAAAAATCGCCCGGAATATCTCTGAACGCGATCGGGTTTTGGGTAGCTGCCGACTGAAAAATCGTTTCAATTATCGCGGCATACTGCGATCGATTGACGGTTTCATCAGGCTTAAAGGTGCCGTCTGAAAACCCAGTGACAATGCCCCGCTGCGCCAAGGCTGTAATAAACGGGTATGCCCAGTAGTCGGTAGGCACATCCGAAAATTCAACAGCCGTCTTTGCCTCTGGAACTACAAGGACAGGAGGTGGAGCAATGCTGAGGGGCGAGGTCGAAGGAGCCACCACTGCGGGAGAAACGACAGCGGGAGCTACAACTACCGGGGCTACAACCGCCGGAGCCACTGCGGGAGAAACGGCAGCAGGAGAAATACCGGGGCTAGGAACGGCGACTTGAGGCGATCGTCCGTCTTGAATCCTGGCAGGTGAGGGAGTTTCAGAAGTTGGGCTGGCATTTCCATCAGGAGAGACCAATCCCCTAAGCAGGGAATCATCTGCTCCTAGTGAAGGAACTGCCTGTCCCCCTTGCACTAGATCTGCTTCCTTTTGGCTTAGCCCCCACCAAAGAATCGCGCCAACTGCACCAAAGGCAACCAGCATAGCAATGGCTTCGTCAAATCCTAGGTCACGATTACGGGCACGGCGATCGGCGGGAGGTGGGTTAGTCATAGCTATCTTTTCAGCAATACCCTGACAAGTTTAGTTTAATGCGTAGCCTACCATTTGTTTAGTCTAATACTCATTGCTAAGCCTAATACTCAAGTTGTTCCAGGGTTGCTCGGTTATGGGGCAGATATTTTTTGAGAGCCGCGCTTCGCGCGGCTCTCAAAAAATATCTGCCCTGCTTCCATCGCTATCTCGGTATGCCGTCTCTTGGAGAAATCTGCTGCAATCCAATAGCTCAGCGGCTATACAGCTTTGTCAGGTGCGACAGCCGATCGCTCACCGCCTGAGTGAGCAGTTCTGACTGGGTAAACCGCCAGCGCCACTGACCCTCGTTAATGCTGGGGTCATTCATCCGTGCCCGACCATCCAAGCCCAAGAGATCCTGTAAAGGAATCACGGCAAGGTCGGCAACGGAAGCCAGCGCCAAATGAATAAACTCCCAGTTAATCTCTTGCACCTCTTCGGCAGAGCTATAGCCCAGATATGCCGCCACATGCTGCTTTTCAGCCGCCGATGCCGTTGTCCACCAGCCGATCGCCGTGTCATTGTCATGGGTGCCGGGATAGACCACGCAGTTGTGGACATAGTGATGGGGCTGATAGGCATTCTCAGAGCCGTGGCCAAAGGCAAATTGCAGAATTTTCATGCCGGGGAACTGGAAGCGATCGCGCAATGCCTCTACTTCAGGAGTGATAATGCCCAAATCCTCTGCCATCACAGGCAAGCTGCCTACCGAAGCTTCTAGAACCTCGAAGAATTTGGCATCTGGCCCTTTGAGCCATTCGCCTTTCATGGCAGTTGTTTCTCCAGCGGGCACCTGCCAATAAGCTTCAAAGCCCCGGAAGTGATCGACCCGGACGATATCGACGTACAGCAGAGTTGCCTTGAAGCGGTTAATCCACCAAAGGAAATTGGTCTGCTCTAGCTTGTCCCAGTCATAGACCGGATTGCCCCAAAGCTGCCCCGTGGCGCTGAAGTAATCGGGCGGCACCCCCGCCATGAATGCTGGATCGTAGGTTTCTGGATCAAGCTTGAAGTTCTCAGGACTTGCCCAAACATCTGCACTGTTGTGGCACACGTAGATCGAGACATCGCCCACGATCAGGATATCTTTGCCGTTGGCGTAAGCCCGCAGATTCGCCCACTGGCTAAAGAACTTAAACTGCAAGAACTTTTGGAAGCGGATGCTGTCCTGCAATTTCTCAGTCTGCTCCTTGAGCGCCAGCGGATCTCGACGCGCGATCGCCGCTTCCCACTGGTTCCAGGGCTTATAGTCATGGGCTTCTAGCAGCGCCATGAATAGCACAAAGTCATCCAGCCACCAGGCTTGCTCCTGGCAAAACTTCTCGTAGTCTGGCGTGGGCTGAAAGCGATCGAAAGCCTGCTGTAAATATTTGAACTTGTGAGGAATGACCTGATCGAACTGGACGCGGCTATAGGCTGAATTAGCTGCATCCGTGTCAGGCAGAGGCACTAGCGCTTCGCTATCTAGCAATCCTTCTGTAGCTAACTGCTCCAGGCTAATCAGCAGCGGATTACCCGCAAAAGTGCTGAAGTTCATAATGTAGGGCGAGTGTTCATATCCAGTCGGCCCTAGAGGCAAAATCTGCCAGAGTTTTTGACCACTTCGCGCCAGAAAATCCACAAATTCATAGGCGGATTTTCCTAAGTCGCCAATGCCAAACTGTCCGGGGAGACAGGTGGGATGGAGCAATACACCGCTAGCACGTTGAAAAGTCACAATAATTCCTGCCTCACAATAATTCTTGTTTAGGGGATATCTTAGGTTATGTTAGATTTCCAAGGATTCAATCAGACTCGATCTGTAGAGATAAACCTACAGATTGAGAGCCGCAAAAATAGAAGCGTAGCTAATTTGACACGAAGATTGTCTCGTACGGATTAGTTAAATCCGAGAAGAGATTCAGCGCTTAGCCTGCGAGTTTGCTAGGGGCAAGAAGTAAACAACCTGACTCATAAATTTGATCGGATGATCAGATGAGCGCGATCGAATCCATAAGTCAAGCCTATTGCAGCCCAATGTAAAGCGATGTGATTTCCATCTTATTTATAAGTCTTGCTTGATAAGGATTACGTCAGCAACACATCACAAATTTACGAAGATCAAGTAAAGGTTCCCCACAATTCCGAGTTTATTCGGAATTATCTTCCTAAAATCAATATGAGGAAGTGCATTCGACACTACAAAATTGGTCGAATTGAGTCAGGATTTGCGGGTACGAACTTACTCCAACTTCATATCAGCAAATTCGGAACAGCCCTTACTTTTAGCTTTTAGGATTTCTCATAAACTTAACTCTGCGCATCCTGCTGAAGCGCAGACGCAATCGTTTAACTCATGAGTTCAGCTTATGAGCTAGACAGTTAATGAGGTTGACTCACGCATTCACCTTTTTACGAATAGGGAAACCCATTTGCGTGAGGTAACTCATTCATAATGGATCTAGCTTTCTGTAAAACTTAGATACATTCCTACGCTTCTCAATCCCCACGCAACTCGCACAATTGGGACAAACTTGTACCCCCTGGAATCCGAACGACACCATGCAAAAGCCAACCTTAAACGATGATCCGCTCTGGTTCAAAGATGCCATCATTTACGAAGTCCCGGTCAAAGCCTTCGCAGACAGCGATGCCGACGGCATTGGCGACTTTCGAGGACTCACCGAAAAGCTGGATTACATTCAGGACTTGGGTGTTACCGCGATTTGGATTCTGCCCTTCTTTCCTTCGCCGCTCAAAGATGATGGTTACGATATTGCTGACTACATCACCGTTAACCCCATCTATGGGAATCTCGAAGACTTCCATACCTTCCTAGATGCAGCCCACCAGCGCGGTATTCGCGTCATTATTGAACTAATTGTCAACCACACCTCCGATCAGCATCCCTGGTTTCAACGGGCACGCAAGGCATTACCTGGGAGCAGCGATCGCGATTTTTACGTCTGGACAGACAACCCCGAAACCTACAAGGGCGTACGGATCATCTTTAAGGATTTTGAAACCTCTAACTGGAGTTGGGACCCCGTTGCCCAAGCCTATTACTGGCATCGATTTTACTCCCACCAGCCCGACCTCAACTATGAGCATCCTGAGCTGCAAAAAGCCATCTTTGATGTCGTGGACTTTTGGCTAGAGATGGGTGTGGACGGTCTGCGTATGGATGCCGTGCCCTACCTGTATGAGCTAGAAGGCACCAACTGCGAAAACCTGCCCCGCACGCATGTCTTCCTGAAGCAGCTTCGCGCCCATGTGGATAGTAAGTTTCCCAACCGGATGCTGCTTGCCGAAGCCAATCAGTGGCCTGAAGATGCCGCCGCCTATTACGGCGAGGGGGACGAATGCCACATGAACTTCCACTTTCCGCTGATGCCGCGTCTATTCATGTCACTGCAAATGGAGGACAGCTTTCCGCTGATCGACATTATTCAGCAGACTCCGCAGATCCCTGACAACTGCCAATGGGCGCTGTTTTTGCGCAACCATGACGAGCTGACCCTAGAAATGGTGAGTGACGAAGACCGAGACTATATGTATCGCGTCTATGCCCAAGATCCCCAGGCAAGAATCAACCTTGGCATTCGCCGCCGTCTGGCTCCGCTGCTGGGCAACAACCGCCGCCGGATTGAGCTGCTCAATAGCCTCCTGCTCTCGCTTCCAGGTACACCTGTGCTGTACTACGGTGATGAGATTGGCATGGGCGACAACTTTTATCTGGGCGATCGCAACGGAGTCCGCACCCCCATGCAATGGAGCGCCGATCGCAACGCTGGGTTCAGCCGCGCCAATCCGCAAAAGCTGTTTTTGCCGACGATCGTTGACCCTGAGTATCACCATGAGACGGTGAATGTGGAGGCACAGCGAGCGAATCCTAACTCGCTCTGGTGGTGGATGAAGCGGCTGATCGGCATTCGTAGCCGCTATCAGGCATTTGGGCGCGGCACCTTTGAGCTGCTCTATCCCGAAAATCGCAAGGTGCTGACCTTTATTCGCACCTATGAGGGAGAGCATATTTTGGTGGTGGCGAACCTGTCCCGATTTGTCCAGGCAGTCGAGCTGGATCTGTCGGCATTTAAAGGCGCAACCCCCGTCGAGATCTTTGGACGCACTTCCTTTCCAGCGATCGGCGATGCCCCCTACTTCCTCAGCATTGGTCCCCATGCTTTCTATTGGTTTACGCTACAGCACCAGCCCAGTGTGTTGAGTGCCAGCACGCCGCGATCGCTCCCCACTGTCGGGGTGAACGGCGACTGGCAGGATGTTTACAGCCGCGCTGAGTCCAAAAAGGCTCTAGAAGCGATGTTGCCAGACTATCTCATGGGCTGTCGCTGGTACAACAGCCAGGGTAGAACCATCCAGACTGCCAACATTCTGGATGCCATTGCCGTAGAACCTGCCTTGCAGGAAAATAGCCGTTCCAAAAAAGAGAAGGTTGCGAAGGAAGAGTTTAGCCCGGTTATCCCCAACGCCTACGACATTGTGCTGGTGAAAGTGGACTACACCGAAGGGATTGCCGATACCTTTGTGCTGCCTCTTGCCTATGCGGAAGGCAGCGATGGCACTGCCCAAGGCGACACCGCGATCGCCTATCTGCAAGGCAAAAATCATGCAGGCGTTTTGTTTGATGCCCTGGCCGATAAAGAGTTTTTGGCGATTCCCCTAGAAGCGATCGCCCACAAGCTCCGGTTCAAAGGCAGCTTTGGAGAAATTACCGCCACCCAAACCGAAATCTTTCAGCAGCTCTGGGTTGATCAGACAGCTCAAGCTCAGAAACAGGCGCAACCTGCAACAACGCTTGCCTCTAGCGCCCCCTCTACTTCTCTTGAGCCGCACCTGCTCCGGGATGAGTACAGCAATGCTTTGACGGTATACGGCGATCGCTTTTTCCTCAAGCTATTCCGCCGTGTTGAGGAATGCATCAACTCTGACTTAGAAATTGGGCAGTTCCTCACCCAATATGCCAGTCAGCCCGACTCCACCATGGCCGAGCACGTTGCGCCGATCGCGGGTTTCCTGGAATATCGCCGCAAAGGGTCAGAACCGATGACGGTTGGCATTTTGCAGAAATATATCCCTGACACGCGCGATGCCTGGTCGTACACGCTGGACAGCTTGCGGGACTGCTTTGAGCAGGTGATGACCAAACAGATTGACATTGGCGAAATTTCTCTGCCGCCTGCCCAGCTCCTGTCGGCGCTGACCGTCGAAATTCCGCCCATGGCATACGACATCATGGGCACGCTTCTCAGCTCGGTGGAGCTATTGGGACAGCGCACGGCTGAGCTGCATCTGGCATTGACTTCTAACATCGAGAATCCCAGCTTTGCGCCAGAGGAGTTTTCTTCGTTCTACCAGCGATCGATCTACCAGTACATGCGCAACCAGTCGGGTCAAACGTTTTTGTTGCTGAAGAAGCACCTCAAGCATCTGCCTGTCGATGTCCAGCCCCAGGCACGACTGGTGCTGAATCAGCGAGAGCAGATTTTAGGACGGTTCAAGCTGATCTTAGACCAGCCGATCACCGCTATGCGCGCCCGCTGCCACGGCAACTACCATCTGGAAGAGCTGCTGTACACGGGCAAAGATTTCATCATCGTGGACTTTGAGGGCGAACCCAACCGTCCTTTGAGCGAACGCCGGATGAAGCGATCGCCCTTGCGAGACATTGCCGGAATGCTGGAATCTTTCTACTATGCCTGCCGGGTTGCCCTGCGGCGAGAGATCGAGAGTGGACTGGTGCGATCGGAGAATTTGCCGCTGATGGAGCAGTGGGCGCAGTTCTTTTACTCGTGGACAAGCTTGTTATTCGTAAAACAATATCTGGCGACCACCGGAGAGGCGGCTTTCTTACCCAAGACGCAGCTTGAGCTAAAAGTTCTGCTGGATGCTTATCTCTTGGAAAAGGCGGTATACGAACTCGACTACGAGATGCGAAACCGTCCTGACTGGGTAGAGATTCCGCTTCAGCGAATTTTGGAGCTATTAGAGGCTTCTAAGATGGGCTTCTAGAATAGCTAGATTGTAGTAGGTAGATGACTTTCAGGAAGCAGTACGCTACTTCCTGAAAGTCACAAGGGTGCTTGATTTTTGGAGCAAGAAGGTGTTGCATCAATCCCTCAATTACCCTTTGCCTTCTTTAACAGAGGCGATCGCCCCCATCAAACACAATTTCATAAGTTAGCGCTGGGTTCATCCGCCGCAGCACTTTCACATAATCCTCGGCATCGTTGCGTTTGCGAAAGCGGGCTATCAGGGCATATTGCAGCTTGGGCAAGTGCTGAATCACGCACCAAGGAGACAGGCTATCCCGATAGATCATCGGTGTGCCTCCGCTGGTGGTCTGTCAAGGATTAACTGACGTGCTGGGGGAGAGGGGGAAAGGGGTGGATGGGTGGATGGGTGGATGAGAGGGGGAAAGGGGTGGATGGGTGGATGGGTGGATGAGATCTTCATCTACCCATCCACCCATCCACCCGCTAACTATTACGCGACTAACCACTACTCTTGGCGCAAGAATTGGCGCAAGAATTGGCGCAAGACAAAGCTCCGCCCTCGCAGGCGACTGCATTCCTGATATCATGAAGCTACCTCCCGTCATGGGAATATGCGCGATCGCTCTCCAGTTTTCCAGGCTAAGAGGAGCGATCGCTTTTGATGTTGTTCATTCATTAAACGATGCAATTGCATCGCTGTCAATATAAAAATGGGGCTAGTTAGGCTACGGATCAAAGAACTTGCTGAGACGAAAGGCTGGACGCTCAAAGAAGTTTCAGATCGCTCTGGAGTTGCCTATAGCACCGTCAGAAGCTATGTTCGGCGTGACAAAATGGCGATGATTGACTATGCCGCAGTTCAAAAGATTGCTAGGGCGTTTGAGGTGGCGATCGAGGATTTGGTTGAGGTGTTGGAAGAGTAGGGGCGATCGTCAGACTTAAAACTTATGGAGGCACAGCCACGGGAAGTAATCTTATACGTGACAGCAGACGATACCTGTCCCTTTGAACTCTGGTTAAACGCTCTACGAGATAGGCAGGCGAGAGCTAGAATCAAGAAACGGCTTGATCGAATTGAACTAGGCAATCTGGGTGACTTTAAGCCTGTTGGCGAAGGGGTCATGGAACTCAGAATTGACTATGGATCAGGTTATCGAGTTTACTTTGCCCAAGCAAAGGCAACAACTGTTCTTTTGCTCTGTGGTGGAGATAAAAGTACGCAAGATCAAGATATTTATCGGGCAAAGCAGTACTGGGCAGATTTTCAGAAGAGGCAAAATGCCAATCCATAAAAGCTATCATTCTTACCTGATTGAATCCCTGAAAGACCCGGCGGAGGCGGCTGCTTACCTGGATGCCGTCCTAGAAGATGGCGAGTTTGAGCCTATTTTATTGGCATTGAAAAATGTGGCAGAAGCCCGTAGAAGTCTGATTGACGCTGCGAATGTAGCTGATTGGGAGAACTGCTACCAATTGCTTGCTCAAGGAGAAACGCTAGGACTGCCAGCGATCGCACTTCTCTTAAGTCAATTGGGGTTAAAACTATCTGTAACCGTTAAGCAAGAGCAGGTCGCATAGTCGTAGTCGTGTGGCAGGTCACTCGAAGCTCCACTGTCAACGAAATGACAAGATGAAAAGTTACCATATCAACATTTTCTATAGCGAAGCCGATCAGGGATACATTGCCGATATTCCTGACCTCAAATACTGCTCAGCCTTTGGAGATACCGAAGAAGAAGCGCTCCGAGAAGTTTTGCAAGCAAAAGCCGTTTGGCTGGAAACTGCGGCAGTAGAGCATAAACCCATTCCTGAGCCAAAATATCGTCCTGCGATCTATCAAATTGCTTCTTAGCGATCGAGATTGGGGTGAAGTGTTGGCAGAGTAGGGGTGAGCACTCTAAAAAATTCAGCGTTGAGGTTTGAAGATTCAGCGTTGAGGTTCGGAGATTCAGCGTTGAGTCTCTGACATTCGGCGTTGAGGTTTGGAGACTCGGCATTGAGGCTTAGAGACTCAGCGTTGAGGTTCGGAGGCTCGGCGTTGAGGTTTGGAGACTCGGCGTTGAGTCTCTGAGATTCGGCGATCGAGCTAAAATCATCGGCGTTGAGGTTTGGAGGGTCATGGTTGAGGCTTGGGCGATCGAGCTTCACCTTATTTCTTTCCATCTTTTTCTGCCTGGAGGAGTTTGAGGATGTTGTTGTCCAGCAGGGTGAAGATTTGGGTTGTGCCTTGAGTCCAGGTTGAGGTGCAGGTGTCGAAGAGACGGGTTTGCTGAGGGGAGAGATCGTCTTGTTGATTGGAAAGCCAGAAGCAAACGCTGCCAGAGAGCAGAATATAGCCGTTGGCAGTGAAGAAGATTAGGAGGAAGATTCGCAGGAGACTTTGGGCGATCGGTTTCATAGCGCTGGTGGGTTGAGTGACTAATGTTGATGTGTTTAGCTTCTCAAGAACGCCTCAAACCAGGGTCAGAATCAACGTTCGGCTTGTTGTCAGAGTGTCAGATCTGACAGAATTGACAGAACGGAATTGTAAACACCCATGGCAACTCGATCGCTCCAAGCCTCGACCGCAGGAATTCAGGCAATCAAAAAGGCGCTAAAGCGAAAGTCAGGTGGACAAACTTACCTTGCTGGTGCGGTCGGTTGCTCTCGCCAAACAATTTGGAGCCTGCTCCAAGGAAACGCGACCGACTTTGATTTTTTTACGGCAGCTTGCGCTGAACTAGAGCTGAACTGGGAGGAGATTGCCGAGCCAGAAGAAACAGAACCAGAGCAACCCGAAGCCGATCGCATTGCTGCCCTAGTTCAAGCAACTCGTGAGCAAGTGCGATCGTCCATTCAGCAGCAATGTGGCACGATGCGAGTGCTAGACATGACGCAGCCGATCGCCCTCACGGGTGAGCAGGGCATCTACACCAGCGTCAATATTTTGGAGAAGCTGATGGGGCGGCGGCGGTTAGAGTTGCCCGAACTGCTGAAGCACCATGATTTAGATGAATTCGATCGCTTTGGGCTGAGCCGCATCACAGAGAAGCGGGTACCGGGGCTGGACGCAGCGCGGCGCTACCCCAAACTGATGGTGTTGGGCAAGCCGGGAGCTGGAAAGACGACGTTTTTGAAGTATCTGACGATGCAGTACATTGCAGGGAATTTTGCACCCGATCGCGTTCCTTTGTTTGTGACGCTAAAGGATTTTGCAGAAGCAGAAAAGCAGCCGAGTCTGTTGGAGTATATGGTAGGGTTGATCCCCCCAACCCCCCTTGAAAAGGGGGGCTTTGAGAGCGATCGGGTAGCTTCCTCTGATCACTCTCTTGGCTCGGTTCCCCCTTTTTTAAGGGGGGCTAGGGGGGATCTAACCCAGATTATTTCCGCTAGCAAAGCGCTGATTTTGCTGGATGGGTTGGATGAAGTGCGTGAAGAAGATACCAAACGCGTGCTGCGGCAGATTGAGCAATTGTCTGGACAGTTTCTTTGCAATCGGTTTGTCATCACCTGCCGGATTGCCGCCAAAGAATATAGCTTGGAGCAATTTACCGAAGTTGAAGTTGCAGACTTCAACCCCGAACAGATCAAAAGTTTTGCGACCAAATGGTTCTCTGCCAAAGGCGACCCCGATCGCGCCAAGCTGTTTCAACAGAAGCTAGATGACAACGAGCCGATCGCAGAGCTGGCAACCAATCCGCTGCTGCTGACGCTGCTCTGTTTGATGTTTGAAGATGTCACCGATTTTCCGGCGAATCGATCGGAACTGTATAAAGAGGGGTTGGATATTCTGCTGAAGAAGTGGGATGGCAAACGCAAAATCGAACGCGATTCAGTCTATAAAAACCTGTCGCTCAAGCGCAAAGAAGATTTGCTGAGCCAAATTGCCCTGACAACCTTTGAGCAAAAAGAATATTTCTTTAAGCAGCGCGCCCTAGAAGATCATATTGCCGATTTCATCCGCAACTTGCCCGATGCCAAGACCGACCCAGAAGCGCTGCATCTAGACAGTGAAGCGGTGTTGAAGTCGATCGAAGCCCACCACGGGCTATTGATAGAACGCGCCAAGGGCATCTATTCGTTTTCGCATTTGACCTTTCAAGAATATTTTGCCGCACGGGAAATTGTAACGCTCTCAGATCCGGCGATCTTGGAGCGGCTTAGCCAAAATATTGCCGAAAAGCGCTGGCGCGAGGTATTTTTGCTGACTGCGGGCATGATGCGAAATGCCGATGAACTGGTGCAGTTGATGAAGCAACAGATTGATGCACTATTGGCAAGCGATGAAAAACTTCAGAAATTCCTAATTTGGGTACAGCAAAAATCTAATTCTGTAGGTAAGCCTTACAAACCTGCTGCCACTCGCGCCTTCTATTTTGCCCTCGCCTGCGACCGCTACAGCTACATCGTTTTTGACCGCGACCTCGTCGCCCTTGACCGCGACCTCGACCTTGCTCTCGACCGCGCCCTCGCCCATGCCCTTGACCGCGACCTCGCCCGCGACCTCGTCGCCCTTGACCGCGACCTCGACCTTGCCCTCGCCCATGCCCTCGCCCTCGCCCTCGACCGTGGCCTCGCCCCTGACTTCTACCGCGCCCTCGACCGTGCCCTCGACCGCGCCCTCGACCATATCCCTGAATTGCAAGGCAGTCTGCAAAAACTGAAGCATCAACACTCTACTGCTTATCAGAAAAGTCGCGATACTTTCATGCAATGGTGGCGATCGAATGGCGAAGCTTGGACAGAAGAACTACGATCAATCTTGATTGAACATCGCAACATCGGACATGATTGGCAATTCACCGATGAAGAGAAGCAGCTATTGGAGCGATATCACGACGCAAACAAACTGCTGGTCGATTGTTTGAACAGCGATTGTTACGTCAGCCGATCGGTCAGAGAAGCGATCGAGGATACCTTGCTATTACCGATCGAGGAGATCAATCAGAGGAAATCATCCAAACCAGAAACTTAGGACTTTGAACACTATGCCTCAAACCGAACTACGTTTTCTCAGCTTTGACGAGTATCTGTGCTTCGACGACGGCACAGACAAGCTGTATGAACTATTTAATGGAGAACTGATCGAAGTGCCGCCCGAATCAGGAGAGAACGTAGGAATTGCCACCTTTTTGCTCTTACACTTTGCCGCGATCGTCGGACACCTCAGAGTCAGAGGTCACGGCTTAGAACTAGAGGTCAGAGGCGAACCCAGAAACCGCTATCCTGATCTAACGATTCTACGAGAGGAGCATATCGAACAACTCCGGCGGCGCAATACAATTCGGCTAACGATGGCTCCGCCTTTGCTGGTGGTCGAAGTCGTCAGCCCTGGCGAGTTGCAGCGCGATCGCGATTACGTGGCAAAACGCGCCCAGTATCAGGACTTGGGCATTCCAGAATATTGGATCGTCGATCCGCAAACTCAAGCCATCACGGTCTTGGTCTGGCAAGAAGGACTTTATGTAGAAGCTGGAGTGTTTTGCGAGGGCGATCGCATCATTTCCCTAGCCTTCCCAGATCTTAATTTGCAGACTAGCCAGGTGTTTGCAGCCGGACAGTAATTCCCTTCATACGGCGATCGGAATTTCGATAATAAACTCCGTCCCCTGCCCCAGAGTCGATACACACTGCATGGTGCCTCTGTGCCTTTCCACCACAATTTGATGGCTAATCGACAGCCCTAGCCCTGTGCCAGAACCCACAGGCTTCGTGGTAAAAAACGGATCGAATAGGTGTTTCAACACCGTTTCATCCATTCCAGATCCGTTATCTGAAATGTGAATGGCAACGCGATCGCCCAAAGCTTCAGTTTTGATGCAAATTTGGGGAGGGCGATCGTCATCCCCATTCTGATCTATCCCCATCACTTCTTCCACCGCATCGATCGCATTACTCAACACATTCATAAACACCTGATTGAGCTGTCCGGCATAGCATTCCACCAGCGGCAACTCGCCATAGTCTTTGGTGACAGTGATGGTTTGACTGCTTTTACTGAGGCGATACTGCAAAATTAGCAGCGTGCTGTCAATACCTTCATGGATGTCTACAGACTTTGCTTCTGACTGATCGTGCCGAGAAAAATTCTTGAGCGAAGATACGATTTGCAAAATCCGATCGGTGCCTAGCTCCATGGACGACAAAATCTGGGGCAGGTCTGTCTCCAGAAACTCTAAATCAATTGCCTGAGTGCGATCGCTAATTTCGGCTCCGGCAGCAGGAAATTTCTGCTGATACAGGTTGAGCAAACCCAGCAGATCTTCAACATACTGCCTGACATACGTGAGATTGCCATAGATGAAGTTGACGGGATTGTTAATTTCATGGGCAACCCCAGCAACAAGCTGACCCAAACCAGACATCTTCTCGGTATGGATAAGCTGTGATTGCGTTTTCTGCAACTCTTGCAAAGCCTGAGAGAGCAGCCCTGCCTGTTGGCGCGTTTGAGACAGCAGCTCCGCCTGAGCTATGGCTACCCCCAGCTGAGCCGCCACCTGAACCGCAAACTGGATCTCTGAAGTTTGCCAATGGCGAACCCCTGAGTGCTGGTAGGTGGCAAGCAACCCCCAAAGCGTCGATCCTACAAAGATCGGAGCCAAGAGAAACGCCCGAATTTGGTAGCGATTCAGGATTTCTCGATGACAATCGGAGAGTTCAGAGTGCCGTGTGTTGTCAATTACATAGGTTTCGCCTCTGCGAAAACGCCCGCCCTCATTTTTTTGAATATAGCTATCGTTCCAAATAGTCGATTTTTCTAATGGCATATTGAGCGGCATCTCTTTTGTCCAATTAGAGTGAACAAACTCGCAGTTGCCCACAAATTCGCCGCCCCAATCGGCATTAAATCGATAGACCATGACGCGATCGGCATTCAGCAACTCACAAACTTCCTGAGTCGTGGTTTGAAAAATCCGATCTAAATCAAGCGATTGCCGAATTTTAGTAACAACTTCAAACAAAATTCGCTGCTGCTGCGCCGCCTGCTCTAGCTCTGCCGTTCGTTCTTGCACCTGCTCTTCCAGGTTAGTATTGAGCGCCTGAAGCCGTTGGTGCATTTCATATTGCTGTACCGCAGTGCCAAAGTGACCGCCGAGCGTCTGTGCCATCTTTAGCTCATCAGCGTTCCATGCGTAAATTTGACCCTGCCGCGTTTCACACCACAGCTCAAAGGACAGCCGAGGATTGGTCTGGCGATAGTCAGGATCGAACTGCCCCGCCCAAAGCACCTCAGTATCTACAGCATCCCGGAAGATCGTGATGTAGCCCCAAATCTGCTGCCGATATAAAAGTGGAACGACCAGGATACTGCGAATGCTAGTCGGTCGAAAAGCGGGTTGCAAATTGCGTAAACTCATCTCTTGATAGAGATCTGGAATCATCCAGGTACAGCCCTGATCGGCTTGGGGCTTGTCTGAGCCGGGCTTGTCTAAGTCGGGCTTGTCTAAGTCGGGCTTATCTACGTAGGGCTTATCTACGTAGGGTTTCTTTCCCTGAAAGTGTTCTTGCCAAACGCTGTAATGTTCCATGACAGAATAGCGGGCGTTAGGCAAAATGAGGGGCTGGGTGCCGCAGGTGTAAAGCCGAACAGGGTAACTCGGAATGGTGCGACGAGTTCCTTCTAGAGCAGTAGTTTTCGGGGCAGGTTCCAAGGCGGAGCCGCTGTGGAAATCGAGCGCATCGGCGTTGATGTATAGCCTGCCGCCAGAGCCACCTAAAGCTTCTACAGTTTCTTCTAGAGCTTTTTGCAGTTCGATCGTCTGCTGAGAATGGAGTAGCGTAATAATTCGGTTGATCGTTGCCTCGCGCTGAGCGCGATCGTGAGCCTCAGTTAGCAAAGTCGATTGGGCGATCGCCACCGATAGCTGATCCACCACCATCTGCATTGCCCAAAGCTCTTGTGACAAAATCTCCCTAGATGTCGAATGATGGACAACCAATAGCCCCCAAAGATTTTCTTGGTGGAAAATCGGCACCACCAGCGATGACTTAACGCCCATTGCCGTCAAATATTCGGCATGGCAAGGGTCGAGCGGCACAAACTGAATTTCTGCAAGCTCTATTTCGCCCGTTTCTGGGTTGCGTAGCGGGCTTTGACCAATTTGCCGAGTCTCGACGTTGACGATCGAGCGAACCCGCGCTTCAATAAACAGCTGGCGCGTCTGGGGCGGAATGTCATCGGCTGGGAACGTCAGCCCCAGCAGAGAAGGCAACCGATTCTCATAGATTGCCTCAGCCACCACCTCGCCGCTGCCATCCCCATTGAATCGGTAAATTTTGACGCGATCGCTGCCCAAAAACGCTCGCACCTCAGCTGCGGTAGTCGAGAGAATGTCTTGCAGCTCAAGCGATCGGCGAATGCGGTGCGTGATACGACGCAGTAAGCTTTCCTGATCCAGAGTAAAAGCGCGATCGGACAGGAATGAATACTGCATCGGAAGTTTGCCTTATTCTTAAAAAATGGCTGTTATTAAAGTTCGCTTTTGCTCCCTTCGCTAGTTTTCCCAAAATAGTGAACTTTGACAAGTGATTTCACAAACTTTAATGGGAATTCCCCTACTTTAAGGCAGATTAAAGCAGCAAATTTTCGCGGGGATTGAAGGCTTCAAGCTGGCGGAGCTTTTCATAAAGCTCTCGTTCTTGCAAGGTTAGATCCTTGGGGGTGATAATCTGAACTTCCACAATTTGATCGCCCCGATCGCCCTCCACCGGGTATCCCTTACCCCCCAGACGCAGCCTTTGTCCCGATCGAACGCCTGCCGGAATCATCATTTTCACCAAGCCATCTAGAGTAGGAATCTCGATCGCTCCTCCTAAAACTGCCTCTGTGGGCGTGACGGGAATCTGACAGAAAATATCGGCTCCCTCTAGCTTAAAGAACGGATGGGTTGGCACCTCGATCGTCAAGTATAAATCACCCCCTGATACCCCCTGGCCCTTGAGGCGAATCCGTTGACCTGTGAGCATTCCGGGGGGCATATTCACCTCTAGCGATCGCCCATCCTCTAGCCGCACGCGCTCCCGACCTCCAGTGTAGGCTTTGTCGATCGGGACAGTTAGTCGCGCTTCGGCATTGCGGGGGCTAGGGCGCGATACCGTATATGCCGTTTTTGTAGTTTTAGGGCGATAAACCTCTTCATCAGTTGGCATAGTAGAAGCTTCTGCCTGCCGACTCAGAAGCTGATCGACAAAAGAGTTAAAGTCGCGGTATTGCCCAAAATCATCCTCATCCTCGCCTCGCCCGTTACGATTGCCCCAGGCTTTGGCGCGTGCGGCAACGCCCTGAAAGCCGCTCTGATTCCAGAAACGGCTGAACTGGTCATACTGCGTGCGTTTGCTAGCATCAAACAGCACTTCATAGGCTTCCCCCAGCGCCTTAAATTTTTCCTCAGCCACTTTGTCACCTGGATTCAAGTCCGGGTGATATTGCCGCGCCAGCTTGCGGTAGGCTTGCTTAATTTCTTCAGGCGTAGCTTCTTTGGGAACTCCCAAGATTGCGTAGTAGTTCCGAAAGTTCTGCATATTCAGGGAATTTTGAGTTCTAATTTTTTAGCTTCAGGATTTCAATGTTATGTAGCGGGCGAGGTCACGATCGCTTCCTATCAGTGCCCACAATCGTTCGCTACAGGCGTTCGCTACAGGCGTTCGCTACAGGCGTTCACGACAGCCATTCATCGTCATCATCCCACCCATCATCTAAATCGGTGTACCCGGTATTAGGATTGGCTGGAGGACGACGAACGGAGTCCGCAGGTCGGCGGCCATCACGGTCTTGAGGATAGCGGTCTTGAGGGTAGCTATCTCGCGAATTGCCATCTCGATAGCCCTCGCGACCGTTGACATCTCGATCGCTGCCGCGGCTGGCACCCTCTCGCGGATAAGGAGTGCGATCGCCGCCCTCTCGACCGTAGGTGTCTCGGCTGTAAGTGTCTCGGCTGTAAGTGTCTCGCTCGTTGCGATCATAAGCCTCTCGATCGTCTGAGCTGTAGGAATCGCGGCTATTTCTGGGGCTAACTTCTCTGGAAGCCCTGTCTCTGGTATAGCTGTCTCTGGTGTCTCTTGGATAATTTTCTGCTGGGTAGGCGTCTCGGCTACCGCGATCGTAGGCATCATCCCGGCTGCTGTCCCGACTGTAACTATCACGGCTGTAGGCATCTCGACTATAGCTGTCCCGACTGGAATCGTCCCGGCTGTAGGCATCTCGACTATAGCTGTCCCGACTGCCACCGCGATCGTAAGCATCTCGACTGTACGCATCACGGCTGTAGGCATCTCGTCCGTAATTGTCCCGGCGATCGTCGTAATACTCGTCATCATCGCCAAACAGGTCTTCCCCAATGCTGGAGAGCGTGCGGCGGATAGAACCAAAGAAATCAGTTTCGCCTTCCTCTTCCTGCGTGAGCTGGTAAACCTCTCGTTGCAGATCGTAAAGGGCATCCCGCAGATCGGCTTGGGTCATGTCAATGCCGCGATCGTCGTCTTGCTTGAGGAATCCACGCAGGTCTTGCACCAGATTTTCGATGCGGCGGCGGTAGGAGCTAGCAAACTGCATCCCAAAGTCTAGCGCCACCTCACGGAGCTGCCGTTCAGATTCGTAGGTCAAAGCCTCAGCTTTAGTGCGTTTCTCAATGCGATCGCGCTTCTGGCGATCCTGATCGGCGTACAGCTCTGCTTCTTGCACCATGCGGTTAATCTCGGCTTCATTCAGGTTAGAGGCACCCTGAATGGTGATGCCCTGCTCTCGTCCGGTGGTTCTGTCCATTGCCGTCACCTGCAAGATGCCGTTGGCATCAATGTCAAACGCGACCTGAACTTGGGGAATACCGCGCGGAGCCGGAGGAATGCCCATAAGCTTGAAGCGCCCAAGGGACTTGTTATCCGTCGCCATCTCGCGCTCGCCTTGAACCACATGAACTTCTACCATCGTCTGGTTGTTCTCAGAGGTGGAGAAAGAATCCGATCGCCGGACTGGAATGGTGGTGTTGCGAGGAATCAGCTTCTTCATCACGCCGCCGATCGTTTCTAGCCCCACTGAAAGCGGCGTGACATCCAGCAGCAGAATGTCCTGCACTTCCTGATTGAGGATACCTGCCTGAATGGCTGCACCCACTGCCACCGCCTCATCGGGATTAATGTTTTCTTTAGGTTCACGCTCTAGCAGTACCCGCACGACCTCTTTAACCATGGGCATCCGGCTGGCTCCACCCACCAAAATTACGTCGTCAATCTGGCTTGCTCTTAGCCCAGTGTCGTTCAAAGCCTGCTTAACGGGGGTACGCAGTCGGTTAACTAGATCGCCACACAGCTCCTCAAACTGCGATCGCGTCATCCGGGTTTCCAGATGCTTAGGGCCATCCTCAGTTGCAGTGATAAACGGCAGATTAATCTCTGTAGAAGAGACTCCCGAAAGCTCGATCTTGGCTTTTTCGGCAGCCTCCATTAAACGCTGTAATGCCTGACGATCGCGCCGCAAATCCATCCCTTCCTGCTGCATGAACTGATCGGCAAGCCAGTCTACAATGCGGCGATCGAAGTCGCTGCCGCCGAGTTGTGTATCGCCGCTGGTAGCTTTCACCTCAAACACGCCATCGCCAATGTCTAAGATCGATACGTCAAAAGTGCCGCCGCCCAAATCAAACACCAGGATGGTTTGGCTATCGATGCGATCGAGTCCATAGGCCAGCGAAGCAGCGGTCGGCTCGTTCAAAATTCGCAAAACTTCTAGCCCAGCAATGCGTCCGGCATCGCGGGTTGCCTGTCGCTGGGCATCGTTGAAGTACGCCGGGACGGTAATCACGGCTCCGGTTACAGTTTCGCCAAGGTAGCGCGTAGCTTCATCTGCCAGCTTGCGCAGCACCATTGAGGAAAGCTCTTCGGGTGCAAATTCTTTACGCAGACGCGGACACTTGATCCGCACAGCGTCATACTCGTCTTTGCGAATCGTGTAGGCTACCCGCTTGAGTTCAGCACTGAGTTCGCTGTAGCGCCGCCCAATGTAGCGCTTTACGCCGTAGTAAGTATTTTGTGGGTTGAGCACAGACTGCCGACGCGCCATTTGCCCAACCAAGCGCTCCTCATCTTTAGTGAAGGCAATCACAGAAGGAGTAGTCCGCATCCCTTCGGAATTGGCGATGACGACGGGTTTGCCACCTTCCATAACGGCCACAACAGAATTCGTTGTCCCTAAGTCAATGCCGACTACTTTTCCCATTCGATGAGGTTCTCCTCGCCTGAGCTACTAGAGTGATGAAATGCCTTGTGTACAGGAATGCCGCGAGAACTTCTAAGCATTGCTGCACCTATTGTATCTTGCTACTTACAATGCTTACGGTGGGGATTTCCGTTCCATGATGTTCGATGTTGATAGAGTGCACGAGAAAATAGAGCGATCGCTCTTACAGAACATCAGGATTATTCCACATCAAAGGTCTGCCAACTGCTGGGCGGTCAGAACCGTAGGCTAAATCTCTAGGGGAATTAGTTTCTAGGATAGGCGATCGCAATTTTGGATTTTAGGCTCTGGCAAATGAGGGAGTCCTGGCTTTTTGCGATCGACATGACTAATTTTTGCCACTCCTCAGATTGGGTGAGGGCATGGGCACTGAAAAAAGTCCCTTGCTCGGAGAAGTATGTGGCGAAACTGTTGACCCAATCCAGCAGGGTTTCAGTCAGGAGGTAGGGCGTATAGTCGAGGGATTTTCGCAGGTATTGCGCCATTTCAGGGAGGCGATCGCTGCCATACAGCCGTCCTGCACTCCATACCAGCGTGTGATAACGGCACTGACTTTCCTGTTGACGAATTTCAGGAGGGATATTAGGTAAAGCGAAAAACTTGTCTAAAATGCGATCGTTTTCCTGGGCTTGCAGCAGCGTATTGCGTGAATCATTGCGATCGTGTTCTCGGTAGCAAACCGTAATTTGCGGCAGCCAGAGGGTTTGGCAACCTGCCAGGGTCAGCCGGAGCGCCAGGTCAACATCGCAAGCTTGCTTAAAGCTGGGATCTAGCCCGCCAACTCGCTCTAGCCAAGATCGCCGAAACATCATGGCGCTCAGCAGCACTGTTTTCCACCATATCCATTCATAGAGATTGAGCTGAGGAGCATAGCGCCAAGGTTCAACTTCTCCGAGAAGAGCGCCCTCCGCATTAATTCTTCGCCAGCCGCTGTGCACCATGCCAATTTCAGCCGCAGATTGCTCTAGCTTTTCGACTTGCAAAGCCAGCTTATTGGGCAAGAAACAGTCATCTTGATCTAAAAAGGCAATTAGTTCACCCTGCGCTAGGGCAATGCCGCGATTTCGGGCGATCGCCACCCCTTGATTAGGCTGATATTGATATCGAATCTGGCTTCCGTAGAGCTGTAAGACCTGCTGCGTTCGGTCTGTGGAGCCGTCATCTACGACGATGATTTCATAATCAGAATAGGTCTGCGCCAGAACGCTGTCGATCGCCTGACGCATGAAGCGATCGCCATTATATGCCGGAATAATGACGCTGACTTTGGGAAACATAGAGCTTGATCGTTTTTAAGCTTGAAAGGGGGTCGGCAATGCCAACCCCCTAAACTAGCCTCAACCAGGAAATATTGGCTAGTGAAACTTATCTAGAATCGCTTTGGGCTTATCGAGAAGCAGATGCCGCGCCCAGAACTTCCAGACTGACGGGTGCAACGCCAGACTGAACTAGACCAATAACCGATGCAGCACCGCGCGAGAGGTCAATCACGCGATCGCCAGCATAGGGCCCGCGATCGTTGATCCGCACAACGACCGACATACCGTTATCCATGTTGGTGACGCGCACCTGCGTGCCAAAAGGCAGATCGGGGTGAGCGGCTGTAAGGGCGTTTTCGTTGAAGACTTCGCCACTAGCGCTGTAGTTGCCGTCAAACCCAGGCCCATACCAGGATGCCCAGCCTGAGATTGTGAACTGGACAGAGCCAAGTGAAAGGGTAGAGGCGACTTCAGGTCTACCAGGAATTTGATCGATCGGCGGCGCGTTGCCCATCTGCCGACGAATCAAATTGGTAGCTTGCAGGGCGTCCTCAGTCGGATTCTTAGTCGTGTTTGGCAGAATGGTGTTGGCATCCATTGTCACCAAGACCTCATCTCCCGCCTTGATGACGTACTGCTGCTGTTGCGTATCCCAGATAACGTTAATCGTGCTGGCATCTGCGCTATTTTGGTTGAACTGGTTCAGTCGAGCAGATATCTCGGTGGCTCGCCAGACCGGATCATGGGGATTGCTAGGGGCATTCTCAGCGATCGCCCCTGAAGCAAGCTGCAAGGTGTCTGCGTCGTCAAGGCTGCTGTTCTGTGTACTCGCAACCTTGACCTCAGAGCTTGAGCCGTTTGCCCGACTCTCATCCGCAGCTTGATTCGATAGTTTCAAATCTGTTCCGCTAGCAGGAGTGTTACCTCTAGAATCGGCATCTACACTGGAAGCACTGGGTGCTAAAAAGGTCAGAACCGGAATGTTGCGCACATAGAGGGTTGCGGCTTGCCGCTCTGCCATCTGGTGAGGATGGATAATTGTGATAACTTCCTCAGGGCGGGCTAGATCCTGGGACTGGTATTCACCAACTTTGAGCGCTTCGTCAGGTCGGGGCTGACTGACCTTGGGCTGAGACGAAGCAGCTTCGTTGGCTTCTGCTACCTGAGTAGAGCTAGGTTCTTCTTGACTGGAAGAAGTTGATTCTGCGGAAACTTTTACCGTCAGACTTTCGTCTACTGAACCTGATTGATCAGCGTAGCTGGGAAGATCTCCCAACGTCGCTATCAATAAAGCTACGGTGAAACCGCTTAAAAATTTGTGATTCATACGTCCATCGTGAAAGGTACAGGGAGTAGCGAGATCGGAACATCCAAAAAAAGTGCTGAAAGCAGTATTTGGTATGTCTGCACCCGTCTCTAACTCGTACTCGTTACGTGTTCACTCCTGGTTATTGAACTGCCACAGACTAACACGAAGATTTTGCGATCGGGATCAGGGACGGATGAGAAACCGTCACAACTTCACACGAACTTCACAATTGCATTTCAGCCGAAAGCCTTTTCGCGAAAGGTTTAGCCCTGGATTTTGCCAATGGCTACCCCATTGAAACTTTATATTAACTTCACACAATTCCCAGGCTGATCTTGTACGAAATATTGCGAGTCAAGTCGAGGAGTTTACAGCAGCCGCAACTGCTCAGATTCCCGTTCTCTGATCCCCATTTTGATCTCGTCTTTGATCCCCTGATTCAGGAATGGGCGATCGCCTTCAGACGAAACGGGTTCTATGAAATCTAGGCTTGCTTCTGAGTCACTGCTCAGAAGCAGTTGAGCGGTTTGCATCATCTCATCGGCAATATCGGTCAGGTGAGGCTGGTGAAGCAGATAAGTTTTAAGTGCCGACAGCGGGTCGATGCTGCCTGTGCCTAGCTCAGGTGAGCGCGATCGCGCCATTTGGCTAATCAATTCGGCCTGAATAGTGTACGTATGCGCTGCTTCAAGCGCCTGGTGTAAAATACTGCTTTCAATCAAGGGCATTTGCTCCGATCGAAGCTGATAAATCAAGCGAACTACTACATCCTTAATTTCAGCCGCCTGAATCGCTTTTAGCAGTTCTGCTTGAGGCTCTTCGGCTTTGGAGACATCTATATTAATGGTGTGGAATTTACGGACAGGCAGAGAACAAAATTCGACTTGCGTTTTGCCCTTTTCAACGTCCGCTAAGATAAAGCCCTTCTCTTCTTCCTCTTCGCTGAAGTCTACTCTTTCAATGCTGCCGGGATAGATAATGTAGGGCTGCTCTGACAGAACTTGATGGCGATGCACATGACCCAGTGCCACATAGTCAAAACAGGATCGCGCCAGTAGCGACATGGGCACATTAAAGCCTTTGCCTACCGCCAAAAATCGCTCTGCGCCAAAGCGGGCGGTATCGGTCATCAAATGGGCTAGCAGCACGGTCGGCAGATTGGGGTCGAGCCGCCGAATTTCACCCTCTAGGGCAACCCGCAGGCGATCGAGTAACAAATGATTCACCTCTGCCAGGGAAAAGCCTTCTGTTTCAGGGCGAGTGAGCAATGCCGAGCGAGTCAGCCAGGGCAGAGTAATGATCTGAATAGCGCCACCCCGCGTCTGGATGCGGTGAGTCTGAAGGCGATCGCCCACGACAAAGCCCGGAACCCCTAGCGTCCGGTAAATGCACAGACTCGCACCACCTAAGCCCTGGGAGTGCTGGTCATGGTTGCCTACCAGCAAAACGGTCGGAATGTCGGCATCGACTAAGCGACGAAACTGGCTGGCAAATGCTTCCTGGACAATGGGTGGCGGAGTGGCATCGGGGAAGGCATCGCCGCCGAATAGCACCAGATCTACAGGTTCAGCAATGGCGCGATCGATACAGCGCCCCAATGTTTTGACAAAATCTTCCAGGCGAGTATTGATCCCGGTTTCAGGATTGATCCGCCCATGGGAGAACCCGCTCCCCATATGAATGTCAGACAAATGCAGAATTTTAACCATATGCCTCATTATGCTTAGGTTTGGCAGGCTGTTTACGCAGTCTGCTTTTATTGGGCAAGCTGTTTAGAACCCGACGACTCACCTACAAGCTCTAGAATGGTTAAGATGCTTAACAAAGCAATAAACTAACCAACTCAAGCAGGGCTTATGTCAGTTTTAGCGGCGATCGCGGTTCTTGCACTATTAATTGTGGTACATGAGTCAGGGCATTTTCTAGCGGCTCGGCTTCAGGGCATCCATGTCAACCGCTTTTCCATTGGGTTTGGACCTATCCTTTGGAAGTATCAAGGTGCAGAAACCGAGTATGCCATTCGCGCCATTCCCCTTGGCGGCTTTGTGGGCTTCCCCGATGATGATCCTGAAAGCGCTATCCCGCCTAATGATCCTAACCTGCTGCGCAACCGTCCTATTCTCGATCGGGCGATCGTCATCAGCGCGGGCGTAATTGCCAACCTGATTTTTGCCTATTTTGTGTTTGTGGCACAGTTCACCGCCGTAGGCGTTCCTGAAAAGTTTGATTACCAGCCCGGTGTCTTTGTCCCTGAGGTAATTTCACAAGATTCCCCCGCCGCTCTGGCAGGAGTCAAATCGGGTGATATTGTAATTGCGGTTGACGGTGAAGAGCTAGGGGCATCTGACGCAGCACTGAAGTCTCTAATGGAAGCGATCAAGACAAAGCCTGACCAGGCGGTGGCGCTGAAGGTACAGAGAGGCGATCGTCAGATTGACCTAAGCGTGACTCCCAAGGCGGGAGACGATGGTGTGGCGCGTATTGGTGTGCAGCTTGCGCCCAACGGCAGCATCACCCAATATCGCCGACCCAAGGGTGTAGGCGAGGTGCTGAGTCTTGCAGCCGACCAGTTTCAAAACACGGTTGTCCGCACGGTGCAGGGATTCGTCATGCTGATCACAGATTTTTCGTCTGTTGCCAATCAGGTGGCGGGACCCGTCAAAATTGTGGAGCAGGGTGCAGGTTTAGCCGCCAGCAACGCGAGTAGCCTCTTCCCTTTCGCGGCGATCATCAGCATCAACCTTGCGATCATCAACATTCTGCCGCTGCCTGCCTTAGATGGAGGTCAGCTTGCCTTCTTGCTCATTGAAGGCTTGCGTGGCAAACCTCTTCCCAGCCGATTCCAGGAAGGCGTCATGCAGACAGGTCTAGTGCTGCTCTTGGGTCTAGGCGTTTTTCTAATTGTGCGGGATACCACTCAGCTTGAAGTCTTCCAACGGCTATTTCAGTAGCGCAAGTTTAATGCCACAAACGCGCAAACGCCCCTCTAAGAAGCAGCGGGCACTCGAAGTTCTGGCTCGTCTGAAGCAGATGTATCCAGATGCGGTATGTTCGCTGGATTACGAGACTCCCGTACAGCTCTTGGTTGCCACCATTCTGTCAGCTCAATGCACAGACGAGCGCGTCAACAAGGTGACACCTGAGCTGTTTCGCCAATTCCCTGATGCGGCAGCTTTAGCCAGCGCCGAGTTGGACGAAATTATCGAGCTGGTGCGATCGACTGGCTTTTATCGCAACAAGGCAAAAAATATTCAGGGTGCCTGCCGCCTGATCATGACGGAGTTTGAGGGCCAGGTGCCTCGCAGCATGGCGGAATTGCTGAGGCTACCCGGAGTGGCGCGCAAGACTGCCAATGTGGTTTTGGCTCATGCTTTTGGGATTAACGCTGGAGTGACGGTGGATACCCACGTCAAGCGCCTGACTCAGCGGCTAGGTCTAACCCAGGCAGATGATCCAGTTAAAATTGAGCAAGATTTGATCAAGCTGCTGCCCCAGCCCGACTGGGAAAATTGGTCAATTCGGTTGATTTATCATGGTCGAGCGGTCTGCAATGCCCGTCGTCCGCTATGCGATCGCTGTCTATTCACCGATCTATGTCCCTCTGTCGATCGTGCCCTTGTGCCGATTGTCCCCTCTGAGCTGACTTCTGTGTCTCTTGCTTCGGCTCCTGAATTGGCGTGATTGGCGGCATTCTGTCGCTCTAAAACCATCCTCTGATCTTTTTGATTTTCTTCTCCTAATCTCTAGGAAAAATTGCGTATAATAGGAAACGCTGTTCTAACTAGGGTAATAGAATCTTTTCATGGCAAAGAAAAGCATGATTGAGCGCGAGAAAAAGCGCCAAAAGACTGTGGAAAAGTTCGCTGAAAAGCGCAACGCTCTACAGGAACAATTTGATAACGCCGCATCTCAGCAAGAACGGCTCACAATTCATCGTCAAATTCAACAGCTCCCTCGCAACAGTGCGCGAGTCCGTTTGCACAATCGCTGCTGGTTAACAGGTCGTCCCAGAGGCTACTACAGAGATTTTGGTCTTTCTCGCCATGTTCTGCGGGAGATGGCTCACCAAGGTTTGTTGCCCGGTGTTGTCAAGTCAAGCTGGTAGAACCTGCTGTAGTTTTTGGGGTAATTAAATTCTAAAAAATTATAGATAGCTGGTGAAAAAGATATCCATAAAGGCGATCGCATCTGTGTAGGGGTGCGATCGCTTTTTAATAGGCAATCCAGCAATAGGCAATCCAGCTAGCAACCCAGCAGTGATATGCTATGTGACGAATATCACGTTATGTACACGTTATGTAGCTGTCGCCAGTTTGCTTAGGCTATTTTTGGTGAAGCGCAAAGCGCCCCACCAAAAATGTTCCCGTCTTAAACGCCTTGGCGGTTGTTACGAGTTGGCTACTGTCTAAAAAACAGGAGGTTTGGTTGCAGTTCATCCAGCATCCCCTTAAGCAGGGACAAGTTTTTCAGAGCCTTGGCGGACATTTTGCCTACCGAGTCGTAGGACCTTGCTGCCGATTGTTCGATCGAGAAGAGTTGCCTTGGCCCTGCTGCCGCATTCAATGGCGCAGCAAAGAGCCAAGCTGGCGACGGGTCGGAAAACGATTTGTGCTGGATGTTGCCACCCGAAACAGTCCTTCTTATGTTGTAGAAGTTTTGGGTCAGGAGTCATCAGGGCGGGCTTTTGTCGTCACGCTGTATGCTATCAAGCTACCGCAGCCCCTTAAGGAATGGTGGCATAGCTCACGTTCTCAGCAGGCAACTCTACCGCCGATCGCGGCTGCCTCTTCTCGGTAGAGATCTGAGTCAGGCAAACCCCGCACTGAATCTGGCATTGCTCAATCTGGGGATAAATTTTTTGAAAGGAGCGAAATTCATGCCTGCAATCAAATGATTTTTTATGGGGTGGGCAAGTCCTACCCCATAAAAAATCATCACATAAATATCAGTACCGACCAGTGATGGTTTGACCCATCGACTTGCGGGAACGCTAGAGCATATTGCTGTCAATTGCTTTCAGAACATCGGGTTCGATCGCTCCTTTTGACTAGCGTTTTGATGGGTAATGAGGCGGTTGAGGGATGAGGTTACGTCAGAAAGCGCTTCTGATTGTCGGGACAACATTGGCAGGGTTGAACCTGGCGCTATACGCGATCGCTTCCCATATCTTTGTGGGCAGCTTTCAGGCAGTCGAACAGGAAAAGACTCGTGAAATAGTCATAAATTTGGTGGATACCCTCGACCAAATCAATCGTCAGTTTAGCGATCGTTTTGCGGACTGGTCGGCATGGGATGATTCCTACGCGTTTGTAGCAGACGAAAAGCCAGAATTCGAGAAAGTCAATCTCAATGCTGAGTCTCTAGCCAATATTCGAGTGAATCTCATTCTGTTTGTTGATGTTTCAGGACGCATTGTTTACGGTACGGGCTTTGATCTCAAGACAAAGAGCTTTGCCCCTGTCCCGGCAACGGTACGGCAGCACATTGTACCCGGTGATGCCCTCTTAACCCACGCCACGCCAATCGACAGTCGCTATGGTCTAATTATGCTTCCTGCTGGAGCCATGATGCTGGCGGCGCGTCCGATCGTGAATAGCGACGGCACGGGCACCATCCGAGGCACTCTAATTTTGGGACGCTACCTCAATCAACAGGAAGTGGATACTCTGCCCGAAACGCAGCGGTTCTCTCTGGCGCTCTTTTCCCTCAATGCGGCATTGCCTGCCGATTTTCAGGCAGTGCGATCGCAGTTCTCGCTGCAGCAGCCGATTGTGATTCGCCCGATCGATGAAAATACGATCGCTGGGTACACGATTACGCCCGATATCTACGGCAAGCCTGCTCTCATGCTGCGGGTCGATTCTCCTAGAACGGTCTACCAGCAGGGACAAACCGCAGTTCGCTATCTCACCTGGTCAATTTTGGCGGCAGACCTTGGCTTTGGTCTAATCACGGTCGTTGGGTTAGAAAAACTGGTGCTGTCTCGTCTGACTAAGCTCAGCAGCGAAGTAAGCCAGATCGATATTCAGGAAGGTTTGGCGACTCGCGTATCGACCCTCGGACGCGATGAGCTGGCAGGGCTGGGCAGCGCCATCAACGAAATGCTGGCAATGCTAGAAGCCTATGAGAACGATCGCCAAAAGGATGCGCTTTTGCTTCAACAAGCCAAAAACACGGCGGAGGCAGCTAATAAATCTAAAAGTCAATTTTTGGCGAACATGAGCCATGAGCTGCGCACGCCGCTCAATGCCATCATTGGCTACAGCGAAATGCTGATGGAGGAGGCTGTTGAAACAGGCCAATCGAGCTTGGCAACCGATCTTCAGCGCATTCATGGCTCAGGGCAGCATTTGCTAGGGCTGATCAACGATATTCTCGATTTGTCAAAGATTGAAGCCGATCGCATGACCTTTACTTCAGAAATCTTTGATATTTCGATACTCATTCAAGAAATCGTCACGACCCTTCGCCCTCTGGTCAACCAAAACACCAACGTGCTGCAAGTTCAGTGTCCTGAAGATCTAGGAACAATGGATGGTGACATGATGAAAATCCGCCAATGTTTGCTCAATCTGCTCGGCAATGCCTGCAAGTTTACCCACCAAGGAACGATTACGATTACGGTTGCACGCAGCGTGAGTCAGCATGGCGCAGAATACATTACCTTCCAAATTTCTGACTCTGGCATCGGCATGACTCCTGATCATCTTGCAAAGCTCTTCAAGCCTTTTAGCCAAGCCGATGACTCGACAACGCGCAAGTATGGCGGTACGGGGCTAGGTTTGGCGATTACGCGCAAGCTTTGCGAACGTATGGGAGGCAGCGTCAGGGTTGAAAGCGCGATCGATCGAGGATCAACGTTTACAATTTGTTTGCCTGCAATTCTGCCAGAGCCAGCCGGAACTTTTGATGCAGAGCGATCGTCTACCTAGGTCTAGTAGGAAGCTCTAAAATTACAGTCCAGAATTTCACAACAGCAGGTACCAACAGAACACTTCTGAAAAGCCTCAGACATAACTCTGCCAAAAACCCGATCAGATATTTTCATTAGCCTGAATTTTCATCAACCCGGATTTTTATTAACCCAGATCAATCAACCGAGAGAATTTTGCCATGTCGAAACCATCCAGCTTCTTTGACCAAAACGCTAGTCAAGCCAGCCTTTACTCTAAACTTCAACGCAGTCTGAGGCTCGCCTTGCCGCTGCTACTCAGCACCGGGGCGCTAATCAATGCTGGAGCAGGATTAACCCAATCTAATCCAGGTTCTGGAGCAGATAATGCCCGTTTTACCTGCGAGGTTAGCAGCAGCGAATATACCGTCATGTATCGTCCTCAAAGCCAGCCCAGCCAGAGCTATGCTTGGGCGAAACCGGGTGAGCTAGGCGGCGGCTGGACTCCTGAACGGCGCTGTGCTGAAATTAGCCGTCGGCTGGAGTTCTATCGCCCTGATGGATTGCTAGAAATGCAGACCGCGATCGAGAATGGCTACAACACGATTTGCGTTACGACCGAGCAGGTTCCTGGCTGCCGGATTGTGCTAACCGTTCCTCCCGGACAAGACCCAATTGCCACCCGCGATCGCGTTTTCTCAAATTTGACGGTTGCGGATAGTGGAGAGCAAACCAGCGCGGTCAACACCTTTACGGGGAACAACGGCGGCGGCATCATCAACCGAATTGGGCAGGCGATCGGCGTTGATTTGTCCTCTCTGTCGGGTCGTCGCTCTAACGCTGGCAGCGCTGGCAACATTAACCTTCGCCCTTTTCTAGACACTGCGGATGGCGGCACCGGAACAAAGCTCAGATAAGATTTTTGGCGTTGCTGGATACCGGGAGGAGTCCATCTCTCCCACACAAAAATTCGTCCCTAAAATCAGCAGCGCCAACTCCTGTAGGGCTTACGCATTTTTGTTGTGTGTGGTGGG
>NZ_JCACIN010000073.1:0-197049 GCF_059504425.1 Drouetiella sp.
TTTTTGTCTACACAACCCGATCTAATTTGCTCTCGCAAAACTGTCTGAACTATTGCTATAAACAATAATCAGTAACTCTGTACTTTTGCCGAAAAAATTAGGGGCGATCGCACGGCTATCCGTAGATTTTGGGGAACAGCATAGTTTGACTTGAGTTGAGAGGTCTTGATTCTAAAGTCAACCCTAGTGGCTCTATCGGTGCTATAGAAAATTCTATTAGCGACCCTTGCGATTCTATGGGCAGTATAGATTTTCTTATGGCTGATGTTTTTGCAAGCATACAATCTATAAAACTATCTACCTTAAACAGATTTGATTGTATGAATGCGTGGCTTTGAGCTATACCCGATCTAGATGATTGAGATCAGATCATAAGCTGATGACAATTGATCCCAGCAGTTACTCAATCAATGCACAATGGCAGCTAGCAGTTGAGCAATCTGTTGATTAATGGCTTCGAGATGAAAGCGCTGGCTGGCTTCTTGCTGAGCCTGCTGAGCGATCGCATTTGCCTGCTGCGGATGATTGCGGCAGTTCATAATGATCTCTGCCAGCCTTTGCGGATCATTGGGTGGACACAGCCATCCTGTTTTGTCGTGGTGCACGAGTTCTACTGCACCTCCCTCTTGTGCTGCCACTACCGGACGACTACACAGCATGGCTTCTACAATTACGCGCCCAAAGGGTTCGGGTGCAGTGGACGTGTGGGCTACTAAATCACAGGCGGTCATGAGCTGGGGAATATCGGAGCGAAACCCCATAAAGCGAATGCGGTTTTCTAGTCCCAGTTCAGCAACCTGATCATGAAGCTGTTGGACATAAGCCTGTTCACCAAACAGGGCATCGCCGACCAATAGGGCAGTCACATCTTCTGAACAGTGCTTTAGCGCCTCAATCAAAACATGCTGCCCTTTCCAGGGCGAAAGGCGGCTAAAGTGACCGACAACAAACTGGCGATCGAGCTGAAGGGTCTGTCTGAGTTGCAGCGCCTCTGCTTGATGGTGACTGTAAGACTCAGGCGTAAACCCGTTATAAACAACTTCTGTCAGCTCTACGCGCCCCCCGGCATCTGAAAACGCCTTTTGAGAGGCTTCAGAGTTGGCGATTACGAGAGAAGCAAAGCGATTTGCCAGCGTGATGATCAGGCGGCGATTAATAGCGCTGAAGTGTTCAGGCGAGACAATGTCGTGCAGATGATAAACCAAAGGGCGGCGGCTGAGAAAAGAGGCGATCGCCCCTATAACTAGAGCCTTTTGCGTGTTGGCATAGATTAGATCATAATCGCGACTGAGACGAGCCACACAACCGATTAGCGGTAGCAGTTGCTTAAGACTGCTCAATCCTTGGAGAAAGGTGCTTTCTTTGCGAACCTGAATAGACTCGGTTGTGAGAACCTGTACGGGAATCTGGTGCTGTTCTAGTAATTCCCTAAAGGAACCGTCTGCTAGTAAACAGACTAGGCTGCGATCGTGATAAAGCTTGACAATATCCAATAAGCAAAGCTGTGCGCCCCCAAGTTTGCCACTTTGGTCTAGAAATAGAATATTCATAGCTCTCGACTCAGTAAAACTTGCCGCACTCGTGGAGCAATTATCTGCCAATCAAAATTACGGCAGGCATATTCCCGACAGGCATCGCGGGAGGGCAGGGGTAGTTTCCCGGTGAGGAAATCAGTTAGCCGCTCGGCGATCGCCTCTGCCTCAATAGAATCGGTAATTAGCTCAGGGCAAAAGGGCGTGATTACTTCCGGCATTCCTCCCACTGGGGTACAGAGTGCGGGAGTTCCAGCAGCCAAGGATTCCAGTAAGATTAGCCCAAACCCTTCTAGGCTTTGGCTGGGAACAACGGTTAAGTCAGCAGCTTGATAAGCAAGGGGCAACTGCTCATCGGGCAAAAATCCCAAAAACTTGACGTTGTCTTGCAGTCTTAGCCGTTGAACCTGCTGCTCTAGATCTGCGCGGATGGGGCCTTTACCCGCGATCGCCAGCCAAACATCAGGCACTTGACGTTTCACCTCCACCAAAGCAGTCAGCAGTTTATCTAAGCCCATGCGATGCACCAGGCGACGGGTGGTAAAAAGCGTTGGGCGATCGAGATGCCAACTCAGCTGCGATCGGGCTTCCTGTCGCGATAGGTTGCGCTGAAACCGCTGAGTATCTACTCCGCCCGGAATAATATGAATCTTGTTCCAGGGAATACTGTATGTTTCGTGCAAGATCGTGCCAAAGGCTTTGCTGAGAACGATGAAGCGATCGCAGCGGTCATAGACTCTTTTCTCTATCCACTGTTTAAATAAAGTGCTCCACTTCCCTTCACCTTCTTGCTGACCTTCAAATGCCCAGGGTCCATGAAAGGTGAAGGTAACGGGCACATTCTTTGGAAAACTTTGAAGTAGCGGGAAGCTGTACAGTGCGAAGTGGAGGTTAATCGCATCGGGGTACGCCATCTGTCGCTGCTGAAAGCGTTGGTGAACTGACCAGAGGCGCTGAGGAAGCTGCTGATGAGGTGATGCGAGATCGGTAAGCATAATGGGCGGATTAAGCAGATAAGCCGGAAGACCAACTCCGCAGAGCTCTACTTTACCCTGAGTCGCAAGCTGCAAGATGAGTTCATGCACATATCGGTTGAGTCCACCTGGTGTTTGCGGGAACCATCCCATGCCAAGACAGAGTGTCGATATGGGCGAAGCCTCCAGATTTAACATGGTAATAAGAAAAATAGGGGGGTTAGAGCCTTGCGCATTAGAGAGCTGTTTCACTGCAACAGGTAAAACTTTGTCAGCATTGCCAGGTCTCATCTCCACTTACATATAGGTGATTCTTGTTTCCGCAAAGCTATAAGTAAGCTCATAACTTTTTTACTAAGAGCCATCACATGTTTAAAAAAAGATGTGTTGCCTTTAAAGCTAGCTTAACTCTGCGGTTCACTTCATGATCTCCGCTTCCAGAATAATCAGATTATTAAGTTTTCTGACTAGAGCTACTGTCTATTTCTAGAGGTCGCGCCGGAACTCCAACAACGGTTTGTCCAGGCAGCACATCTTTAGTGACTACGGCATTAGCTCCAATTTTTGCACCGTTACCAATGTGCAAGCTTTTATTACCTTGACCAATAATAATTGCACCAGCACCTATCATGACATCATCTCCAATAAAGATTCTGTGTTCAGAGCCAATCCAGGTCTCTGCTGCCAAGGTGACATGATGATAGATTTTGACTCGCTGACCGATTTTAACATTTGGATGAGAGACAATGCTCAAGCCATAGTGTTCTAATCTGAGATCTTTTTCAACTTCGGCCTGATAAGGTAAAAGTGCATGAAATACGAGAAAGTTAAAAGCTTTAATTACAGAGGCTAAAAGCTCATTATTATTTTTATGTGCTTGACAGCTAAGCCACCAAAGATAACCTGGTTTAAGAAGATACCCTCTTATCAGTTTGCTATTACTTTTAGTATTTTCCATAGTATTTGTAGTGCTCCTAAGTATGCTTAAATAAACGTTAATAATGGCTAGAGTAATGCCCTAACTCTTATGTAGCTTCAGACAATGTTTAATAAAACATGAAGACGTAATCAAGAAAACTCACTTTAACAACCTTAAACAATAAGTTTTATAAGGTTTGGTGCTGGTGATATCTTTGAGCAGCCAGACTAATGCCTAAAAATCCCCAAAGTATAAGAGCGAATACATCAAAGAAAACATTATTGAACCACACTTGTGCTAACGTTCCTAAGACAATTGATCGAGAGGCACTAGCGAAAGTATCTTGACCGCTATCTTTGCTTCGGAGAACTTGAAGAAGAATGAGAGAAGTTCCTGTTAAATAGGGAACCACTCCAAGCCATCCTAATGAAAAGAATAGAGGAAGGATTCCACTATCTGCACCTCCTAATGCAGTTTCAGGTCCAGCGCTTCCTAGCCCTTGCCCAATAGGCTCAGATAGAGCCAAATTGAGAGCATCACTATATCCTTCTGATCGGCCCTGAAGGCTAACATCTCCCTCAGGATTAGACAAGCTTTCGAGCCTCTGATTAATGCCTTCTGCAAAGGGTTCCATCGTAACTAGCGGTGTCACTAGCATCACCATCAAAACAAGGGTCAAGACGAAGCGCATTTGGAAGCGAGGCTTTAAGAATGGAAAGAAGGTAATAGTCCCAGCGATCCAACCCAACCAGCCTGATCGAGCCATAGAAAGTAGGAATGATAAATATCCAATGCTAGATGCTGGCAGACGCAGAGCATCAGAACTACTAAATAGTAAAAGCAGCCCCCCCATCATTACAGTTGCAAAGGCTTGAGGAGAACTTAGTGAGCTAAAGACTCTGATTTCAAATGGAAAGGGTTTACCAAAGGAAGTGGCTGTCAAATTATCAAGATAGAAACGATCCCAATTAGGGGCAACACAAAATTGAAAGATGCCATAGGCACCCATAAACAATACACCCCAAACGAAGCAGCGCTCAGTAACTTGACGATAGAGGGGATAGGAGCGCCAATTAGAAAATAAGTGGAAGCCAAAAGCAATTGGACCCAACCACTCAAAAAAGCTAACCATGTATTGTAGGTTAAGCCGACCATAGGCCAATCCAATAAGGAAGCCATAAATCACGCTCATTGCACTGAGAATAAATGGCAAACCTCTATCTCGACGAACCTTAGGAATCTGCTGGAATAGTGTGATAAGACTGATAGATGCTACTAGCATGGATGTCAGTCCCCATCTCCCTGGCGTAATTTGCCCACTTTGATAGTCGATGATACGCCGGATTAGAGAACCTAGAAAACAGAACCACCAAGTATACCCAATGTACAGTGCAGGTGCTCTGAAGTAGAGAAAAAGACCAACCGTTACTGAGCCAACTGGAAATACAGGAACCAGTACTCGCCCTGCTCCTGCCAGTAAGATAATCGCCAAAACTAGAATCCAAGCCCAAATGATTAGCCAAGCAAATTTGTTATGGCCTGGTGATTCAAGCGAAACTGCAGCGATAGTAGAGCCTAACCGCGATTGTTGCAGCACAATATACCTTCACCTACAAGGATATTGCTCACGGAGAGCACAAGTTGACTGCAGCTTTCTTTTCAATGGCTTCCTTATAGCAGGTCAGCCTATCATCAGCAATTCGTTGCCAGCTATAGTTTTGGGCAGTGGCATAAGCATTTCGACGCAAGGTTTCCAGAAAAGGTAAGTCTGTAATTAAACGCTCTAACGCTCGCTCAATGGCTAGGCTATCGCGCATTGGAACCACTAAGGCATCATGCTGATCTTGAACAATTTCCATCGGTCCAGCAGCATTGCTGGTGACTGGTGCTAATCCACAGGCCATTGCTTCAACAAGCGCTTTACCAAAACCTTCAGATAGAGTAGGCAACAGCTTAATATGATGTCCTTTGAGCAATTCGGGCAGCGTCTCATGCTTAAAGTACGGCACTACTTGAATACGATGGTGTAACTCAGAATCAAAGTCGGCATACACTGCTTTTTTTGCCTCTGCTAGGGCTGTGCAAGCTGTTCCTAGAAAGCTAACTTCAACGTTTGGATACCGTTTCAAGATAGCTTGTAAAGCTGGCGAAGCATACTGAATGCCCTTGCGAGGAATATAAGTGCTAATTTGAGCAATGCGAATGGTGAGATTGGAATCAACGGGTAAGGGATCGAACGGCAGACTTAAGAATGTGTTAGGAATACCGTTAGGAAAAACGTGGGTGCGCTCTGGGGAAACTCCCAATTCTTTTACAACATAGTCTTGCTCTTCACGATTAAGAAGAAATACCCGATCAGCATCCTCAATAGAACTTCTAATTTCCCAGAGTTGAAAGCCACCCCGATACAGCGGATATATCCAGCTCAGCTTTAGATTACCCTGACGCGCCTCTTCAAGAAGCCAAAGATGCTCTAGGAGATGAAGGCCGTGACTGCGAGTTACTAATAGTGGACGATGTTTTCTAAAAATACGAGTGACTTTAGCCCAGAACCACATATCTCCTGGAGAGCAATCTACAACGTCTAAAGGATCATGGCAGCAGAGTTTGGCAATGTGGGCCGCAACAATTTCTGGAAATACAATCCGCTTAAGATGTTCTCCTACTTTGGGCATATCATCCATTGAGAAGAAAAACACTTCATGCCCTTGTTTTCGGTATTGCTCTCCAAGCCTGAATGTGCTTCCTGCAGAACCTGAATCTGGATTGAACTTCTCGTGGATGACTAAAAGAATTCTCATAGGAACTATGCTTTCACAATCTTCTTGAGCTGTTCACGCGAGTTTAGAGCAAGAACCAGGAGTTTAGTCTATACCTGATAATTCTATTCCGCTTGCGAGAGGTTCGTCCCGCTGCAATACACATCATTTCGTTCTTCTAGCAAAGGGGGTGTTTGTCCGGATAAAAGACGCTGATAAAGGCTGTCTAACTGCTCATTGAGACAATTGATGTCATACTGCTGCTCCACAGTTAGTCGAGCAGCACGAGCTATCTCAGCCCACTGCTCAGGGTGCTGAATCAAGCCAATCAGGATTGCGGACAATGCCTCTACATCTCTCTCTGGAATTAAAAAACCAGAAACGCCATTTTGCACTAACTCAGGAATACCACTATGATAGGTGCTAACAACAGGAATACCGCTTGCCATTGCCTCCATTAGCACGACTGGAATACCTTCTTGATTACCATCTTTAGCGGTAACACTAGGAGCTAGCAGAATATGGGAGTGATTCATCAGCTCAACCACCTCAGTTTGATCTTTCCAACCTAAAAGCTTAATTTGATTGCCGGCTCCCAGGTTGTGGATAAGGTGTGTCAGAGACTCTAGAAGTTCTCCATCTCCCACAATGTTGTACTCAATCTTTGGATGCTGATCCAGAATTTTTGCAACTGCACGAATGGCAAACTCAATGCCCTTTTTCTCCGTTAACCGTGCCACCGAAATGAAGCGAACAACGCCTAGCGTAGGAGTGCGTGGGGCAAAGATAAATCGCTGGCAATCTATGCCCATGTGATGGGTAGCAATTCTATCAGGATGACATCCTAGCTGAATTAATTTATTTTGCCAGTGCTGGCTGATGGGCAGGAAATAGTCACCTGCTTCAAAGAGCCTATCATAAAGATGTTCACCAAAAATTTGTAAATTTTGGCTCATATCGACTCCATGAAAAGCCGTAATAAGGTTACCTTTGATTGCCCCCACATCGCGCAGGATCATTCCTCTAATACCCAATAAGCCAAAGTGGCACTGTATAGCATCGTAGGTAGGTTGCTGTCTCACAAATGGAGTCACTGCATACAGTAACCGCAGCGTCACAGCATCTCTGCCGTATTTAACGAAATTGAGGCATCGCAAAGTTAGAAAAGGAGCACTTAAAAAGTTTGTAGCTAGAAGCTTTAACCCCTTAAAGATACAGACAAGCCTATTTTGAGGAAATCGTGGATGAAAAATTGCCCGCTTTAAGAGATTATATTGTTCAACTTCTGGATGAGTTTTTTGCTCATCTTCATTAAATTCAGCATAAATAAATACTTCATGTCCCCGATCAATCAAGCCAGTGATTTGGTTAATAATAAAAGTCTGAGAGAGAATTGGAAATTTTTCAACAATAAATATAATCTTCATAAATGCTCTCAAAGAATTATTTCTGAGTTATTACCTTTCGTTAAACTTAAAGATTTATAGAATAGTCGTACTTGACCATTTTATTTTTATGAGCAGCTTATAGTTAAAAGTTACATAATTTATTTCTATAGCCAACTCAATCAAACCCACCAATTCGGAAATAATATTCGGCAAATAGATCGGATAGTATTAATTGCTATCTGTCTCGGCGATCGGTAATTCTTACGCCAATGAGCGGCTTGGCCCACTGGATCAACACTAATAGGCCACCTCAATATTGCTCCCTCTTGACTTTTAAAGATAATTAGCTTGTAGTATAAAAGCTCTTCTATTTTAGGGACTTTCATAGTTAAATCCGCTTTAGCTCCATACAATTTTTCTCCATAAAATTCAGTTGAAAAAATCATCAATTGAGTAGTGGTGAAAGCATGAGTAGAGCGCCTTAGAAAAGCGCTATTTCTACAGTCGACGGCAAACAAATATTTTAAAGGGAGGTGATTGAGTAAACTTGGAAGATTGGGAAAAGTAAGCCGTCCAGTTGCTTTGATGAAGTATTCAGAGGACTTAATCAATTCGCTCGTTTGATACGCTCTGTCAAGCATATCAAGCTCAGCATATCCATAATGTAGTCCCAATGGAATATTGTTACAGCAAAGCGAGATAAACTCAACTTGCTTTGCTAAAGCATTAGAGTTAAGTACAAGCTCCTTTAGAGAATCTAGAGAATAGCCTGAATTTTCAACAAAGACTATTTTTTGGAGGCGGCAGTCTTTTATCTTTAACCAAAAAAGAAGAGACTTTTCATAATCTGCAAGACGAGTTAATGGATCACTTCTAAATACTTTAACTGTTTTTGCTGACCCTTGAGAAGGATCAATGCAGGCAGTTAATACCACAACATATCTGCTCTTATCTTTAAGGAAAGAGTTGCTAGTTAAACTAGCGTCCTCACTTTTACTGAAAATCCATCTCATTTTATAGCTCCAGTTCTTACAATTTAAACACGCTTTTCAGCATAAATGAAATGCTTGTTATTCTTGAGAATTAGTCATTTTCAAAAAACTCTAATCTTGATTCAGGTCATGAGATTTGATTAGAAAATCTTGTATAGTAAGAGTCTACTGCTTGTTGAAAGACTTCTTCTAAATTATCAACTACTTTTTCGAGTTGAAAGTTTTTTCGAGCTGTGGTAACTGCAATTGACGAAATTGTATCTGCCGAATACTCAATTTTCTCTAGAGCCTCTAACATTGTTTGCTTCACCGCTTCTGGAGTGTAATCTTCAAAAAGAAAGCAGCAAGTAGGGCTGGTAAAGTCTTGAGTTCCATTCGTTGGCCCTAAGATCACAGGGACACCGCAACAAAGTGCTTCAGCAACTGCAGATCCAAAATTTTCGCCTTCGCTAGGCTGAATTAAGACATCGCAGGATTTAATCAAGTCAGGAATCGTTGATCGAGATAAACTAGGCTGATATTCAATGTGCTCTTGAGCCTCAAAAGAATCAATAAGCTGTTTGTAGCCCTTATACATTGGTCTAGCAGCACCAATAATCTTGAGGCGGACATCCTGGCGTTCTGCGAGCAATAAAGCAAAAGCTTCCATCATTAAATCTAGACGCTTTCTAGGATCGATGCGACCTAACCAGAGAAAAGTTTTGACGGTGCTCTGAGATTTCTTTACCTGAGATTCATCATTAAAAAATGGAATATCCATAGGATAGGGAAGAATTTTGATAGATCCCGGCTGGATACCATAAGCTACTAACTGCTCTTTAGACCATTTGCTACCGCAGATGAAAATGTCCGTCTTCCATACTTCAAATCTCAACCTTGAGTATTTCAGGGTATAGAATGCCTTAAGTTGCCAATACACGAAGGGACCACACAACTGCACCAGAATTTTTTGGAGTTTGTGAATATAGTGCCATTCTGTTTGGGGAGGTCCTTGAACCCAGCTAACTGTTGGTACTCCATCTACATTAAACGTTCCATATAGACCCAGAAATAATAGAAGATCGTATTGGTGAATGGCGTGTTGTGCAACAACGGCTTTCAGAATATTCTTCTGATTACGTCGCTCGCTGTATAGATTTTGCATCAACGCCCCAAGCGTTTGGTTGAATGTATTATGTAGCAATTTAGGTAAAAAACCTTTGATAAACTCGCGGAAAATAGATTGCTTAGGTAATTCGTAGTAAACAAAGTTTGGACATCCTATAAGTTCAAATGGAAAATTAGAATCTTTCCATCCAAAAAAATCAATCTTGTATCCCCGTTCTAGCAGCTCTTGTAGCATTAAAAAGTTGGCACCAGTTACGCTGCCAGATTCCTTTTTAACATAGCCATAGCAAGCAATTTTTAACATAGACTTTTTCTTGAAATCTTTTAAGTGGTATCCGCAATAATTTATTAAGTGAGTTATGGAGGAAAAGCAAGGCATTTAGTTTTTGAGAACCGATTCACTAGATAAAGGAGCTGCTTGTTGTAAAGCAGCAGAAAGTACGATCTTGAGTAGAGTTCTGCCTGGATCTCTATCAAATTTGCTTAGAGCAACTTTGTGAGCCTGAGTTCCCATAGTTTCCCAAATAGATTGCGCTTGCCATGCTCTTTCAAGAGTAGATGTCAGAGATCGTACTGTCGGCGCTTCAGCAATAAAACCAGTGAGTGCCTCTTCAACCCACTCAATATTACCGCCCACATCGGTGACAATTGCAGGGCGACCACATAGCATTGCTTCAACAAGGGATATGGGTGTTCCTTCACGCTTAGAAGGAAGAATCAGACAATGGTTGGTAGACCAAATTTTTCTCACGTCCTGAACATGACCATGAAACTTAACCCGATCGCCAATGCCATAATGGTAGGCAAGCGTTTGTAAGTACTCGCTATTACCTCCACCGTAGAGATTCAGCTGCCAGTTACGGGTTTGCCAAATTACACCACTAAGAGCTTCAAAGAGCGAATCTTGTCCTTTAGAAACAACATCTAAACGGGCAACATTCGCAAAGTTAACCGTTTCTAAGATTGGCCAATCTATGGCACCGACTGTGATAAGGTTGACCGGATTTCGGACTACCTGTGCATTGGATAACTTGCGCGCAAGCTGGCGTTCTGTCGTCCTTAAATTGTGTTCTGCTACAAATAGCACCGATGCCGCATTCTCAAAAAATTGGATAGCTTTTGCTCGAACTGCATCTGATGGGATATAACTGTCCTCGTTGCGATGACAAATAACGATGTAGGGAATTGATCTGTTGTAGAGCAGACTGAACAGGTTTCCTAACTTCATTATTAAGGGATCATAGGTTGCGCCCTGATTAATGATGAGAACATCAGGCTGAAAACGAAATAATTTATTAAATGAGATATTAAATTGGGACATGATCCGACCTAAAACTCCAGGTTTAGGGCGTGGTTGAAACAGTAATTTTGCTCCTCTTTGCTGAAGCTGCAAGATATGAGGTGCGATCGCAGGCCATCGAAAGGTTGAAGTAATTACAGAATGTCCATCTTCTAGCGCTACAGTTGCCATTGCACTCCATAGCTCCTCACTCCCACCCCAAGGGCTTCCTTGCATTGTTGAAATAATTGCAATTCTTGTCATCACATTAGCAAGCCTAAAGGCATAAATAGTCTAAAAAAGTATAGAAAAATAATGATCTACCTAGCGTGGGAGCATTTCTGATCACACAAATTTCAATTTCATCCTTAAGTTTATTTTAGCGAATTTGTAACTGCGTTGTATTTCAGCTATGAATCCGGTAATAAACTAATGACATCTTTAAATTAGCTAGCTTGTATTTAGTAGCCAGACTTAGCCAGAGATCGCATTCCTTAATATTTGAGAAATTCCTAATAGTTGCCTACATTCTGCCCTGTGGAACGCTTGAACAAAGCAGATGGCTCAGCCATAAGTGAGCTATGTCATCATGATAACAAGGTGCAATACATAGTTGACCGCTGACTTGAATTGATTGAAAAAATATTTACTCCATTGAGGCTCCAAACTGGAGGAGAAACAATGACTTCAAACTTTTTCATAAGTCCTCCTATTAATGTTTTAACCAAATTTAAAACTTCAACCCATTAATGAATGTTTGTGTTTGATGAATCAGACTGTCTGTTTTACGCCTAACACCAGAACTTAAATAAGCAACTAATTGTATTAAAAGTCGCAGTTCTATAAAGGTTTCAATCCTCTTAGATAAGTTATATATTTTTAATATACCTTTAGAGGTAATCTCTCCTCGTCTTATTCTAAAAAACAGTTCTTCAATAAGCTTGCTCTTGACAAGGGATGAAATTTCTTCAGATAGTTCAATTTCTCCCTTTAGAAATAGAAACACCTGCATTTTTTCATAGATTTCAAGCCCTCCTTGCTGCGACTTTGAGCGAACTGAGGAGCTATGATAACGAAAGTAATTAAGTGGCTCAGCAGCAAATGCAACGTCTGTTAACAGAAGCAATTTAATCCAGGTTATCCAGTCTCCGCATAGGAACATCGATTCTTCGGCGTAACCAGCTTGTTCAAATAAACTGCGTCTGAACAAAACAGCGCTTGCATTAGGGATGATATTTTTAATAGCTAAATAATTTTTACACTCATCTAAGCCGTGATTAAGATAATTATTTCGCCAACGCTGCTCATCTAAATCATCTGTCCAGTAGTGAAAACTGGTGATAATTTCTCCTTGTGAATCAACTTTCCAGGATTGGCAATAGGCGAGTCCTACATTCAGGTTTGCATCTAGAATCGGAACAAGCGTTTCCAGAAGTTTTGGATCTGCGAAATCATCTGATTCTGCGATCCAAACATAATCTCCAGTAGCGTTTCTAATGCCTTTGTTCCATTGTTTAAAGGGAGATCTAGTGTTTTGCTCGTTGAAAATAGCTTGAACTTTGGGGTGACCCGCAAATTGGGCAAATACTTCACGGCTATTGTCGGTTGAAGCATCATCTAGGAAGAGAATCTCAAAATCCTGATAAGTTTGCTCTAAAACACTATGAATGCGCTGCTCTAGATAGGGCGCATGATTATAGTTGGGAATAATGACGCTAACTTTAGGCATTGCTGATAGCGGAGATAGGTTGTTGTTCAATGGGTAATGCTACATTCTGCAATGCTCTTGTAGTAGCTTCTAGGTAGGCATGTCCCCATTTTTGGCAGGGTTCTAAGTGATTGCCTTCTGCCCACTCATTCCAGGCATTGATGAAAACGATGCGATCGCCCTCTTGCTTGGATCGCTCTCTTCGGATCACTTCACTTAACCAGTGTTCATAAAGCTTAGGCGTTGCATTGCGGAATATGGTTGCATTTCCATTTTTGCGGCGTGCAGCGTTATCCCATGAGGGTGTAACACAGGGAAAACGCTTATAGTCTGCAGTTGGTTTTGCTAACATCTGCTCAACAATATCAGCGTATTCATAGATATTGTTTTCGATATAAGCTTTTTCAGCAATCCCAAGTTTTCTTGCCCAATTCCAACGCCTACCTCGTTGCAGCGGCTTTCCTAATTGAGTCCAATCAGGTTGAAATTCGACTGTTGCATCAAAGCCAATCGAACTAGGATTGTTATGCTCATTAGCAAAGCTTTCAACAAAGCAAAGATGGAGATCCCCAATGCCTAGTTTGTGAGCTTCTTCACGCCAAGTCTCAGTTGTTCTGTAAGGATCTGGAATTTTTGCCGCTCGATATACTAGAAACAACGGTTTGCCATCAATCCGTATGTAACGAGGATCGCGAAAAGCCTGTGCTAACCATTGCATATGAAGGCGATCGTCCTCTTCTGCGTAAATCTGCCCCATTAATACTTCGTCTTCCAGACCATCCCAGCGTCGAGTCCAGTTTTCGTTAGCCCAGCAGAGACAAAAGGGAAAATCAGGTTCTCCTGATGCAAGTACATCATTGAAGGGACGCTCTAATAATCGCTTACCATTAAACCAGTAGTGATAATAGCAAAAGCCGTGAATGCCATAAGCTTTAGCTAACTCGGCTTGAGCTTGCTGCGACTCTGGCAATCGCAGATCATAGAAGCCTAAATCAGCGGGCAAATGAGGTTGATAATGCCCAGGAAATAATGGTTTAGCTTTTGTAACATTCCTCCACTCGGTGAAGCCCTTGCCCCACCATGCGTCATTTTCGGAAATGGGATGATATTGAGGAAGATAGAAAGCTATCGCTTTTGCCTTTAATTCGTGATCTGACACTTCACTTCCCCTTGAGCTTGGTTATGGTTTACACGTTTAACAGCCTCAAGGTATTGAGTACCGTGCTTCAAGTCAGGCTCAAGGTGGTTTCCTTCTGCCCATTCATTCCAGGCATTAATAAAGAGTAATCGTTCATCATAGGGTTTATCCATTAGAGAATTAACCATCTTTAATAAACCTTCTTCAAAATATTCTGGTTTAGCATTGACGATGATGGTAGCGTTTTGCCCTCGTCTAGCTGTGTTATCCCAAGAAACAAAAATACAGGGATGATGCGAGAAATTCCTTTGGCGGCGGAGCATCAGGCGGCGCGCCGTCAAGTAGTCATATACTTTTAATTTGGGGCTGTCAATACCTAGCTTTAGGTTTCTTAAAAACTTTGATAGCTTGGCTCGATCGTCCATAAAATCGGGTAATGCCCCAAGCTGAGGCTCAAAAGCTAAGGTACTGTCGAAGCCAATTTCTGCAAAGTTAAAACCCGGACGATGGGCATCTACTCCAACTAAATAGGGTTCGGGAAGCCCCTGTTTTACACATTTAGATTTGAAGGTTTCTATCGTTCTTTTGGGTTCAGGCAAGTCAAGCGGTCTATAAATTAGGAATAGCGGTCTGCCTTTGATTTGAATATATCGAGAGTCAGAAAAGGCATTCATTAGCCATCTGATATGATTCAAATCATCTTCAGCAGAATAGGCTTGCTTTTGTAGGATGTCTCTTTCTTCTCCTAGCCAGCGTCTAGACCAAACTTCATTAGCCCAACAAAGGCAGAATGGTAAATCTGGTTTTCCAGAAGACAAAACATCATTGAAAGGTCGCTCTAATAACCGTTTACCGTTGAACCAATAGTGGTAATAGCAAAACCCTTCAACACCATGTGCTTTAGCAAGATCAGCCTGGGCGTGACGAGCTTCTGGAAGCCGTAAATCGTAAAACCCCAAATCTGCTGGGAGATGAGGTTGGTAATGTCCTGGAAATAGTGGTTTTGCCCTAGTGACATTCGTCCACTCTGTAAAGCCTTTGCCCCACCATTTATCATTTTCTGGGATAGGGTGATATTGAGGGAGATAAAAAGCAATACAACGTAACTTCTCCTGAATTGTTTCAGCGTTTTGCATACTCAAAATATATCTAATCTACTTCAATTAGCTTTTGGACGAGCTACTATGGCAAATTGGAGATAGCGCATATCCCTAAATCTACCAAGCGTAATACAGTTTAGAAGATTAAACTTTCTTGACTGGTGAGGATGCTTTTTCTCGACAGGATTAATACCCTCTATTAATTCAGTTTGAAAGCCTAAGTCATCCAACGTCCTCAAAATGCTACTCTCCGTAAAGAAGCGCAAATGGGTTCTATCGAGTATGCCGCACTCCTCATATTTCCATTCTTTTTCAATTATTAATTTCCAAATATTGTCAAAATAGCGAACATTTGGAATTGAAATTACTAAATATCCGTTATTTCTCAAGATTTTCTTGCAGTAAGTCAATGCCCCAAAAGGATCAACAAGATGTTCAAGTACATCATTAAAAATAATGCAGTCGAAGCTGTGTTCTGGTATATCTAGCTCGTCAGATAAAGTGCTGTTGATCACTTTATCTAGTCTTTGCCCTGCAACTGAAGCAGCATCTTCATTTGGCTCAATACCCCAAACTTCAACCTGGCGGATCTCTTTAAGAATCTGACCAAATCTCCCGCTTGCACATCCAATATCAAGAATTAGTGAAACGTCGGCTGGTATGTATTTAATCATTTCATGACGGTCATCCTCATAGTAGACATGAAAGGGTTTTGATTTGTAATCATCTGCAAGTAGGACTTCAGATAGTTTATTTGCCATTTCTCGAATCCCCACTCTACGCAATTTTCATTCCATTTCTAGGTAAGCATCTTATATGATTCATTGCTAGAACCAGATACAATTACCAAAGAATTATCTTTAAAGAAGATGTTTCCCCAACTAGAGTTCCAACTTGATATATTTGTTGAATCCTCTAAAAGAGGAAGAATCTGGAAACTTGGTTTGCCTACAACTATTTCTAAATCTTTTCGTACTCCTTCCTTTTGCCCAAAACCGATACTAAAGCCAGCGTAATAAGAACCCGGAGCAAGATTCATATTCGAAACGGTGAGACGTAGGTTTAACTGTTTATTTGCACAAATGTCGAATTCATCACTGATAAGCGAACCTATACATATTCCATCATTTTTGAAGAAACTGGATCCTATACTCAAACCCTGAAAGTTGTGATCAGAAGAAATCTCCAACTTATAAGTAATTAGCTCCCCAAATCGTATATTGTTATCTCTTGATAGGAGTTCTATGTTAGAAAACCTTATTTTCTTTCCAAATCCCGGCAATCTCAGATCACCTAGTTCCTGATTTTTATTCTTAAGTACTTCAGAAAAGTACTCTGTCACAATCCTTTCTGTTTCTCCAATCGAATGAACTTGTCCTTTCTTCAAAAAAACTACTTGATTACACAAAGCACTAATTGTGCCCATTTCATGGCTAACGAAAATGATTGTTCTCCCCTCCCCTGCAACTTGCTCCATTTTGCCTAAACATTTTTTCTGGAACTGGATGTCTCCAACTGCCAACACCTCATCCACAATCAAAACTTCTGGTTCCAGGTGTGCTGCCACTGAAAATGCAAGCCGCACATACATCCCAGATGAATAGCGTTTCACCGGAGTATCCAAAAACTTCTCCACTTCTGCAAACGCCACAATTTCATCAAACTTGCGCTTAATCTCTTCGCGGCTCATGCCCAAAATGGCACCATTCAGGTAGATATTTTCTCTACCCGTTAACTCCGGGTGAAATCCCGTCCCTACTTCCAGCAAACTCGCCACGCGACCTTTAATGCTAATTCTGCCGCTTGTCGGTTCCACAATGCGGCTCAACACCTTTAACAAGGTCGATTTTCCAGCCCCATTCCGCCCAATAATGCCAACCCGATCGCCCTGCTTAATCTCAAACGACACATCCTTCAACGCCCAAAATTCTTCCTGAGTAGGGCTAAGTTCCGGTTTCCCCATCGGCTTCATTAGCCTCTGCCCCAAAGACTTTGCGCCCTCTGCAATCACATCCCGCAAAGCCTTATACTGCTGACCTTCTCGCTGATGGCTGAGAACATACTTCTTGCTCAAATTCTCAACGCGGATGACGGTATCGCTCATTCTTCAAAAGCCCACTCAAAAGTTCAAATAGGATAGCTAGGGTTGATTAAAGCCCAACCTGTGTCGATATCACAAGCCTTGCATGATTAATCTCTGCATCAACCTCTTAGCCTCGAAGTTGTTCCATCACTGCCTATCTCTACCAGCAGCCAATAACACTATCAGGAAAACTTGGGGCAACAACCTATTCTTTGTCGCATCTTCACCCAGCTAAAGCTTAGATTCATCTTTAATAAGTTGGTATAAGAGTTAACTGAAAGGTGGAGAATTGCTCAATGAGCGCGATCGGTTAACCGTAAACTTATCCCAACACTGCCCATCTTTACTGGCAGCTGATGGTGCAATCAGGAAAACTTGGGGCGATCGTGCCTTTCTTTGCCAAGTCCAGACGAGCGAGATATCCACCCCATAAGACTTTTAGATCAAGTTGTCTATTGCATTAGCCCGATTCAAAATTACCTGTTGACAGCGATCGCAAATTCCGCTAATCTCGCTTACTTATAGGCAGTTGTTGCGCCCTTGCTCTTCTGTCTATTCGCCGCTCAAAAACTTAGTCGCCACCCAAAGCTGCTGGTAACAGCAATGAGTGGCTAACCGGCCCAAACTGATGACGCAGTTCGGCTGGCTAACGATGGATTTTAACACTCCTCTTAGCCACCCTGCTTTGTTATGGCAAGGTGGCTAAGTTTTTGGGTTTTCTTCAACCATCCAAAATAGGAGAAACCCTTATGCTTCAAGACTTTATCGCGACGCTCACCCAAACCGAAGGGGCGATCGCTCACCCCGCCGCCAAAGTGCGGATGATCCTGCTCGGCACCCCCGAAGACGTCAACAGCGTGATTTATGACCTCTATCAGCGGGGCTTTGCCGAAGTTACCGCCTGGAGTCCACCCCAGCCGATTCCAGACTCCCAAGAAGTCATCCGCCTGTTGATTCGTCGCTTTGGGCGATCGGCGAGTCCGCATCAGGGGTAAGGGAACCTCAGACCTCCGAGTTTTCAAAACCTCGGAGGTCTAAAACCTCGAAGTCTGCGCGATCGCCTGATCGTGAAATCAGCATTGCAGCTCAGGCGATCTTGTCCGATACCCAAACAGAATCTGAATTCTGAAAACGGTTGGATTTAGTGAGAGCCATACTCGTAAAACAAGTTCCCCCAACTCAGGTCTGCGGTTTAGAAGGGAGATGACCATGCTGAAAAGTTATGAAGCGATTTATGAAAACGGCCAAGTAAAATGGCTAGCAGAGCAGCCAGAGATTAAGTTTGCACGAGTAATTGTGACAATTTTGGCAGAAACTGAATTGCCGACACGCACCTTCCCCGTATCTATGGCAGGCAAAGTAGAAATACTGGGCGACATTGTCAGCCCAATTGTTGGCGAGGAAGATTGGCAGTGTTTGAAGTAATTATTCCTGACACTCACATTTGGCTTTAGCTAATCGATGGAAATTTTGATCAATTTCCGTCCATGCTTTTGGTGATACTGTCTGGTTTTTGTTTGGTGATCGCGTCAGTAGCCAACGTATTTTTGCACAACCATAGTTGATTGAAGAGATCAAACGCCCCCTCAAGTGCACCAGATACAGCTGAATTCCGCTGGTCAGGGTTGGGGTCATCCTCCAACCTTTTGACTAGGCTTCAAATGTTTCAGGATCTATTCCCAACTCTCTTAACTTCTGAGCTAACCGTTGAGTTGAAGATCTCTCTTGTTCCAAAGCAATTTGCGCTTGCTCCGCCCGTTGCCGCTCTTGCTCCGCCCGTTGCCGCTCTTGCTCCGCCCGTTGCCGCTCTTGCTCCGCCCGTTGCCGCTCCTGCTCCGCCCGTTGCCGCTCCTGCTCGACCCGTTGCCGCTCTATCTCTATCTGTTCTCCCCCCCACAGCAATAAACCCCCTGACTGATCCCACCAGCGTAGCCAACCAGTCGTCATGTTTGCTTTCTTGCCCTGCCACACCCCCAGAAATAGGCTGACTTCCTCAATCCAGTAACGATTCTGCTCATCGGGCACCTGCTGCTCATACTTACCGTCAGTCAAGCGATAAACATCAAGTTCACCAGTCTTGGGGTGAAAAATTCCATAGACAGGGACTTGCAAGATCCGCTCGTAAAAGTACCATTTTCCATAGGGATAGTGAGGATTGATCGAGTATTCACCCCCCTCAGTTTCAGAGACAAATTCCATCACGATCGCCGGAACCTCCCCCTCAGTATGGGGTGTATAGCTGCGCCGCACTTCTCCTTCTGGCAGCGGCTGCACCGACGGCACATAGACCCAATCTGGAGCTTTTACGATCGTCTTATCGCCTACCGTGGCACAAATCCCAAAATTTGAGGCAACCAGACTAGCTTCAAGGATTAACCCTGCCAACTCTAGAGATTCTCGTAAAGCTGCTGCCAGTAGAGGCTGAAGATTACTTTCCACGGGTTCATCCGGTAAGGTGAAATCCGGCGGCAGTTTTGCCCAAGTGATGGGAGGTAGCGCGTTTAACTGACGAAGTTGTAGAGCTGTCATAAACCGTCCTCTATCCATAAACAGGGTGCTGCGGTAGCCAAGCGCCCCTTCTACTCTTTAACATAGCTTATGTCTCTAACATAGCTCATGCTCAAAAAGCGATCGCCCCATTCAATGAAAATAGCTTACTCCACAAATAGAGAGATAGCCGACCTAAATTACGTCTGCAAACGTCCGTTCCATCCTGCGAAAATACCAGATGCCCGTAATTAGCACCACAAATACCAGCCCCACCGATAGGGTAAACCCTGGCCAGTAGATAGCGGCATCTTTGCCAATAATAGCCCACCGAAACCCGTCAATGACTCCCACCATCGGATTGAGCGAATACAGCAACCGCCACTGCTCCGGCACAATGCTGCTGCTAAATCCCACAGGCGAAATATATAGCCCAAATTGCACAATAAATGGCACGATATAGCGAAAATCGCGGTACTGCACATTTAACGCTGCCAGCCATAGCCCTGTACCGATCGAGGCTGCAAACGCAATGAGCACAAACAGCGGCAGCGTCAAAATTCGCCAGTCCGGCACAAAGTTGTACCACGCCATTAGCCCCAGCAAAATAATGCCTGAGATCATAAAATCAACAAAGCTAACGATCACCGCACTCGTCGGTACGATCAGCCTGGGGAAATACACTTTAGAGATCAGATTAGAATTGCTAATCAAACTATTGCTGCACTCGCTGAGGGCATTGGCAAAGAACTGCCAGGGCAACATTGCTGAGAATACCAGAATTGGATAAGGTGCTCCTTCAGATGGCAGCTTTGCCAGATTACCAAAGACAACTGTAAATACCACCATGGTCAAAAAAGGACGAATGAGCGCCCAAGCAAGCCCGATCGCCGTTTGCTTATAGCGCACTAAAATATCGCGCCATGCCAGAAAATAGAACAGCTCTCGATAAGTCCAAAGATCCTGCCAATACTGTTTTTCAGCGCGTCCCGCCTCGATCGTCAATTCCTTTGTTTTCATGATGCGATCGCCTTTAGTATGTTGCACATGTCTTACTTGTCTTACTTGTCTTTGAAAGTATCTATCTTAATTTTTTGTTAGTCAGCACTCAGGGTCAAGATTAGCTTAGGAATGACCATCAATAAAAACTTTAGATCCCACTCTAACGACCAGCCTTGCAGATAGGCACAGTCGTCTTGATAGCGATCGCACAAGGATAGAAGTTTAGAATCTTCGACAAGCAAATATCTTTTGATAGGTTGTATCCCCACAATTCCAGGCAGCAGATTGAGACAGCAGCGCGATTCTAGATTCACTTGGGTAGCACTACTTAAATCGAAAGGATGAGAACCCACCAGACTCATTTCACCCCGCAACACGTTCAACAGCATTGGCAATCTATCTAACTTCAATCTACTCAGCCATTGCCCCAGATCCGTCAAGTTAAGGGAACTGCCCGTGCGAAATCTAAAGCACTGAAATAATCTACCCCGCTCTCCTACACACCACTGACGCAAAACCGCAGGCTCAGAAGATTCAAGCTGAAGCAGGACTAAAAGACTGAGCAGGACAGGACTTAATACGACCAAAAGTAGTGCTGCTATGATCCAATCTAGCCGCCGCTTCAGCCACCAGTGCAGAGGCTTTTTATTCTGTGGTCGATTAGGAGCAGCGGGCAACCGCAGGAAAGCCTGTCTATCCGTATGGCGACAAGCCTCTGCCCAAATTTTAAGACAGACGTCACCTAACCCTAAGTCAAGTTTAACTAGCTTAACGGGAGAGTTTTGCAGGCAAGCGACTAGCCATTCCTGTTCGTGAGAAGAGGATAAAGAGGACTGCTGGCGCTCAGGCAAAAGCTGCACAATGAGCTTGCGCTGTCTCCACCTTAAGGCATAGTTGGGTATCCAAGTATTGGGTACGTTGGAATCTGGTAGGTAATCAGACTGACTAATTAATAGATCATCTTGAGAAAGATCATATAATTTTTTTTGTAGACCATTCTGCACAGAAATTTTATTGTGTAGATACCTATGTAGATCATGCAGTAAGTCACTCATAAAGATTCACTAGGCGATTAGCAGAAATATCAATGATTAGAGCTGCCTTGAGAAAGAGCAGTCTGGAATGGCAGCGACTGAGACGAGTGACTGTTGGAAAAATCTTCTAGACCGTTGGCAACCACCCCGATAATGTTTAATTTGCTCAACATAGCGATCGCCTGACTCATTCTCGATCGCGTCACCTGATCAACTCGTTCGACTAAAAGGATGCCATCGCAACAAGAGCCAAGTAGAATCGGATCAACCTTTCCAGAAACAGAAGGCGCATCAATAATGACTAAATCATAGGATTGTTCAAAAACTGCGATCGCATCTCGCATCCGCTGAGAACTGAGCAGCATCACCGGATCATCCGGAGCAGAACCAGCCGTCAGAACTGAAACATTGCTAGAGGTCTCTGCACCCTGGGAGCCAATGTGTTTAGGAATAGACGCATGGCTAGCAAGCAGCGTTGATAAACCCTGCTCGTTCGATAAATTCAGCAACTCGTGCAAATGGGGCGATCGTAGGTTGGCATCAATTAACAGCACCCGCTGATGAAGTCGAGCTGCGCTAATCGCCAAGCCTAATGCCAGCGTTGACTTGCCTTCACCCGGCAACACCGAAGTAACGACCAATGACTTAAGCGATCGGGAACTGTCCAATAGCTGAATGTTCTTGTACAAAAGATCGCAGGCTTCCCGGAAGGGTGCCCAGTAGACAACCTGATCGCTAGGCAAAGTTGATTTCTCAGTTCGGCTGAACGGCAAAGCGATCGGCAGTCTGGCTTCAGCCTTGATAGAAAATTGCGGCAGCATCCCTAGCAGCGGCAAACCCGACTGGCGACGTAAATCCTCTGCATCGTGAATTACATCATCAGAAGCCTCTCGCAAAAAGGCAGCCACTCCCCCCAGCATTAAGCCCACCACCGCCCCCAGCAGTAGATTTCGTGCCAAACTTGGACCTGTCTTTAAGCCCAGCTGCGGCTCTTCTACCACTTGCCAGTCAAACCCTCCTTGAGCGATCGCCAGTCCCAATTCTTGACGTGCTGCCAAGAGCTGCTTCAAGGTGTCTCGATTCAGCTCAATTTCTGGCTGTAGCCGACCATACTCAGCTAGCAATTCAGGAAAGCGCTGCAATTCTGCTCGCAGCTGCTGCTCAGAATTGACTAGGCTGGAATCTCGCGCCTCTAATGCGCGTAAGTTAACTTCCGCATCGACCAAATTGTTAATTAGAGTTAAGTCAAGCTGACCAAGCTGGATTGCTGTCCCATCCCCACTGTCTCCCACTACCTGACTCACTTCATCTTGAAGTAATCCCACCTGCTCCTGACGCTTGTCTAGCAACACTTGGACTTCTGCGGTATTGTCATTGAACAATAGGCGCTGCTGTACTAGCTCTAGCTCTGTCTTTTGAATCTCATTCAGCAGTGTCTGGTAGCGCAGTGATTGATTTAACCGAGCTGCAATGACGGCTTCTTCAGGAGCCAGCCCTACCTGTGCCTGCAAGCTAGTAAATCGATCCTGAAGTTCTTCAATTTGAGCGCTGTTAGTTCGCAGTTCATCCTGAATTCGGTTTAGCGCTTCCGCCTGCGCCTGTGCCTGTACCTGCGGATCAATTAGCTCTTGGTCAGTTCGAAATTGCTCTAAAGAGTCTTCAAACTGTTTTACCTTATTTTCAATTTGCGGGAGCTGTTGATCGATAAAAGCCAGACCTTTTGCCAGCCGGTTCTTTTGCTGCTCCAGGTTATAGTCTTGGTAGACCTTCTGCATAGTTTCTAATACAGATTTCGTCTTTACGGGATCATTGTCTGTATAAGTTACTTGAAAAATTTTGGTTGCGCCCTTTTCTTTTACACCCGTAAATGTAACCTGGGTCACACTCAGAGAGCTTTTAAAGGCTGCTAAGCTATCTGAATCTTCTGGATCAATCTCTGGATATTCCCTATTTAGAGACACCATAGCTTTCCGCAATAGTCCAGAACTTGTCATTAAGCTAATCTGAGTACCGCTATCGATCTGAACATTAGAATCAGCAAACTGATCGTCCAGATTTTGTTCCTGCCCCTGCCCCTGTTTTCCCTGATAGATGGGTTCTACGAGTAGCTGCAACGAGCTAACATATGTCGGTTGCTGTAGCTTCGTCATCACAAAAGCAATTCCTACAGCTGCACCTAGCGCACCTAACATCCATAATCGGCGACGTAGGAGGACGGCAAATAGCTGTCCATATCCTGGTTCGCTCTCAGTCATGAGTTTAAGGTTGCTATCAGTCACGTCTGCAATCCTGAAATTTGGTCAGCTTAATTGGATTCCATTGGAACCCAGCATTACATTTAACCTATTCCACAGAACTGGCTAATAATCCGCTCAACTTTACTGAAAAATACAGGTTCTGAGAATTGATTCATTGCATGGTCACAAATCTGTTGATAATTCCATGCAGTAGCTTGTGCTTCTAGCACGGCAGATTGGATGGACTCTGGCGTTTGTCGCTTGAATAAAAGACCTGTTTTTCCATGCTGTTGAGTATCCAGCACACCACCCGCGCCATAGGCGAGCACAGGCGTACCGCTAGCATTGGCTTCTACAGGAACTAACCCATAGTCCTCTAGTGCTGCAACAATGACCGATCGCGCCTTTGACATCAAATTGCATCGCTCAGCATCGCTAATATGTCCCACAAACTGGATATTGGGCAGCGCCTGAGCCTGTAACCGCTCTCGCTCAGGGCCATCCCCCGTGATCACTAAGGGTAGACCCAGCCAGTTAAAGGCTTCGATAATAACATCCACTCGCTTGTAGCGCAGTAGCCGTGCTGAAGCTAGGTAAAAGTCGCTCTTATCTGCCGAGAAGGTAAACTTCTTACTGTCGATCGGGTAATTAACGACGATCGCCCGTTTGCCGTATATCTTTTGAATGCGACGCGCCACCACGCTAGAGTTGGCTATATATAGATCAGGCTCCTGAGAATATCGCAGATCGGCTTTGCGCATCATTCGAAAGACTCGCTCAATCACGGGGTAGAAGTGGCGGTAGTCGCCATATTCTTTGAGATAAGTTTTGGTGTCCCACAAAAAGCGAGTAACGTTATGACAAAAACAAATATGCTTAGCATCCGGTCGTTTGCGTACTACTTTGGCAAAGCTGGTGCTGCTGCTAATAATTAAGTCGTAGTCCTGTAAATCTAGCGCCCGGAAAGCCGGATAGTACAGAGGCGCCATTAGCCTAAAATGCTGAGCAGCTCCAGGAATGTGCTGCAAAAAAGTAGTCTGAACCAGACGTTCTCCCAGTTCAATTGTGCGATCGCGATCGTAAAGAGAGGTAAAAATATCCGCACTGGGATATTGCTGACACAAAAGCTCGAAGACTCGCTCTGCCCCGCCTCTCTGAGTGAGATAATCATGAACTAAGGCAATCTTCATAAGTTCGCGGTTTTGACTACACGACTGAATCTAATGCTTTTGCAGAAGGATAAAAATGAATCGGTAGCTACCCCAAGATTTCTAGACCATGCTCAACACTTCTATGACTGCTCCGAGAACAATCTCTAAGAACAGTCTCCAAGAACAATCTCTGAGAGTAATCTATAGCGATCTATATTTGCAGCGACCCTGATTATAAAGACCCTGATTATCTTGATGCAGATGCAGTACAAACATCAGTCAGTTCTTAGATCTGTTGCTGGCATACAAACCTATTCAGGCTTCTTCAGGACAATCACGTAGATTTATATAAAGATTGAATAAATATTGCTAAGAGTCAATTCAGCATCGAGGCTGCATTATCGAAATAGCTTCGTCTCTACCACAAATCTTTAAAACCTGCAAAGTTCAACCTAGACACACACTTTGAAAACACATATGAATCTTTCGTAAGGAACGGTGGCAGCCATGCTGCCTTCCCTTGCATCTTCAAGCATTCCATGACAGTGTATGTACTGATAACCCTAGATAGAAGCTTATATCTTGTGGTTTCTCTTGAGGGTTGCTTTTGGGTTGTCTACCTTTTCGTCTCATTGATGCAACCTACCGAAGTGATTCTTAAGTTATTACGTCACTTTCCGGATAGTTATCGACTGAAGACGGCTAATACAGAACTAATTTTGCACGACTACGCACATCTACTATTGCACTGTTTGCAGAATTTGACAGGCATCTACCGGGCGTAGTGACTTATTCCTCTAGCATTTACTTCGCCGCTTTAAGAGATTTTCTCAGCCAAGCTGCGATCGCGCATCAACCTTTCATCCTCTCTATTACGAGCAATTAGTTCAAAGTTATCGCAAAACAGCGATCGCTTCGTTCACGCTCTAAGCAAATCTTTTAAGAGCGCCACTGAATTTTCCTGTAATCCGCAGGAAATTTATCCGGAGCACTTTAAATTTTTCTGAAGGGTCTGCTAAATACCGGGGAAGCTTTAAAGCTTCTGCTTACACTTCGGGCGCTTATATTTCGGACGCTTATACTTCGGACGCTTGCATTCGGACACATGTACACCTTCCTCAATAGGTAAGCCTTACAAAAATATGTTAGAGGCATTTCCCCCTATCCAAAATGTAATTGGATTTCCTGTAACCGCGTTACCCTTTGATGCCCAGATTAGTCTGGTGATGAAATGGGCTAGCGCTCGACTCAGTAAATATGTCTGCGTTGCCAACGTGCATATGTTAATGGAGGCTCATACTGACCCCTCATTTGCTTCGGTGTTAGAAGCAGCCGATATGGTGACTCCCGACGGTATGCCACTGGTTTGGCTAATGAAGCTAATGGGTGTACCCCATCAAGATCGAGTTGCTGGAATGGATATTTTCTTAGCCCTGTGCAAACAGGCTTCAACTGAAGGCATCAGCGTGTTTTTCCTAGGCTCTAAGCCAGATATTTTGGAGCGAATGAAAAAGAATCTCTGTGAAGAATTTCCTGAGCTTCAGGTTGCTGATATGCAGCCCTTGCCCTTTCGACCGCTCACCCTAGAGGAAGATGAGGCAATGGTACAAAAGATCAATGAGAGCGGGGCTAGACTGGTTCTAGTGTCGTTGGGCTGTCCTAAGCAAGAAATCTGGATGAATCAGCATCAGGGAAAAGTTGAGGCCGTCATGCTGGGCCTAGGAGGCGTTTTTCCAGTCTATGCGGGCATTCATAAATGGGCACCTAATTGGGTTAGGAGAGCAGGTTTAGAATGGCTCTATCGATTGCTTCAAGAACCCCGTAGGTTATGGCGGCGCTACTTTGCAACCATACCTCCTTTTCTCTATTTAGCCAGTAAACAAGTGTTAGCTAATTGGGTCAGATCTCTGCGAAAGGTGCGATCTGACTACTCGCGCTATTTATGAATGCTTAAGTTATGAATGCTTAAGCTTATGAATTCTTAAGTTTATGAATACTTGAGTTTATGAATACTTGAGTTTATGAATACTTGAGTTACCACAAATAATGGCTTTTGTTAGTTAATCTTATTATGAGTTCTTTAGTAATTTTCCTAAGAGTTGGCAATCTTTAATTGCTGATTTTTACGGGAGAGCTGTATTGTGGCGATCGCCAAGACAATCCTGAGGCTCTTGCGATTCTCATAGAATTTCTCGTGCTTTAACAAACAAATTAGCGTTTTGACGTTTTGAGTGTTGGCAAATTATTTGATATCGTCATTCTACTTTCAAGAATTGCTCAAGCTTTTTATGGAACTGATCTAAATCATTAATTTAAAGCTCATTTTAGGAAAAAATAGTGTTTAAACTTTTTAAGTTGCAAAGTTTTTTTCTACAAAACCCGGCTCCGAACTCCAAAAACATGAATGTACTGGCGGCATTGAACGACAGCTATGACTGGTGGTCTAAGCGCATTTCTTCATTACCCGCTAAAGCTATTTGGAATATTTCAAAGTCAGCTTTTGTTGAAAGAAATATTCTGTACCCACGCTATCAAAAGTATATACAGCAACATAAAAACCGTCTTCCTAAGCTTAGTGCGGCAGATACGGCGATCGTTGAAGATATTAGGCAAACAGGTATTCATGTTTCTTCTCTAAAAGCACTCAATATTCCCCATACTGAAGAGTTCTTGGCAGCCTCTGAGGCAGTTTTCCAAGCATTGGCTGAGCGCGCAGCTTTACCAGAACATGGCAGTAAACATGAAGTTTTAGCAAATACGGCTCAACTCTTGCAGCATGAGGAAATATTTCAATGGGGCTTAAGTGGGAAACTCTTAAACATCGTTGAGAATTATCTACAGCTTCCAGTGGGTTACGATGGACTTCAACTTGTACGTAGCCATGCAGATGGTAGAGAAATAGGAGTCAGAACCTGGCACAAAGATCGAGAAGATCGACGGATGCTCAAAGTCTGCGTTTATTTGAACGATGTCCAGATGGAGGGAGGCCCGTTTGAATGCTTGCAGCCAATGGTCAATACCCCTATCTACGGCTTGTTTCAGTATCAATACAAATTACTTTCTGATAAAGAATTGAAAAGCCTGTTGCCTGGGACAGAAGCTGAAGGCATCAGAACTTTAGTTGGGAGCATGGGCACCGTAATTTTTGTCGATACTGCCTTGTACTATCACCGGGGCAAACCGCCTACTCAGCATCATAGAACTGCTGTTTTTTTCAGCTACTTCAGCCGCCGTCCTCGAAATCCCTACTTTTGTCAGCGATCGCACCTCTCTCGATCAGATCTTGATTACTTAGCTCGAAATGCTTCTGCTGAAGAACGAGACTGTGTCTATTGGTTTGATCAGCTGCCCTGGTTGGCAAAGCAGATGCCTAAAAGCCAGAACTAGCAAACAGGTATTTTCTTCTCGCCATTCACTTATGGCTGTCGCCAGTTTGCTTCGGACATTTAGGGTGGGGCGCTTTGCGCCCCACCCTAAATGTCCGAAGCCCTAGCCGCCTTGGCAGTTGCTATATCCGTCACTTATCCGCAAATTTCTGCCAATTGGGGTAAAGTTGGGGTAAACGAGCCGACTGATCTCCATGCCTGCCGAAGTTGTTTTAATCAAGCATCCGTTAGTACAACACAAGCTGACCATCATGCGTCTGGTAGAAACCAATACGCAGGATTTTCGCCGTTTGCTAAAGGAAATCTCAATGCTGTTGGCTTATGAAGTGACGCGAGATTTGCCTCTGAAATTTGAGTCCATCCAAACGCCGCTTGCCGAGATGGAGGCACCCATGCTTGCCGCCGATAAAAAGATGGTGATTGTCTCAATCTTGCGGGCAGGGCAAGGTTTACTGGACGGCATGATTGAGCTGATTCCAACAGCAAAAGTAGGTCATATTGGGCTGTACCGTGAGCCGACGACGCTGATGGCGATCGAATACTACTTCAAGCTGCCACCCGACGTGGAGCAGCGCGATATGTTGGTGGTTGACCCCATGCTGGCAACCGGAAATTCTGCAGTTGCCGCAGTCGATCGCCTCAAGGAAGCCAATCCGGCATCCATCAAGTTTGTCTGTCTGTTGGCTGCTCCCGAAGGCATTGAGCATTTTCACGAGCAGCACCCCGATGTGCCCATTTTCACGGCGGCAATCGACGAAGGGCTAGATAGTCATGGCTACATCATTCCAGGCTTAGGCGATGCGGGCGATCGGCTTTATGGAACCAAGTAGTGATAAAAAAGCAATGAAGGATGCACAGCAAGCGATTACCTACCTGCGATCGGCTCAAGCTATCCGCGATCGCTGTGGTCAAATTTTTGCGCTGGCAGAAGCCGATCGGTTAGAACATTTTTGGCTAGATTTGGAGCAGATCGACCCTGTGGCAGACTATGTGCTGGACGTGATGCGATCGAACTATCCTGACTTACAGGTGCCGTTTCATAGCCGTTGGCGACATTTTGAGGCGGGTGGCATACCGCGCTTAGAGTGGCTCGACGCTCGGCTGAATGAACTTGACCCGATGGAAAAAGCAAGAGCCAAGTTTGATCTAGCCATTACCAGCGTTTTGCTAGATGCGGGAGCTGGAGCAGATTGGCAGTTCTCAGAAATCAGGACGGGGCTAACTTTAGGACGATCGGAAGGATTGGCGATCGCTAGCTTTGAACTTTTTCTGCAAGGCGGTTTTTCCAGCACTCCGGCTTGCCTCCAGGCTGATGCTGTGGGCTTGCAGAACCTTGCCGAAGCGGCTTTTATTCAGGCTTTTCAGGTGAGTCCGCACAATCCTCTGGTCGGGGTGGCAGGTCGGCTGGCGCTGATGCATCGGCTAGGAAAGGCGATCGTCCATCAGCCAGAATTATTTGGATCTCCTCCGCGTCTGGGAAATCTCGTCGATTACTTCATGCAGCAGTCCGTTAATCATCAGCTCCAGGCTCGTGCTGTATTCGCAGCTGTATTAGAGGGATTTAGCGAGATTTGGGTGGGGCGAGAGACGATCGCCGGACTCAATCTGGGAGATGTCTGGAGATACAAGACATTACCTGATCAGGGTATTGGCTCTCAGCTCGTACCCTTCCATAAGCTCTCTCAGTGGCTAACCTATTCGCTACTGGAGCCATTACAAGAATTAGGATTAGAAATCACTGATTTAGATGAACTAACTGGACTCTCTGAATACCGTAACGGTGGACTGTGTCTGGATCTAGGATTGCTTCAACCTAAGCATGAGGCAGTGATGGGTCAAGCTCATCAACCTGGCTCGGAAGTGATTGTAGAATGGCGATCGCTGACGGTCATCCTGCTCGATCGTATCGCGCAAGCCATTCGTGAAAAGCTCAATCTGGATGCCACGCAGCTGCCGCTTGCCAAGGTTTTGGAGGGAGGCACCTGGGCAGCAGGACGAAAAATTGCCGCAGAGTTGCGAGGCGGAGTGCCGCCCGTTCAAATCATTAGCGATGGCACTGTATTCTAGCAAGGCTGTATTCTAGTAAAGCTGCGTTCTACACAGAGCTGACTAGATAGAGCCGATTCTAGTCAGGCTGATCAACTCATCTGTTAACTTATTCGCATCCCTACCCCCATGACTGCCACACCTCCCGACAACTCAGACCTTCAGCCCACTGGAGACTCCGAACAAGATCTGGTGCGATCGCTTCGCCGTAAAGAGGGTAACTGGATTGCCTGGGGGCAAGCCTGCCAGCAGCTTCAAAAGCTAGGATATTCGCCCCAAAAGATTTTTGAAGAAACGGGCTTTGAGCCAATTCAGCAAAATCAGCTGATCGTTGCGGCGCAAGTCTATGGCTCAGTGGCGAGTGGCGGCGCATCTCCAGAGGTTTTAGCACGATTTGAGCGGACGGGCAGCGACTCACTCTATGAGCTGCGAATTTTGACGCAAACCGATCGCGTTGAGGCAGCAAATCTGCTTGTCGTCAAGGGCTTAGATTCTGAGGGTGCCCATGAAGTTGCCAAAGCGTTAAAAGAATATTCGCGCCTGTCGAAAAAGCCAGAAGACTTTGCCAGCTATCCCGATGATGCGGTGGCATATGCCTACTGGAAGCTGGCACGCCAGCAAGCCGATCTCCAGGCGCGATCGCGTCTCATTGCCTTGGGTTTGCGCTTTGCCCAAAGTCCCTCAGCCCGTCAGCAGATTGAAAAACTCTTGACCGATTTCACTGTAACCAAAGTCCGTCCGGCTCCCCGCATTCCTTTTTATCGTATGGAATCTGCCGACGAGCAGCCCGTGGTAATTCCAGTTGCGGGCAAGATGCCCCTCAGCACAGCCGAACTCAAAGCGGTGCCCATGGTCGAAGCGGAGGGTCTGTTTCAAATCGTTAAATTTTCGGGAGCTGGAGCCTGGGTGGCACTACCAGGATGGCAGGTTGTCTTGGGTTCCGAAGATCCGGTGATGGTGCTAATTTCGAGTGAGCAGCTACCGCGATCGCCCCTCGATGCGCCGCTGGATACGGTAGAGGAAATGCTGGTAATGGTGGATCGATCGCAGCGCCAGTGGGACAGCGAGAGCTACTTTGTCCTGGATGATGCTGGGCAACTGCGGATTGACTGGTCTGAAGATGTGCCTGAACTGACAATTTTGGGCAAAGTTGCGCTGGTTCTGCGTCCCAAAAAAGTTCTAGATGAAGACTTTAACAAGCAGCTCTGGCAGCTAGACGAGTAAATTTGGCGCTGAGCTATGGCTGTTGCCAGTTTGCTTAGGGTATTTGTGGTGGGGGCCAAGCCCTCATCACAAAAAATTATTACCCTTTGAGAACTGCCCAAACTTAAATGCGATCGGGTAATTGATTTCCAGCCGTTATCCTGATACCATATTCGGACTCTATAGGGTTAGATTTTTCTGATCCACAACCATGCCAGCAAGGTTGCAAATTAAATCAGAAGATTGCTCTCCTCTAGGGCAATTTATTCTGAAATATCTGGAAGAACAGAGCATCAGCATGAATCGTCTGGCTGATCTGTCAGGTGTGCCGCAACCTCGGCTGAGGGGGGCTTGCTTTAAGGGCACCTGTCCCACTCCTGAAACCTTGAGAAAACTCGCCAGAGTGATGGGAAAACACCATTTAGAGCTTTACACCCTGGCATATGAAGGCAGAATTGAGCAGATACCAGAAGATGCCGATGACAACTCGCTGGATATGCTGATGCGAGAGCTATTTGAGACGGCTAGAGAGATGGGACTCGCCGCTCCTAAAGTTCGACCCTCCAAGGCTAAGATCCGCAAAGCTCTTCTAGAGCTTGGTTTTTCAGTAGATATCGACGAATCTGCCTGAAGCCGCTGAATCAAACCATAAAAAAGGGAGAGGGCGATCGCCCTCTCCCTTTTCACAAGCCATCTCACTTACTTTTTGCGGTAAGGAACCGACTGCTCGATATTGATGTTCAACGCCGAGATTCTCTGAGGCGGATTGCTCCGGGGGTTAATGCTCCGCGCCATAGCCAGAAACTGATCGGGGCTGCCCGCTCTGATCTGCTTCTCTTGGGGAACGTAGCTGCGTACCGTGGTTTGCCACATCACCTGTGGGAAGCCCAACTGAGCGCGATGGTAGGCATCATAGCGGGGAGACTTGATGTTGAAAGGCAGTTCACCCTCCGATCGCCCAGGCAAAACCCGACGACGCTGGTAGGGCAGAATATCGTAGCCAAAGGCTCCCAGGTACTCATCGCTATTGAGCAGCTGATCGACAAAACCCACGATACCCTTGGTTGCTACAACGATCGACCAAGCAATCTTTTCACGTTCGCTATAAACATCACGACCTAACACACGCTGCACGGTCTGCTCTACAAAGCGGTAGTTGCTATTAAGTTCATAGAAACTGCGCTTGTAGGTGTTGGATAGCAGCAAACCCCGCACAAAATCGCGAACTGTGATTTGACCGCTACGGAGCTGAGACTCTAGAAACTTCTCCCGGTCGGCCGCGAAGGCATGGAAGAAGAACTGACGATAGGCTGCTTCAATCAGCGTATCTAGGTCTGAGGGAGAAAGCAGGTTTTCTGTAGAGTAAACTCTGGGCTGCTCATCCCCAGGTATTTCATAGCTTGCTACCCGCTGATTCTGGCTAGCAGGAGAATATTCTAAAAGAGGAATTGCCACGCTTATCAATACTCCCTTTATCTTACGGAACCTTACAAATTACTCATAACTATACGGGACAGGGGAAAGCATTATTCGATGTAGTCTGATAAAAATTACATAACTTAACAGGCTACTCATTTCACCAGGTGACCGAGCCATCTTGAATGACCGAAACGCCCCTCCAATCCAAGATTTCAGACCTCTATTTCCTACCATAAAATGCAGCACGCGATGAAATAACTTCACCTTAAAAGAGTGACTTCTTAGGAAAATTCCGGCATTGAGCCAGCAAAAAGTCGGTCTGAAGCCTGCTGTTCGCTGGCGGAATCTTGTTATTCGAAGTCTTATAAAATGAGAATACCTCTGGGTAGACACCTTAAACTCACGAACTGCGACAGAACGACTTAATTTACGCGATGTGTGACTCTTTTTCTAAAGCCCCTGATCTATGTGGGGCGAGTATCTTGCTTGACCAGATTCGTACGGGCAGGATGCCCATCACAAGATTTTTAAACCAAGTTGTACATCGCGTTAATTTTGTAATCTGCAATTCGTAACGCCACTCAGTTTTGGCAGAGAAAAAGTTGAACAATCCCTGTAATGTTGTCATCGCCATAACCTTGAGCGATCGCCTCCTGATAGACACTATGAATAGCAGTAGAGACTGGCGTTAGGGCATTGCAGGCTTGTCCAGCTTGAATCCCATAGCGTAAATCTTTCTCAACTAGCCCGATCGGAAACAGTGGCGCATGCTGATTCACCACCATCAAGCTGCCTGCTCCCTTCGCCGCTGGACTGATGACGGGTAATTCACCTAAACATTCCATTGCTTTTTGACCCGTTATGCCGTTTTTGGCTAGCATCCCGATCATTTCTGCTAAGGCTGCAACCTGGATGCTAAATAGGGCATTGACTGCAAGTTTCATGGTCATCCCTTGACCAACTGAGCCGACATGATGGATAGCTGAAGCGCCTGCGGCTAAAAGAACAGGCTGTGCTTGGGCTAGAGTTTTTGCCTCGCCCCCCACCAAATAAATCAGTTTTCCGGCTTCTGCCTGCGGACGAGAGCCAACTACAGGCGCATCCAGAAAAGCAGCTCCACGACTCTCGATTTCTGCTGCCAGGTCGCGTGTCCAATCCACCGTCAAGGTGCTGGACTCAATAGCGATCGCCTCTTTGCCCAATCCCAGCACGGCACCTGCATCGGGATCAAGCCAGACGCTTCGAGATGCCTCATTATTTGTAACCATACTGATCACAAAGTCAGCTTGCTCGGCAGCTTCTTTAGGTGTCGCGGCATAGATAGCCCCCTGACTTAGCAGAGGTTCTACCTTGGCTTCGGTGCGATTGTACACAACAACTTGATACTTAGCCTTGAGCAAGTTCTGCACCATACGAGTACCCATTGCTCCGATCCCTAAAACTGCAATCCGTTCCATAAAACTCCTCCATAAATTTTCAGCGTGGACACTCCTGTCACCCATTTTTCACATCGTGGCAAATTGTTTTTCGATCGCTTTGTGATCCTGCTTCCATGCCGTATAAAGCTGAGTAGACATAGGGTCTGGAAAGATATCTTCTTGCCCTGCTTCAATCCCCAACAGCACAGCAGTGGCAACATCGGCAGGACTCGTTTTATCAAACTCAATTTCTGCTGCCATAGCTGTATCCACAGGTCCCGGAAAAACTGCGTGAACCCTGATGCCCTTTTCAGCGACGCTAGCTCGAAGGGATTGCGTCATTGACCAAGTAGCGGCTTTGGAAGCGCTATAGGCAGATAATCCTGGCATACTGACCAGCGCTACTACTGATAAAAGGTTGACTATAGCGCCGCCCCCATTTTTCTCAATAACTGGAACAAAAGCGCGTGCCATGTTCAGAGAACCATAAAAATTAGTCTCAAACTGGCTAGCGATCGCTTCAACGGGAACATCTAGGATACTTCCAAATGTAAGAATTCCAGCGTTATTGATCAAGAGATTGACATCAGGTGCCTGAGTAGATAATTCCTTCACAAGGTCATAGTCTGTAACATCGACTTGAAGCGGAATGACCCGATGGATATCCAGCGCTGTTACCGCTGTCAAACTGCTCAGATCACGGGCGGTTGCATACACTTTCGTGACACCTGCTTCTAATAGAGCGTTGACGAATGCGTAGCCGATACCACGATTTGCGCCAGTTACCAGTGCAGTTGCATTTTGAATTTTCATCATCTTGGTGTCCCTTGAGATTGAAGAAATTGAGATTGAAGAAATTGAGATTCAAGAAATTGAGGCATTGCTCAAAACCTTGACAAAACTGTACTTGTTGCAAAGGAAGCAGTAAATACAAATTTATGAATGATTCTCGTGCATTTTTCGCATTAATTAATTCCTATTGTTGCAGGATAGCCTCTTTAAAGCGGATGAATACGGCTAATTGATGCTTATAATTCAGCAATGGATATATCGGTGCTACAACTCTTTATAGAGGTTATGAAGCAGGGCAATTTTGCTGCTGTTGCCCGCGATCGCAATCTTGACCCCTCTTCAGTTTCACGGGCGATCGCCAGTCTAGAAGCAGAGCTAGGAATCAGATTATTTCAGCGGACAACGCGCCAGTTGTCGCCCACTGAAGCAGGAAAGATTTATTTTGAGCGCATTGAGCCACTCGTCGAAGAGATGCAGCAAGCCATTGACGTAGCCGCAGACGCTTCTGGGCAGCCCAAGGGAATACTCCGCGTGACGGCTTCTGTCTCTTTTGGTCACAAGTGCATCGTGCCGTTATTGCCTCAATTTGCATCGCTCTACCCCGATCTGACAATCGATTTGCTGCTGACCGATGCCGTTGTTGATTTATTCACCGAAAGAATGGATGTGGCAATTCGCCTCGGACTCCTCGCAGATTCGACTCTGATTGCTCAACAGCTCATGCGAACGCACTATTCAGTTTGTGCCAGCCCTGAGTATCTGAAGCGATCGGGGTCACTGGAGAAACCGCTCGATGTGGAACAGCAGAACTGTTTGCTTTTCCCGCTAGCAGGCTTCCGATCGCGATGGTTATTTAAAGATCGGAATGGAGCGCTAAGTGAAGTAGCAGTCTCTGGGCGCACTCTAATTTCAAGTGGAATTGCCCTTCAGCACTGTGCGATCGCCGGGATGGGTTTAGCACTGCTTCCCAACTGGCTAATTGACGAAGATCTACAGACTGGAACTCTTATCAATGTGTTTCCAGATTACGAGGTAACGGCAACGGATTTTAGTACCGCCGCTTGGCTTGTCTATCCTTCTCGTGCCTACGTTCCCCTCAAAGTTCGAGTCTTTATTGATTTTCTGAAGCGCTCTAAGCTTACTTGCAGCTCAGCCTCCGCACCAAAAGGCTAGAGGATCTTCGGTGGGTGGGCAGTAGGGATAAAACCGTAGGCGGTTTGCCATACTGGACGGCTGCATACCCCACTCCTCAGGGGGAGGAGCAATGCCCAAACCTAAACACAAGTGAGAGAGCGATCGGGCAAACTGCGAATGGTGCCCTGGAGAACCCGCATGGGCATGGGCATATTCATGGGCAACCAACGCTAGCCAGTCCTGCGGCTGTACGCGCCCCACATCGACTAGGAGGGTGATGGGATGAGTCTGAAAATTGCAGATTCCATCTACCCCAAAACCTTGAGCCAGAGGAGCCGCAAAGATTTGAATAGCAGGCTGCTCCCAAAGATGGAAACAGTCACAACAAGCCTGAAGACAGGTTTCAAGCTGGAGATTCACCGCATCGATATGTTCACCAATCCAGGTGCAGATAGCAACGCGGCGATCTAGATCATGAACCACATTAACCATCTCTGGCTCTAGCGCTAAACCGCGCACTCCATACAGGTAGTCCAGCCCGCGAGTGAAGGGGTTAGCGCTAGTTGTGATAATCAGCCTATCTGTCAAGGTGTTTGCCCAAGATTTACCCGATCGCTTTCTACCCAGTAACTCAACTGCCTCGTCATTCAACCGCCAAACAAGGAGAAGTATTTTGCAGGTTCAGTAGCACTTTTGTCTGAAGTCTCTTCCGGATCTTCTGCCACCCGAAATTCAGTACAGAACGTTGCGGTGCTAAAGCCGCCAAACCGCTTGACGGTGCTGGTGCGCATCCTCAGATTAGGGCTAGGAAACCAGAATCGCTCAACTGAACTCATGGTTTCGTAGTCAGTTGTCAGAACCAACCCGTCTTCCTCATCCATGTGATAGTGCCCTGCAACAGGGACAATCTCAGCATAGCCGCGTTCGCGTAGCATAGTGCCCTGCCGAGGCTGCGTCGGATCAGGAATCAGAGCAAAGACTGTAGTTCCTTCGTGATTTTCATCCGCCTTGTCCCAGCCCATTGAGCCTTGCCAAGCAACAAATGCTCCGCCGATCGCTAATTGAGGATCAACCTCATGGAGCTGACAGATTTCAACCACTTGAGGATGATCGGCAGCAAGCGCCTCAACTCGAATCTCGGACTCTCCGGCTTCAGAGCGTCTGAAGGCAAGGTGATGGGTGGTTCGCTGCGATCGCCACTTCCCTGTACTTAGCTGAAAGAACTCCATTACATCCATATCAAACTTGGCTCTAAAGAACAGTATTTCTATTGTGACGCTAACTGTTCCGCCTGGGAGCTATTGCCTGGGATGGTGGCGATCGCATACTTCAGCGACTCCAGCTCCATTATTCGGAAGTGTATAAATCGGCTCACTTGTCAAACAGATGTAATTTTTGTTAATCTACTATTGTCAAAGTCAAGCTAAAAAATATAGATAAGTTCAATCTCTTAAAGCCCTGAAATATAAACACTACAAGTCTTTTTAAGAGACCAACTGAGAGCAAAGATTCAACCTCTGGGGTATGTAATCTTTCTTAACCTTGAGATACAAAGTATAGAGAAGCCTAATGTTGTTGAACAACGGAGTGCGAATACTATGGACATCCCGATAGGTCTTAATCTAGAGCAGGAATTTACCCTGAGAACCTATAAAGAGCAGGTTAAAAAGCTCAGCACTGAAGAATCCCAGGAATATCTTCTAGAGGTGCTAAGGCAATTAATGATCAAAGAAAATATGATCAAGCATTTAATTAAGCAAGCCTAGACTTAACTTAGGGCAAAGCCTTGAGGCGTAAAGCTTTGAGCTTGCTGAGAACGCAGAAAATACACCCGACAACAGGGTATCATCCCCCGTCAGAATCAGCCTGATGGGGGATTGTTTTTTGAATATTAAGGATTATTGCTTAGTTTCTCATAACTGGGACTTGCACCCCCACCGTCTCCTATCTTCTAAATTGTCCTGTTTGATACAACGACGTTTGATCCGACAGACCTTGTTTAACGAATTTTGTTTAAGCAAGTAATACCGATTTACAGATCACCAATTTTTAAGGAGAGCGAAATGCTTGACGCTTTTTCTAGAGCTGTAGTTGCAGCAGATGCCAGCACCTCCACCGTGTCTGACATTGCAGGTCTAAAGAAGTTTGTTGCTGAAGGCAACAAGCGCTTGGATGCTGTGAACGCGATCGCCAGCAACGCCAGCTGCATGGTTTCTGATGCTGTTGCAGGCATGATTTGTGAGAACCAAGGTTTGATTCAAGCGGGCGGCAACTGCTATCCCAACCGTCGCATGGCTGCCTGCCTACGTGATGCTGAAATCATCCTGCGCTATGTCACCTACGCTCTGTTGGCAGGTGATGCTTCAGTGTTGGACGATCGCTGCCTCAATGGATTGAAAGAAACCTATGCTGCTTTGGGCGTACCCACCACTTCAACCGTGCGTGCTGTTCAAATCATGAAGGCTCAGGCTGCTGCTCACATTCAAGACAACCCCAGCGAAGCTTTTGCAGGTGCTAAGCTCCGCAAAATGGGCACCATTGTGACCGAAGATCGTTGCGCTAGCTTGGTTGCTGAAGCTTCCAGCTACTTCGATCGCGTAATTTCGGCTCTGAGCTAATCAATCGCCCACGCGATTCGCTCAGGAAGATTGAAGCTTACAGTCAAAATTCATTTGGGAGATTTAAAACATGAAATCAGTTGTTACCACGGTTATCGCATCAGCAGATGCAGCCGGCCGTTTTCCTACCACGTCTGATCTAGAGTCCGTTCAAGGTTCTATCCAACGCGCCACCGCTCGTTTGGAAGCTGCTGAAAAGCTAGCGGGCAACATTGATGCAGTAGCGACCGAAGCTTACAATGCTTGCATTAAGAAGTATCCTTACCTGAACAATGCAGGTGAAGCGAACTCCACCGATACTTTCAAGTCCAAGTGCGCTCGTGATATCAAGCACTACATGCGCTTGATCCAGTACAGCTTGGTTGTCGGCGGTACCGGACCTCTAGATGAGTGGGGCATTGCAGGTCAGCGTGAAGTTTACCGCGCTTTGAGCCTACCTACTGCTCCTTACGTTGAAGCTCTGAGCTTTGCTCGCAACCGTGGCTGCGCACCCCGCGATATGTCTCCTCAAGCTCTAACCGAGTACAACGCTCTGTTGGACTATGCAATCAACTCGCTATCCTAGTTGAGTGATTCTGGTGGAATGACTCTGGCACGACTTGAACACTTTGCACAACCGCATTGCAAGGCTTTTAATTTCGTAACAGGATAAATTCCTCCCCAGCAAACCTGGGGGTTCTTAGCTCTTTGCTTGACTTGTTTAGGTTAAGTAATTGCGCAGAATCTCCAGGTTTGCTCTGTCTTGAGCGCTTGCTTTAACAAACATTCTCTAAAGATTCTAATCTGCAAGAAATCTAAATTTGGATACTGGTATTCATGTGATGATTTTTCATGGGGTGAACTTCGCCCACCCCATAAAAATCATCACATTTCGAGGACCACCACAATTTGCTTTATGGATAAACGCTTTTTTAAACTTTTTAATCTGACGGAAGATCAGGCGATCGCCCTTTTAGACACGCCTCAAGATCAAATCGGTGAAGAGGATTCGCGCTATATTGCAGCTTCCCATTTGGTGAATTTCCCTACAGAGCGATCGGTTCAGGCGTTGATGAGAGCCGTGCAGCAAACCGATTCGGCGCTAGATAACCGGATTGTTCGTCGCAAGTCGGTCGAGACTTTGGGCTGGCTAGAGGCACCCCAGGCACTGCCGCTAATTCATACCTGTTTAGCAGATGATGACTGCTACATGGTAGAAAATGCGGTCTGGGCGATCGGCGAAATTGGCACCCAAGATCCCGATATTCTGGAAGATGTGGCAAAGCTGCTAGACAGGCCGGGACAAACCTATCGGGTGATCATTCACACGCTGGCAAAGCTCAACTATCACCCTGCCCTAGAGCGCATTCGCAAATTTGTTCAGGATGCCGATCCGCCGACGGCTAGTGCAGCGATCACAGCGGTCTGTCGCTTCACCCAAGATTTTTCCCAGATGGATAAAGTGGTAGCAATGTTGCAACACCCAAATGTGCTGGCGCGGCGTTTGTCCATCCAAGATCTGATTGATGCCCATTACTACGACGCGATTCCTAACATTGCTCGATGTCCAGTGTCTCTGGTGTTTCGGCTGCGCGGCATTCGGATGCTGGTCGAGGGATCTGAGGGAGCGATCGCCTTCCCAGCAATTCAGCCCTACCTAGAACAAACGCTATACGATCATCCGAAAGATTTGGATCTGGTGCATCGATACGATCGAATTCCCGACCTTCCCGATCTGATCCGAGGGCTGTACGAAACGGACTTTGGGCGTTGCTATCTGGCGGTCAAAACCATTCTGGAGCATTACGCAGAGGCGGCTCCGGCGGCGCTGTTTGCTGCCTATGAAGAAGCCGTTCAGGACTATGGAGCGCATTTCCATGTCGTCAAGCTGTTGGGCTGGTTGAAACAGGCTCCGGCTTACGATCTGCTAGTGGAATCCTTGCACAATACTCAGCCTCAGTTTCAAAAGTCGCGTGCTGGAGCTGCGATCGCTCTAGGGGAACTCGGCGATCCACGAGCCGTTCCTGAACTGCAAAGCTGCCTAGAAACCAAAATCTGGGATCTAAAATATGCGGCGCTAATGTCTCTGGAAAAGCTGGGGAATAGCACCTATGAGCCATTTATAGATGACACTGACTGGTTTATTCGAGAGAAAGCGCAAATTCATACAAATTCGCGGCTCTAATATCAAAATTGTTAACCTTCTAAATCTCCTATGTCTACAGAAGAACTTTTTCAACAGCTCAAGCATCCCAACCCGCACTTGCGCGATCGCGCCATGTGGGAACTGGCTGAAAACCCAGACGAAACCACCATTCCTCGGCTGATGAGTATCTTAGATGAAGACGATACTACCTACCGTCGGGCGGCAGTGAAAACTTTGGGCGCGATCGGATTTGATGCCATTCCGCCGCTGGTAGAGGCGCTGCTGAAGAGCAAGAATGTTACGGTACGGGGCAGCGCTGCCAAGGCTCTAGCGCAGGTTGCCATCAATCATCCAGAGACACCCTTCCCAGAGGAAGCTGTGCAGGGTTTGAAAACGGCGCTCAATGATGCAAACCCTGTGGTCCATATTGCAGCTGTGATGGCGTTGGGTGAGATTGGCACTCCGGTTGTCCCTGTGCTGATTGAAGCGCTGCAAACCACCGATAATCCGGCTTTAGGGATCTCGCTGGTTAATGCCCTTGGATCGATCGGCGATAGTCGAGGGGTAGAGGTACTAAAAGCTCTAATCAATGATGAATCTGCTGATTCTTACGTGCGAGAATCAGCTGCTAGCTCTCTGTCTCGTTTAGAACAGATGGTGAAGTTTAAGGGAGGATAGAAGGTAGTGTTTTAGAGAGTTGAAACACGATCCCCTGCACCTCTTACCAAAGCTCATGTCAGATTCTCAACCCAATTCCCACCTTAATCCTCAGAAAATCAGCGCGGCAGTTGCCCGACTGTATGACACCTATCCCTTTCCGCCAGAGCCACTGTTAGATGAGCCACCTCCGGGCTATAACTGGCGCTGGAACTGGCTGGCGGCATCTAATTTTTGCACCGGACGAAAGCCTGCTCGACAGAATATCCGAATTCTGGATGCGGGATGCGGCACGGGCGTGGGAACCGAGTATCTGGTGCATCTCAACCCTGAAGCTGAAGTGGTAGGGATTGACTTGAGTGCTGGAGCCTTGGCGGTAGCAAAAGAGCGCTGCCAAAAGAGCGGGGCATCGCGGGTCGAGTTTCATCACCTCAGTCTATTTGATGTGGAGAGGCTGCCCGGTGAATTTGAGCTGATTAACTGCGTTGGGGTCTTACACCATACGCCTGATCCGATTCGCGGCATTCAGGCTTTGGCAAAAAAGCTGGCTCCGGGGGGCATCCTGCACATCTTTGTGTATGGCGAACTAGGACGCTGGGAGATTCAATTAATGCAAGAGGCGATCGCACTCCTTCAAGGCGATCGGCGGGGTGACTATACGGATGGCGTTCAGGTCGGACGGCAGATTTTTGCGGCGCTGCCAGAAAATAATCGGCTCCGCCAACGGGAAACCGAGCGCTGGTCTTGGGAAAATCAGCGAGATGGCTACTTTGCCGATATGTATGTGCATCCGCAAGAAATTGACTACAACATCAATACCGTGTTTGAGTTGATTGACGCATCCGGTTTAGAGTTTATTGACTTTTCTAATCCGCAGGTGTGGCAATTGGCGCGGTTAATTGGTCAGAACCCCGAATTAATAGAGCGGGCAAAATTGCTGAGCGATCGCCAGCGCTATCGATTAATTGAACTTCTTGATCCCCAGGCGATTACCCACTATGAGTTTTTCCTAGGACGCAGCCCGATCGATAGAGAAGATTGGCGGGGAGATGATCGCCTCCTCTCTGCGGTACCCGAACCGAGTCCCTGTATTCATAGCTGGCAGGACAGTCGGCAGTTCTTTAACCCCGACTATCAAATTGTCAGCATTGAAGAAGCTGAATGGCAGTTTTTACTAGCCTGTGACGGCAATCAGACGGCACGAAAAACCGTTCGTGAGATTTTGCAGAGTCATGAAACTTTACAGACTGTAGGGTTGGAAGAGGTGCGATCGCTCCAAAGACAGCAGCTCATTCTTCTAACACCTGCCTAGACTCAAATATCTTTGAGTGGTATGCAGTTAATGATTTTTTGTGGTGTGGGCTTTTCCCACACCACAAAAAATCATTAACTCTTAAGGACTACCTACCTTTACAGAACGTAACAGAATTGTGAGGGAAGGTCAGACTCCGTTCTAGACTGGATCACTGATGGCAATATCGCTGATGATATCGCGATCGCAGCCCTTCAATTTTCAGCTTAATTCTCATCCTTTAGCCAACGTTAGTAAACGCCATGTTCCCAATTCAGCGCCCTCGCCGTTTGCGTAGCCATCCTCAACTGCGTCGAATGGTTCAAGAAAATTTGTTGACCACCAATGACTTGATCTACCCCCTGTTTGCCGTCCCTGGTGAAGGATTTGCCAAAGAAGTCAAATCCATGCCGGGTGTGTATCAGCTCTCGATCGACAAAATTGTTGAGGAAGCTAAAGAGGTTCACGACCTCGGCATTCCAGCCATCATTTTGTTCGGCATTCCTGCCGATAAAGATGTGGACGCAACGGGCGCATGGCATGACCACGGCATTGTTCAGCTTGCAGCAACGGCGGTGAAAGAAGCCGTACCCGATCTGATCGTCATGGTGGACACTTGCCTATGCGAGTATACCTCTCATGGTCACTGTGGCTACTTGCAGGTGGGCGACCTGACAGGGCGCGTGCTAAACGACCCTACATTGGAGCTGCTGAAGAAAACGGCTGTCGCTCAGGCGAAAGCAGGCGCGGATATCATTGCACCCTCTGGCATGATGGACGGGTTTGTTCAAGCCGTGCGTGCAGGTCTAGATGAAGCGGGTTTTGAAGATATCCCTATCATGTCCTATGCCGCCAAGTATTCTTCGGCGTACTATGGCCCTTTCCGAGATGCTGCCGAATCGGCTCCGCAGTTTGGCGATCGCCGTACCTATCAGATGGATCCAGCAAACGGACGCGAAGCCCTCAAGGAGATTGAGCTAGATATTGCTGAGGGCGCAGATATGCTAATGGTGAAGCCAGCCTTAGCATACATGGATATTATTTGGCGCGTTAAGCAAGCGACCCAACTTCCGGTAGCGGCCTATAACGTGTCAGGCGAATACTCTATGGTCAAAGCGGCTGCCCTAAACGGCTGGGTGGATGAAGAGCGTGTGGTCATGGAGACGCTTTTGGGCTTCAAGCGGGCAGGTGCAGATTTAATTCTCACTTACCACGCTAAAGATGCGGCGCGCTGGTTACATGGGTAGGCAAACGGTACGAGAGGAGTAGCGTGCGGAGGTGCGGAGAGCTGCGCCTCCTTCTCGCTGTAGAAACATGGCTAGGGATCGGTTTGCATGGTTTGGGGTTGCAAAAATGCCACCATTTGCTCCAACCCGCGTTGGATTCGGCGAGTGACCGTCATCGGACTCACCCCAATGCGCTCGGCAACTTCTTTACGGGACAAGTCGCTAAAGAATACGAACTCGATCGCCGCTCTGGTTTTTTCCTCTAGCTGACCCAAAGCCCGCTGGAGCTGCTGCCGATCTTCTTCCAATCGCTGCATAATTAAGTAGCTAGCATCAGGCAAAGTTTCACCCAAAGTAATGGGCGAATCAATCTGATGGCACACCGTTGCGTCAAGGCTCAAAGGCAGACGGTTTTTAACAGCCATGCGGATTTCCTGCCACTCATGCAGAGATATGCCTAACTCATCGGCAATTTCGCCATCATGAGGCTGCCGTCCTAGTGTTTTGGCGAGTTCCAAGCGAATCTTTTGTCCTTCTTTCTGCAAATCTTGCCAGCGACGGGGCACCTTGATGGGGCTACTGCGATCGCGCAGGAAGTGCAGCATTTCGCCTCGAATATAGGGAACGGCAAAGGAGCTAAAGGCGCAACCTTGAGTGGGATTGAACCGCTCGATCGCCCGGATTAAACCTAAGTAACCAATTTGCTCCAAATCTTCATAGGGTTCTGCACATTGATGGCTCACACGATGAGCAATCTTGCGGACTAACCCAGCATTTAAGCGAACCAGTTTGTTACGAAGAGAGACAGAGGGTTGCTGCTGATAAGCCATCAGCAGTTCCATGCTATTAACGCGGATAGAGGATTGAATCGCCATCATCTGAGAACCACCATTCATCAGGTTGTAGGCACATTGTCTAAAGAGAACCTCTTCCAAACCATCGTTATTTCACGGTAATGAAAAAGACTTTTCCTGGGAGCGTCAGCAATAATACTGAACGACCACTCTGGGTGAAATGGCTTAGCTAAACGTCATTTAAGGGAGGCGATCGCTCATTCCCAAGGCTTTCCTAAGCTAAATCGCCTAGAATCAGGGCAGAATGCTCCCTGAGTTTGGATGATAGCTATTTAAACCTCCGGTAAACTCGTTTGCTTACCCATGCCCTCTCCTTCAAAAAGTCTTGACCTGCCCTATGGCTCTCAGCTCGATCGATTTTTGGTTTGCGGGCTGGGTAGCTTAGGACAGCACTGTGTTGCGGAGTTGAAAGAATACGGAGCGATCGTCAGCGCCATTGTTGAGGCGCCGCCCAAAAGCTGGGAAATCCCCGAATTACCTCAGCTGCTAGAGGAGGTTCTTATTGGCGACTGTCGGCTAGAAACTGTGCTGAAGCAGGCGCGGATTCACGACTGCCGTACTATTCTGCTGGTTACAGGCAACGAGCGGGTAAACACTGAGGCGGCACTGGCGGCGCGATCGCTCAACCCTAAAGTGCGGCTGATTGTGCGATCGGACAAGCAAAACCTGAATCAGCTTTTGGGGCAGAGTTTAGGCAATTTTGCCGCCTTTGAACCCACGCAGCTCTCGGCTTCTGCCTTTGCCCTATCTGCGCTGAGCGTAGAGACGCTAGGGTACTTTAAACTAGAGAAACGGCTGCTGCGAGTGGTGAAATATCAGGTGGAGCAGGGCGATCGCTGGTGCGATCGTTGGTGGGTACATGGATTAAATAGCCGCAGTCGGAGGTTGCTGAGCCATACCCCATTAGACCCTCCATCAGATTCCCCACTCAACCCCTTACATCCTGAGCAGTTTCATCAGTGGAACTCCGAAGCCGTCCTCAAGCATGGAGATACCGTGGTCTATGTAGAAGTGATGAATTCACTGGATATGGGTGATATGCTTGCCCGTCCCACGCATGACCGTTCTAATGACCATGATCTGCGGACAAAACCTTCCCGCTGGCAAAAGAGCGTAGCTCGGATATCTCAACTGTGGATTCAGCTAGGGCATTGGGGAAAGCCGGGGAAAACCTTAGCCCAAATACTACGGCAGTTTTGGCGATCGACTGAGCAATACCAAACTCAGCGAGTGGCGATCGTTTGTGGAATCACGCTGGTGTTTATGTGGCTGCTAGGTATCTTACTGTATCGGATGTCCTATCCTACAATTGGTCTTGCAGAAGCTTTCTATGCGCCGATCATTCTGCTGCTAGGGGGCTATGGCGATCTGTTTGGCAGCGTTGATTTCGCCAATCAGCCTGCTCCGGCAGCTGAAATGCCGGGGTGGCTGCGGCTGTTTAGCCTGACGTTGACTTTGGCGGGGACTGCCTTTGTGGGTGTGCTGTATGCGTTGTTGACTGAGGCATTGCTCACCTCTAGATTCATGTTTTTCAGCAACCGCGATCCGGTGCCGCACTCTAACCATGTGGTTTTGGTAGGGCTAGGGCGCGTCGGGCAAGGTGTAGCAACCCTGCTGCAAGAGCTGAAGCAGCCGCTGGTGGCAATTACGATTCAGGCGATCGATTCCAGCACGTTGCCGCGTATGCCGATCATTATGGGCGATCTGCCGCATCTGCTCGCCAAAGTAAACTTAGAGACAGCCAAAAGCATTGTGGTGGTAACAGGGGACGATATCCAAAATTTGGAGCTGGGGCTGATGGCACATACGATCAATCCCAACAGCCGTCTGGTGATCCGCACCTATGACCAACATTTCAGCAACAGCGTCACCCGCCTGTTTCCCTATGCTCAGGTGCTGTGCGGCTCGGCGCTCTCTGCCGAAGTCTTTGTAGCGGCAGCGTTTGGTGAAAATATCATCAGCCTATTTCACTTTAATCAAAAAACGGTGCTGGTAACGGAATACAGCATTGAGGCAGGCGATACGCTCAACGGAAAGCTGCTGTCTGAAATTGCCTATGGTTATAGCGTTGTGCCCGTGCTCTATCAACGCAACAGTCAAGAGCTGCCTGAACTGATGCCTTCTGAGGATATCCGGCTATATGGAGGAGCAAGACTGATTGTTTTGGCGACGAGTCAAAGTCTTCAGTGGATTGAGCGAGGAGAACTAGCACCTCGGCAATGGCAGGTGCGAATTGAGCAGGCTTTGAATTCTCATGCTGTCATTGAAGGTGCAAATAAAATTGCTCTAGTTTCGGGCTGTAATATTGGTGCAGCTAAGAAACTGATGGTAAATCTGCCTGCTACGTTAGAGCTGCCTTTATATGAACATCAAGCTCAGCGATTGGTGCGTAAGCTCAATGAGTCCAATGTCGCAGCATTGGCGCTGCGACTGTAGGTCGCGATCGCATAAAGCTAAAGTGCGCAATCGCATAAAGCTAAAGTGCGCGATCGCATAAATATAGCTAGAGATAGTAGTCAAATTCTCTCCTCCGCTAGACAATAAGCAGTGAACATTAGCCAAAGCAAAACCTAACACTAGAAATCATGATTGTTAATTTGATCGAGAATGGTTGGGAAGTCATTTATCATCGGGCACATGCTTTGCTTGCGGCTCAGCTTGGCGGACACTGGCGCAAAAAAGATTCCCCCGAACGCCTTTACGAAACGTTGGCTGCTATTTCTCATCACGATGATTTGGCAAAAGAATGGGAAGGTGACCAGCTGACACCAGCAGGGGCACCGCTAGATTTTAAGCTAAATTCAAGCGATTCTTTTGATGCCCTGGAAGAGTTGGTGAATAATGCTCGTTATCGAGGGCGCTGGGTTACATTACTGACCTCTAAACATGTCTGTTACCTGACTCAAGACAAGCAGGGTGAATCACCTGAGTGGGATCAGTTTTTGAAGAGTCAGATGCAACTTCAGGAAAGCTACCGTCAGCAGTTGGGCATTGGTGAAGAAGAAGCAGAGCGGGCTTACCAATTTATGCAGTGGTGCGATCGCTTTTCCCTGATTTTAGCGCAAAGGGAGATTCCTGAAGACGGACGTGCGCTGGAGATTACGAGCGGGATCGATGGTCAGCGTTACGATGTGCGCGAGTTGAATGATGGTCATTTGACAGTGGAACCCTGGCCGTTTGAAGATGAAAAATTTACCGTCAATGTTGAAGCTTGTTATCTGTCTGAACTGAGGTATGAGAGCAATGATGATCTCGTTGAAGCTTTGCAAAAGGCTCCTATTAAAGCTCTAAATTGGACGTTTGTCAGAGTAGAGAGTTAGCCGTAGTGCTCGACTTCCTGAGATCTTTGGGATTCACTCTAAGGACAGACGATCGCCCCTAAGAAACTCTCTATCTTGGTATCCAAGGCGATTTGCGCCGTCAGAATTTTATCCTTGAGGCGTTTCTCATGCAGTCATACGACGTTGTCATTATTGGAGCAGGTCACAATGGACTGACTTGTGCTGCCTATTTGCTCAAGGCAGGGTACAGCGTCTTGCTTTTAGAGAAGCGCCCTATTCCAGGGGGTGGTGCAACGACGGAAGAGTTAATGCCAGACGAAGCACCAGGATTTATGTTCAATCGTTGTGCGATCGATCATGAGTTCATTCACTTAGGGCCTGTCGTAGAAGAGCTAGAGTTAACAAAGTATGGCTTAGAGTATCTTTATTGCGATCCCGTTGTATTTTGTCCTCATCCTGACGGCAAGTATTTTCTTGCTCACGCCTCTGTAGAGAAAACCTGCGCAGAAATTGCTCAGTTCAGTCCTAGGGATGCTCAGAAATATGCCGAATTTGTTGATTTTTGGCAGCGCCTTCTGTACGGAATTATTCCTATCTTCAACGCGCCGCCAAAATCTATTATTGACATTGTCGGTAACTATGATGTACCCAAACTGAAGAATTTGCTTTCAGTCGTTGGGTTCTCCAATAAAACACTTGATCTGTTTCGCACGATGCTTAGCAGTGCCGAGGATAATTTGAATGAATGGTTTGACTCTGAGTTTCTCAAGGCTCCTCTAGCGCGACTTGCTTCAGAATTAGGTGCGCCACCCAGCAATAAGAATATGGCGATCGGTGCCATTATGATGGCGATGCGGCACAATCCCGGCATGGCACGTCCTAAAGGTGGAACAGGCGCTTTGACTGAGGCTTTGCTGAACTTGGTTCAAAGCTTGGGCGGCAAGGTTTTGACCGATCAATCTGTCCAGCAAGTGCTGATTGATGACGGTCGGGCAGTGGGTGTTCGAGTTGAGGGTGGCACCGAGTATCGAGCCACTCGTGGCGTGATTTCTAACATTGATGCTAAGCGTTTATTCTTGCAAATGGTCGATTCTAGTGATGTGGATTCGGCTGATCCTGAGTTGCGCGATCGCCTAGAGCGCCGAATTATTAACAACAACGAAACTATTCTCAAGATTGACTGTGCATTATCTGAACCGCTGCGGTTTGAACATCACAATCACCGAGATGAGTATCTCATAGGTTCTGTATTAATTGCAGATTCAGTCAAGCAGGTGGAACTTGCCCATAGCGAACCTGGAATCGGTCGTATTCCCGATGCTGACCCATCTATGTACATTGTGCAGCCCACCATGCTTGATCCAACAATGGCTCCCCCCGGATGCCATACCCTCTGGATCGAGTTCTTTGCACCCTACAAAATTGAAGGGCTAGAAGGCACAGGACAGCAGGGCACAGGCTGGACAGAGGAGTTGAAGAACAAGGTCGCCGATCGCGTGTTGGACAAGCTGGCAGACTATGCGCCTAACCTAAAGCAAGCGATAATTGCGCGTCAGGTAGAAAGTCCGGCAGAATTGGGCGATCGTCTAGGTGCATACAATGGCAACTACTATCATATCGACATGACGCTAGAGCAGATGATTCTCTTCCGGCCGCTGCCTGAACTTGCCAACTATGAAACGCCGATCGCCAATCTCTACTTGACGGGAGCCGGAACTCATCCCGGTGGATCGATTTCTGGAATGCCAGGTCGCAATTGCGCCCGTGCGTTTCTCAAATCTCAGCAGCCTCTCGCGCAGGTGATCAAAGATGTGCAAAGTTCGTTCAAATCAACCGTTGACTCTGTGTTCAAACGGAGCTGAAGTGAGATTGATGCAGGATAGCGTATGGCAAACCGAGTCTTAATTCTGGGAGGTAGAGGACGAATCGGCAACAGTGTGGCGATCGATCTGCTAACTCATACCTCCGCTCATGTGACGATTACCGGGCGTAATTCAGTTGCTCCTCTTGGAGCAATGCCGGGTCAAAACGTAGATTACCTAGCGCTTGACCTTTCTAACGAGCAGGGGTTGGCAACAGCGATTGCTTCAACCGATTTAGTAATTCACTGTGCAGGGCCGTTTCGGCAGAGAAATACGCAGGTTCTACAAAGCTGCATTGAGCAAGGCGTGAACTATCTTGATGTGAGCGACGATCGCGCCTTCACCCAGGCTGCATTAAGCCATCAGGCAGCGGCAAAGGCTGCAAACGTCACGGCAATCGTTAACACTGGCGTTTTTCCCGGCATTTCTAACAGCATGGTGCGTCAGGGCATTGAGCAGCTAGATACGGCTGATTATATTCATTTAAGCTACGTAGTAGCAGGTTCGGGCGGTTCGGGCGTGACGGTAATGCGCACCACTTTTCTGGGTCTGCAAAATCCTTTTAAGGTGTGGCTCGATCGCCAGTGGCAAACAGTAAAACCTTACACCGGGCGGGAAACTGTCGAGTTTCCTCAACCGTTTGGGAAAACGGGAGTGTACTGGTTTGATATGCCAGAAGCACTGACGTTAACTGAGAGCTTTCCGGTGGCGACGGTGATTGTGAAATTTGGCTCTACACCTGATTTTTATAACTATCTAACGGCGATCGTTGCCAATGTTTTTCCGCGTGCTTGGGTGCATCAGTCTCAAGTCGTCGAGTTTTTGTCACAAGTCAGCTACCGCATGACTTCAGTGACTAATCGCTTTAGCGGCATTGGGGTTGCTATGCGAGCCGAGATACGAGGATACAAAGCAGGGCAGCCCGTCCGGTATGTTTCTACGTTTGTGCAGAGTGACACGGCGGCAGCAGTAGGCTACGGCACCGGGAGCGTAGCGCAGCTCATGCTATCAGGACAGCTCAACTCCCCCGGCGTGTGGGCAGTAGAGCAGGCGTTGCCGACTGACTTGTTTCAGCAGACCATGCAGCAGCGTGGCGTGACGATCGCCGAGCAGTGGTTGTGAGAGTTTTGCCTTAGCTCATCTCCAGCATTCGCTGAATGGGTCTGAGGGCTGCCAAACGCACTTCTTCAGGTAACGTGATTTCTGGCGATCGATCGCGCATAGCTAGATACAGCTTTTCCAGGGTGTTTAGCCGCATATGAGGACATTCGTTACAAGCACACTGGATCATCGGCGGTGCTGGAATAAAAGTCTTCTCAGGCGCATATTTTTCCATCTGGTGAATAATTCCTGGTTCCGTCGCCACAATAAACGTAGAGCTGGCGCTGCTTTTGGAGTAGTTGAGCAAAGCTGTAGTGGAGCCAATGTAGTGGGCATGGCGCAGCACGGCAGGTTCACATTCTGGGTGGGCGATCACTTCCGCATCCGGATGATGAATTTGAAGCTGCACAATTTTCTTTTCTGAGAAAGTTTCATGTACCATACAGCTCCCCTGCCAGAGAACCATTTCGCGACCCGTCTGCTCCATCACGTATCGCCCTAGATTGCGATCGGGGGCAAAAATAATCGGCTGATCTACCGGAATTTGCTGCACGAGCTTGACCGCATTAGAGCTGGTGCAAATGATATCACTCATGGCCTTGATCTCAGCCGTGCAGTTCACATAGGAAACCACGATGTGACCAGGATGCGCTGCCTTAAACTGGGCAAACTCTTGAGGAGGGCAGCTATCAGCCAGAGAGCATCCGGCGTTGAGATCGGGCAGTAGTACGAGCTTATGGGGGTTGAGAATTTTGGCGGTTTCTGCCATGAAATGCACGCCAGCAAAAACGATCACATCGGCATTGGTACTCGCCGCCTGTTGTGCTAGCCCCAAAGAGTCGCCAATATAGTCGGCAATGTCTTGAATATCTGGATCTTGATAGTAGTGCGCCAAAATGACCGCATTCAGCTCTTGCTTGAGCGCCTGAATGGCTGAGAAGAGGTCGATCGGCAGGGCAGATTGCGTCGAATTTTGGTGAAAAAGAGTAGTTGTGAACACGGTAAATTGCGCTTTTCCTATATTTAGGCTAGAAAAATCAAGTCTCTTGCCTACGATTATAGTTTTTTTTACCAAAAATGTGAGCAAGCAAAGTGGTAAATTTCTACGCTAAGCTGTAAATTTAAGTCAAGAGTCTTTGGGAATGCCGTCTTCGGGAAAGACCCACTGCGTTGGAGCTGTTGCTTTCCTGCGAATGGCTTCCTCGGCGATCGCTAGCATCTGATCGAGCGAAGTCTCCTGAATAAACTTAGACGTCTGATCGCGAAACGTTTGGTTTGGGCACCTTTCGCCCAAGACGCAGCCGTCAGCGCAAGCCGTCGCGCAATCAATTGTTGCCGGATCAAGGTCTGCCGGATTCATCGATCGATCTCCTCTCTCAATAGGATTGCTGGTAGTGCATAGCCACCAGTAATATTATCGCCTTGAAAGCCAAGTTCATCCTCACTTCAGCAGCAGTTCTCATATCAATTTAAGACCCAAACAGGGCAGATGATTTTCGAGAGCCGCGCGGAGTGCGGCTCTCGAAAATCATCTGCCGCCTCATCAATTTAAATTGGTATTATTGTGGATTTCATATTGGGGAGTTTGCGCCCTGCGGGCGCAAACTCCCCAACAAAGCCTGTTTTATCACCTCATTGCACAGTTTGCCAGTGCAAAGCTATTGGGAGTTAGGTTGAGCTGTTGATTGCGATCGCTTAATCAGCAGCGATTGTGAAGCAATCTGTCAATTCTTAGCCTCTAAGGAAATGGGACGAGTAGAGTTTGATGATTTCTTTGAGTTGAGAATGTCATCCTCTAGCGATTCTAAATCAACACTAAGCTGACTCTGCCGTTGCTTCAGTTCATCTAAAAATAGAATGGCAAATTGCTCAAGTTGTCTGCGTTGAAGCGGCTTGATAAATATGTCAAACGGATTGAGATCCACTATGAATTCACCTATCTTCACGCCCAAAGGCTCTAGATGCTTGCCCTCTAACTCTTTATGCAAAATTGGAAACTTTCTCTTCTTTAACTCCCCAAACAGCCACAGCACGTCGCTGTTTGATCTAACATCTTCAGACCGACATTCATCAGTTTCACTGCCCGCTAACGTATCGCTATCAAAAGAAATAAGGGCGGTTAAGTTAAACAAAAGGCTGCGCTCAACAAAGCGTTGAGTTTGATCTCTCGTTGGCTTTGCCCCTAGCCCGATACGATCGAGAAAGTGAGCGATCGGCCGAACCGGAATGGCGCTTTCTGTATCGCTAATATCAGGTGCAATCAGTAAAGACGGTTGATCCAAAATAGAGGCATTTTCTAATCCAGCGCTGACAATAAGGGCTTCAATCTGCTGGTAAGCAGCCTGCCCAAGGCTAGACTCTGTGATTTGTTTCCACTGTTGACCGCTCAAGAATTCTAGAAGCGCAATGTATTTGCACCCTAAACTATGTCCTAGCCAAAAGTAGTTGGCTTTATCTTGATAGATTTCATTCTGATAGCCTAATTTGTTGGCAATTTCTGTCAGCTCGTGGCGCAATATCTCTTGCTCCTTAAGCAGGTCGATCGCGATCGCCCAGTGACGAAAACTAAACCTGAAGGGCAGCGCGATGATTGTGTAGCCTTCTTCAAATAATGTTTGCAGGAAATATCTATAGAAAACAGTTGGAAAAGTGCCGAAGAAAGCACCTCCAATGAACTGGATAACCCCTTTAGGTTGGGGATGAATTGCAACCCAGCTAAAAGAAATTGGACTAAACTTAAAGGTTCCAGGCATCGTATTTTCACATTGTAAAATTGTTCTAACAGAAGCAACTAAAAGGGGTGAAATTTAATTCACCCCTCAAGCCAATTTGAACAAGCAGAACTGTATTACGCGTTAGAGAGTTTGAAAACTCCACCATTGCTAACAGGCAGGTTATAGGTGGTTTGATCAAGTGCAACTGCGGCTGGATCCTCAGTATCCAAAGCTTTAAAGAAGGTTCCACGTTGTTCAGGATTAACTAGCAGGGTTGCTGTGTCTGATCCTGAAAGTGAGGACAAGAAAATTTCGACATATCCACGAGCTTCAAAATTTGCCTCTTTAAGTAGCTCAGGTTGCTTAATGAAATCAGGCTGCAACACAAATAAGCTAGTGGCATTTTCAGGAATAGTGAAGGTTAGTCGCGCCTTATTGTTTTGTGGAACAATCTCTGGAACCAGCACTGCTTGAGGATCGTTTGGGAAAATATTTTGTCCTGAAATATCAACAGCATTAATAAAATCTACAAACGATGTAGGACGCTCTGAAGGGTCATCAAGGTTAATAGGAAACTTGATTGTCAAGACCACAGACACGGTAACAGGAAAGAAATTGACGTTGGCGATCGTCAGAAAATAGCCTTGAACTGTTGTCCGGGTAAGTACATCAAAACCACCTGGAATTTTAGGAAACTGAGGCTTAAGGAGAACTTCAAAAGTAGAAACAAGCATATTTTTTGGCTTCTAGGCAACTATGAATCCACTATAGGTTTTTGTTAATTGAAGTCTACAGTACCCGCATGGGTACTCTCAAATTACTAGCTCCGCTATTCCCACATATCTTACGCCTGCTGGAGTTACTTCAAATCGACAGGGCAGCACTTCTAAACCTTGGGCGATCGCCTCTCTCAGCAACTTTCCATATACTGGGTCAGCACTGTCTCCAGGAGCAAACTGAGTGCAATCGTCCCGGTTGATTAAGTACAGCATCACCGATCGCGCTTCGGGCAGCAGCGCTGTTAGCTCCCGCAGATGCTTCTGTCCACGCGTGGTAACGGTGTCGGGGAATAAAGCAATTTCGCCGTTCGTCCAGGTCGTGTTTTTCACCTCTACGTAAATGGGCGGTGTCTCTTCGCCCGTTAGCAGAAAATCGATGCGGCTTTTTTTATCCAGTCCATAAGGCACTTCGCCGCGAATTTCGCTGTACCGACCCAGCGTTGGAAACAGCCGATCGGTGAGGGCAGCTTTGATCAGACGATTAGGTAAAGCCGTATTCACGCCTACCCAGGTCGATCGAATGTCATGCACTTCGATCGCTTCCCAGGTGTAGAGCAATTTTCGAGTCTTGCTGTCGCTGCGAGACACCCAAACTCGATTGCCCGGAATGCAAATTCCGGTCATCGGTCCTGTGTTGGGACAATGCGCCACAATTTCTTCGCCCGAATCAAGCAAAATATCGGCAAAAAACCGTTTGTATCGCTTAATTAGCGTTCCGTACAGCAGCGGTGGATAGGCATAAACCCAATCGGTCATAGTGATGTTTTAAAGCCTAAACGGGGCAGATATTTTTGAGATCAGGAGTGATTGTCCAAGAGGCATAGGGAGGAGCGCCAAGATTTCCTGTTTTTACTCTGCATTTTTACCGTACTGAAACCTCTCCACTGCACCATAAAGAGTACAACTTTATGACTGGCATCAATTTATGGTGAGAACTGAGGAGTAATGTGTGTGATGACCCCTAAGTTTCCGATGCTTGAAGAGATTTGGTGAATGTTGAGTCATGGTCGAGCCGTACTGTATTTTCACTCTGCTTTTCTCCAAATCGATCGCGAATTCAAAGACACTGCCCAACATCTAAAATAAGTGGGTAGGCTGACGACGATTCACAGCAAGCCGCAATACTGAAAGGCTCAAGATCAGTAAGAACATCGCCAAACCGATCGTGCAAGCATAACTAATTTCTAAATCTTGAAAAGCGCTTTCATAGACGTAATAAACCAAAGTTTTAGAGCTGTTGCGCGGCCCCCCCTGAGTCATAATGAACACTTCTTCAAACACTTTGGTTGCCGAAATTGCCGAAATCACCGCTACGAGAAACAAATAGGGACGCATGAGCGGAATGGTGATATCCCAATGCTTGCGCCAGCCGTCAGAACCGTCGATCGCCCCAGCTTCATACAGGTCTTCCGGAATCGACTGCAATCCCGCCAAATAAATCACCATGTAGTAGCCCAAGCCTTTCCAGACCGTCACGGCCATGACGCTAAACAACGCAAACTGCGGGCTGGTTAGCCAGGGAAGCCCCTGATCGCTCAGGTGCAGCCAGCGGAGAAACTGATTGAGTAATCCCGTCTCGGCGTAGAGCCAGCGCCAAGCAATGCCAGCCACCACCATCGAGATCACCACGGGCGCATAGTATGCCGCACGAAACCAGCGCATTCCCGGCAGCTTTTGATTCACCAGAATTGCCAGACCCAGAGGCACAATGACTAAAATCGGCACTGCCCCAATCAGATAAATTAAGGTATTCCGCAGCGTCCTCCAAAACACCCTATCTGAGAGGAGCCGCTGAAAGTTCTCTAGCCCCACCCATCGCGGCGGCTGGGTAATGTCAAAATCATATTGGGTAAAGCTGAGGTAAAACGCTTGTAGAGCCGGATAAAACACCGTCAGCGTGAGGATTAGGAGCGCGGGCAGCAAAAATAAGTAGGGCGTAAGCTGGGGCGGAAGCGACGCCCATTGAAGCGATCGGCTAGGTAAGTTCTGACGAGACAGGTTCTGATTGGACATGGCTGGACGCGCATTGTACTGGACAATCTGGCTGCTGGACAATCTGGCTGGGCTGTAACAAACCAGTCTAAAGCCAAGTAAGGGATTTGGATGCAGCCAGGACACCAATGCCCTGAACCCGATCGCATACCCACAAACCGATCGCGCCCTATGCTTTTCTTCCAGGCGCATTTCTGGTAGGCAAGCCTAGAAAAATCAAAAGCCTCGCTTCTTCAGTAGGGTCTTGATAGCTTCGAGCGAAATTAGGGTACTTTAGCTTTGAGTAGAGATTCAGTAGATCGTAAGCCAGACTCACGCTAGAAATACTCCTGTCTGATCCCCCAAATCCCCGCGCTATCGCGCCGCTGCGCTAGAAACAGGGGGGATTTGAGTTCTGAAGCTCCCTTTTAAGGGGGTTGTCTGAAGCTCCCTTTTAAGGGGGGTGGAGGATCGAGGGTAAGCTTTGCGATCTACTGAGATTACATCAAAAGTTGAAGAATTTTCACTATTTTCTGTAGACAAGAGCTAAACATAGAGAGAATAGCGTAAGTATAGGAAAAACTAAGTTGCGCACATCAGGTAAGAGAGTTCATGACTGAGTTAAACGCGAATAAGCTCAGGCTCATGGTTGTTGATGATGAGGCAGACAATCTAGATTTGCTCTACCGCACTTTTCGGCGAGATTTTGAAGTCTATAAAGCCGATAGCGCCGCCACAGCAATTCAAATTCTGGAGCAGGTCGGTGAAATGGGAATTATCATCTCAGATCAGCGGATGCCCAAAATGAGTGGAACAGAATTTCTCAGCCGCACCGTCGATCGCTTTCCAGACACCATCCGGATCTTGCTCACAGCCTACACTGACGTCGAAGATCTGGTAGGAGCCATCAATGCGGGAAAAGTCTTCAAGTACATCACAAAACCCTGGAATCCGGCTGAGCTAAAGGTCACGATTCAGCAAGCTGCCGAAACCTATGGGATACTGAAGCGGCGCACAAACGAGCTGCATCGCGCCTTGCGCCGAGAGTCCTTATTTAACACTATTACTACGACCATTCGAGAGTCGCTCGACTATCGCAACATGCTGCAAAAAGTTGTAGAAGCGATCGGAGAGGCGTTTGAAGCCGATGTGTGTGCCCTCTGTCCTCTAGAACGGACAGAAGACTTAGATGTGCCGTACCAGTTCTCCTCAGAGCTGTTTGTTTATTCGGCGATCGCTTCAGAAAAATTGCCTGATAAGCAGCAGCTAGGCTTTAATGCAATGGCTCTAGAGCAAGTTTCAGATTCTCCAACGTCTCAAGTCACTCAAACTCAGGTTCGTGAGCAACTTCAACTAAGAGTCTCATTGACCTATCAGCAAGAGACGTTAGCCATCTTAATGCTGCATCGGGAAGGCAACACCACCCTTTGGACGACAGAAGAGGGAATGCTATTAAGGGGAGTTGCTGAGCAGGCAGCGCTTGCCATTTCTCAGGCAAAGCTATATCAGCAGATTCAAGAACAGTCGGCTCAAATGCAGGCAGAGTTAGCCGTGGCACGCCAGATTCAAACCAATCTGCTGCGCCAGAGCTTACCTAAACTAGAAAGTGCTAAGGTGCAGGCGCTATGCCTGCCAGCTCGGCAGGTAGGAGGCGACTTTTTTGAGGTGTATGTGCATCCCCAGGGCGATATCTGGCTGGCAGTCGGCGATGTGTCAGGTAAGGGCGTTCCAGCAGCGCTGTTTATGGCTAGCGGCATTTCGCTACTGCGGCGAGAGCTGACTCAAGAAGTTTCTCCTGAACCTGATGTGGTCATGGGCAACCTCAATCAGAGCCTCTCAGAAGACCTCGTCGGCAGCAACTGCTTTATTACAATGGTACTGGCGCGGTACACTCCTAGCTCAGGTAATCTAGTCTACGCCAATGCAGGGCATATTTATCCGATGGTCTGGTCTGGTGAAAAGGGCGGAGAGCCTGCCTATCTTAAGACGCGAGGGGTGCCTCTGGGCATCTTGCCTGTCTGGAAAGCCAATCCTGGCAGTTTGAAGCTCAGCTCAGGAGATATCTTTTTGCTCACCTCAGACGGCATCACGGAAGCCACCGTTTTGCAGACTGAGGGAAGCCAGCCTAGCGGTATGCTTCACCAGTCAGGACTGTGGCAGATGTTGCTTCAACAAGATTGTCTAGACCTTAACCGTTTGCTCGCAGAAATTCAAGCTCATAACCCCATTCAGGAAGATGATCAAACCATGCTCTCTCTGGAGGTGCTGTAGCCCATGAGAACTGAACTGCACGTACCCAGCGATCTGAGATTTTTAACGGTTGTAGAAGAATGGCTACTCGGCACTCTAGAGTTAGAGTTGCAGGATGAAGTAGATTGGTCGCGGCAAGCCAACCGACTACGCCTTGTGCTGGTAGAAGCTTACTCAAATGTGGTGCGCCATGCCCACCGTGAGCAGCCTAATTTGCCAATTTTGGTGCGTCTAGAGCTGAAAGAACGCAATCTGCATCTAGAGATCTGGGATCACGGCAAGGGATATGATCTTTCTACCTATCTTCCTCCTGAACCGCATGAATATCAGGAGGGCGGATATGGTTGGCTAATTCTCAACCGCTTGATGGATCGAGTAGAGTATCGGCTGCAAGTGAATGGTCGCAACTGTCTAACAATGGAAACCGAATTGCCACAGAAGGTAGAAGCTGCCGAATAAACTCTCTAAATTAGGCATATCTGTTCCAGGTGTTGGGAAAGGTCGGCGTAGAATGTTGGACGATCGCCAAGTCATCCTGAATTCCTAGGCTCCGAGTTTCCTGGTCTAGCGCTTGAATGACCTTCTGGTAGATAATTTCTGCTTCTTGAGGCGAATTGCCGATGCTGGTTAACCCCAATTTGCCAAACTCTGAGAGACAGCCGATCAAATGGAACACGGTGCCTGTTTCAGTATTGCTGTTGAAGTGGAGATTATGTTGGGCAATGATATCCATTAGGTCGCGAGGGCTGAGTCCCTTGTAGGCATCTTTTTGTAGGTTATCGGTGGCGGTATAGTATTTGGGTTTGCCCTCCTGGTTGTAGAAAAGCCCGGTGGCAAAGTCATAGCGCCCGTGAGTCAGGAGTTTGAGGGTCATGAAAGGGTGGGTCGTTCCTCCTTTGCGGAGGTTGATTTCGATCGCCTGAATTTCCCACTCTCCCACAGCATTAGATGAGTCAGGCTGACGCACGGCGATAAAGTCGAGGCTAAAGCGTTCGAGTGCGCCTTTTGCCGCCAGCGCTTGACCCACCTGCATCCCATACCGATGCAGTCGTACGCGATAGGCCTCATCGGCAGGAAAATAACAGCCCAAAAACACCTGACCGTCTGGCCCACCCAAAATTTGGTCATGGGTCGAAAGGATCTCGACTTCCCCAGCTGGCGTAATTTTGCCCTGGACGCTGGGCGATCGCTTCTCCTCCCCTTCGACAAATGCCTCAACGATCGCCCCTAGTTCAGGAATACGGCTGCTGAAGGTTTCCCAAGTTTCGCCCTGGGCTTGGAAGCTGAGAAAGGGAAAGCGATCGCCCATAGCCGTTGCCCGATCGGCTGAGGATGCCAGACCTGGAGCAACGGACTGGAGCGGCTGGAGATTCAAAATAGCGTTGCCGCCCCCCGAAAAGCCTTCGTTGAGTTTGACAACAATCCGCTTCAGGTGAGGATTTCTCTCCCACAGCTCTGCTGCTGCCGCCGCTAAATCTGGGGCATTTCGCACTAAGCCGCTACCATCCGGACAAGGCACTTTTGAAGCCTGAAAAATTTCACGGCTGCCGCTCTTGGTTCCCCAATACAGCAAATCTGGATCGACGGCAAGCAGCGGAATGTTGAGCTGAACGGATAGCGATCTCTCTAAGGGCGTAGCGTTGTAGCAAGTCATGTAAGCCCGATCGCTCCGCATGGCATTCCGCAAACGCGCCATCAGCCGAGGGCGTTCCAAAATCTTTTGGCTTAAGGGCTTCAGCGAGGCATCGTAGGCACAAAAGAGCAGGAGGCGATCGCGGGCATGGGAAAAGGGTACGCCAGGGAGAAGCTGAAGATAATAGTCGATAACGCTGGGGTGAATTGGCTGAGAGGTGATGTAGATCAGCCGTGCACGAGGGTTCTGGAGCCGAATTAGAGAAAACAGCAGCCGTTCTTCATAGTGGTGTACGCCTTTGACCTTTCGCAGCTCGCCCTGATCGAGACTCAGCGACGGCACAATCAAAATGTCAGAATCGTCTTCGCCGCCCGACTGCCAGCGATCGCGGAGCTGCCCCTGTAGCTGACGAAACTTTTCAGCGTGCAAAGCTTCAGCCTGTGAGGCTTCCTGAGATACTGAGGAAAGTGAACCCTGCATAAAACTTGCCCCACCGCGGCGAATGAGAAAATAGAGGAAGATATGCAGCCATCTTATCCAGACAAGGCATCTTTCTCGCTACTCTCTAGAGAATGAATTTACAGCGCTTTGCGCTTGAGTCTTTTTAGATTTTTTGGTGTGTGCCGCGCGGAGCGCGGCACACACCAAAAAATCTGTGGCTTAGGCAATTGAAAATTGCTGTAGATGCCTTAGCGATAACCTTCTATATGCTGTTTTAGTTCACGTGCCATGCGCCGCATACCCTGCTGCTCATCCTGACGCAAAAACGGCAAAAATAAACGGGTAATAATCCCTGAAAAGTATGCCTGATGTAAATACTGAGTGCGATCTTTGCTGATTTCCTGTAGCTCAAACACATGCTGGCTCCGTAGCCCTGGAGCCGAGTAGCTCCAGCGTAGGCAAATTTCTGGCTGTAGTAAGGTGATGCGCGGCTCAAACTCCGTTTCGGATTCTTCCTGCAATCGCCGCAGTGAGAGATGCACGACCTGCCCTTCGACAAATGGCTTGCTGGGATCGCGATCGTACAGAAAAGTGTTCCACTTCAGCCAATTTTCTTTGCAGACCAAAGCCTGCCAGATCACAGACTTTGGCGCACTGATTTCAATTTCTGCGTAGAGGCTAGGCATAGGCTAAATCTGGAACATCCTTGAATACATCTTGCCGAACCTTGCCAGGTGTTGCTGGTTTCATCTGTGAATTTTTTTTGAAAGGGCTGCTCCGCGCTCCTTTCAAAAAAAATTCATACCCAGATTGAGCAATGCCCCGTGCTAAACCGTACCAATAAGTACAGTTGCGGGAGGCACGATCTTTTAGATTGAGTCTGAGACAGGCGGTAAGATTGTAAGCCTGTTAACGACTTTTGCACAGGAGAACAGCAGCGATCGCATGGTACAGTTGACCCCCAATCCCAGTTATAGTTTGACCCTCCGGTTACAGATTCCCAATCAGGCGGGTATGTTGGCTCATGTGATGCAGGCGATCGGCTCAGCAGGTGGCAGCATCGGGCAAATCGATCTGATTGAACAGACGCGCAAAGAGCTGGTGCGAGATATCTCCGTCGATGCCTTCAGCACAGAACATGCAGAACAAATTACGGAAGCGGTCAAGGCAATTGCTGACATTAAGGTGCTGAATGTCTACGATCGTACCTTCAATCTCCATCGTGGGGGAAAGATCAGCGTCCACAGCAAAATTCCGCTGAAGAATCAGGGCGATTTGGCAATGGCATACACGCCTGGAGTGGGGCGAATCTGTACTGAGATTGCCCAAAATCCAGACAAAGTTTACAGCCTAACTGCAAAGGGCAACATGGTGGCGATCGTCACCGATGGCAGTGCGGTCTTGGGCTTGGGCAATTTGGGTGCGGCGGGTGCCCTGCCCGTAATGGAGGGTAAAGCGATGCTGTTTAAGGAATTTGCGGGTGTGGACGCATTCCCTATCTGCTTAGCAACGCAGGACACCGACGAGATTGTTCAGACCATTAAGAATATCTCGCCTGTGTTTGGCGGTATCAACCTAGAGGATATTAGCGCTCCTCGCTGCTTTGAGATTGAGGCGAGGTTGCAGAAAGAGCTGGATATTCCGATTTTTCATGATGATCAGCATGGCACGGCGATCGTCAGCCTAGCGGCGTTATTCAACGCCCTGAAGGTGGTCGAGAAGTCGATGACAGATATCAAGATTGTGATTAATGGGGCAGGAGCTGCGGGTGTGGCGATCGCCAGACTGCTGCAAAAGGCGGGGGCAGCTCATATTGTGATGTGCGACTCTCGCGGCATTTTGTCTACGAGCCGCACGGATCTGAACAGTCAAAAGCTGGAATTTGCGGTGGCGCAGAGCGGTGGGCTTGCCGATGCCATGGCGGGTGCGGATGTGTTTCTGGGGGTAAGCGCTCCAGGGGTTGTCTCGCCAGAAATGGTGCGATCGATGGCGGCAAAGCCGATCGTGTTTGCCATGGCGAATCCGGTTCCAGAAATTCAGCCGGAGCTGGTTGTGGACGATGTGGCGGTGATGGCGACAGGTCGTAGCGATTACGCCAATCAAATTAACAACGTGCTGGCATTTCCGGGTATTTTTCGGGGTGCGTTAGACTGTCGCGCTAAAACAATGACGACTTCGATGTTTTTGGAAGCGGCGATGGCGATCGCCTCTCTGGTCAAGCCTAGCGAACTCGATGCCGAGCATATTGTGCCTTCGGTGTTTGACGAGCGGGTGGCAACGACGGTGGCGGCGGCGGTGCAGCGGGCGGCACGGGCGGACGGAGTGGCTGGGAATTAAAGTTAGGGGAACAGTTAAGAGTGGATGAAAGGATGGGTGGATGGGTAATGGGGGAATGAGACGATGGGTGGATGGGTAATGGGAAGAAGAAAAACCACTCCCCCACCTATCGACGCACCTACCCATCGACTCATCCACCCATCCATCTCCCCCACTCTGTCAGTGAGCATCGCAGCCTCCACCACAAGCCGGATATGCAGACTGATAGGTGGCGCTGCGCTTGCCGAATAGGGTGTAGCGATTGTCTCGAATCTGCTCATAGGTGCGATCGCCCATCCATTTCATGCCGGGTAATGTCCGGTAGGCGCTGATAAAAATGCTGCCTAGGGGCAACAAGCGTCCGATTTCTTCGGCTGCGTCGCTGCCCTGCCATCGCTGGTCGGGCGCTTCTGCGTTCAGCAAAATCATGCCGAGTTCGCAGTCTTGAGGCGTGATGCCGAAGCGATCGAGGATTTGCTGGTCTTGCATAGGCGTGTAGAGAAACCGTTCTCCGCGATCGAGGGTTTCTAGGAGCTTAACTAAATTGACGCAAAGGTTACAGTTGCCATCGTAGATAACTTGATACATTGCTTGCGGTCACAGAGAGTTGATAGGAGGCGACACTAAAACGACTCTTCTAATTTTTAACACTTTGTCTTCTAACACTTTGTCACAGAGGGCGATCTTAGGTTGGCGGTCTCCGCTGAAAGCTCGCCCAGAGACTTCACTAAACTCTTACTTAAGTCGCAATTCATGTGAACTCAAAGGAAAGTTTTTCCTGAGAACCTGTTAAGTTTATTAAAATCTCTAAAAAGATAAACAATCCTTTACCAAAAGATCACGTGACCTAGACCCTAGGACAGTACGATGCTTGCGACACACCACGTAAAAATTCTTTACTGAGTAGACCGCATGACCTCACAATCACGTCTCAGACGACGCACTGTTCTGACAACCCTGGCAGCTTTCTCGATGGGATTGGCTGTCTCCTGTGCTCCTTCTAGCCCTGATGTAGCAACTTCTCCTTCGACCGATGCCATGTCTTCGCCCGCTGGTGGCGGTGGCGGCAGCGCTACTCTCAGCGGTGCAGGTGCATCCTTCCCCGCTCCTGTTTATCAGCGTTGGTTTGCTGATTACAACAAAGCAAATCCCGGCGTTCAGATCAGCTACCAATCTGTGGGTAGTGGTGCTGGTGTAGAGCAATTTCAAGCAGGTACCGTGGACTTTGGCGCAACGGACGCTCCTTTGAAAGCTGAGGATCGCGCCAAGTTTAAGGCAAAATATGGCGCAGAACCTATCCAGATTCCGATGACGGGTGGTAGCGTTGTGTTTGCCTATAACCTGGATGGTGTAAAAGATCTGAAGCTGTCTCGTGAAGCCTATTGCGGTATTGCTGCAGGCAAGATCACAAACTGGAGTGATCCGGCGATCGCCAAAGCCAATGCTGGTGCCACCATACCCGACCAGCCGATCGAGTTTGTTCACCGTTCAGACGGCAGCGGCACAACCTATCAGTTCACCTCTCACCTGAAGGCAGCTTGTCCCGACTGGACTGCGGGTGCAAACAAATCAGTGCAGTGGCCTGCGGGTACAGGTGCGAAGGGTAACGAGGGCGTGACGGCTCAAGTTCAGCAAACTCCTGGCGCAATCGGCTACGTCGAGTATTCCTATGCCAAGGAAAATGGTCTGACGATGGCGGCGATCGAAAACAAGTCGGGCAAGATAGTTGCCCCTTCTCCTGAAGGTGGTGCAGCAGCCTTTGAGGGAGAAACCGTTCCTGCTGATCTGGCGTTAGAAGTTCCAGATTCTAGCAACCCCAATGCTTACCCCATCTCAGGTCTAACCTGGCTATTGCTCTATCCGGAGTACAAAGACACTGCCAAGAGCGCAGCTCTGAAGGAGGTCATTGATTGGTCTTTGACTACTGGCAAAGCTACGGCTAGTGAGCTGGGCTATGTTCCTTTAGAAGCATCTCTGGTGACAAAGGTTAACGCCGAACTCGACAAAGTTAAGTAGGTTTAGCATCTACTGCCATCATGGGGTGAGCTAGTCTCACCCCATGAACTTATCCCTTTTGAGCCACTGTATATCAAGGATTTCATGGTGCAGCAACTCAATTTAGGTCCTGCGGGGAAAGTCGCCATCTTTCAACGGCAGTCTGAGCCTAAAGTTTTCTCGGTGGGTGAAGTGATTTTTGAAGATGGACAGCCGGGTGACTATCTCTATGGCGTTCTAGAGGGCGCTGTTGATCTGGCTGTTGATGGTAAAGTCCTCGAAACTATCGAAATGGGCGGTGTGTTTGGTGCCGGTGCTTTGATTCACCCAGAAGGGATTCGAGTCTACAGCGCGATCGCCAAAACAGATTGCAAGCTGGCTTACATGGATGAGTCTCGAATGCTATTTGCGATTCAGGAAACGCCCATGTTTGCCCTAGATGTAATGCGTAACTACTCTGAGCGCTTGCGTCGCCTTAGCAAGCACCCGCTAGGTGGAAAAGCCTAGTCCAGTCGTTCAAGGCTCAGTTTTAAGGCTATTGAAAAATCTAAATCGTTACAGTCGTTAGAACCCCCTATGACCTCACTGACCACGGCTCCAGCAGAAACCCTCATAGATTCATCAACTAAGTTTCAGCCAGAGCGGCAGATTAACCAGATTTTTCGCTGGTTGACGATCGCCCTGGCGGTCTGTGTGGGTTTAGTTCTTCTTTGGATTACCTACTCGCTGCTTTTGATCGCTCTACCCGCCATTCGCACGTTTGGTCTGGGATTTCTGACCAACAGTACCTGGAATCCGGTTGAAGAGATCTACGGTGTATTTCCTCAGATATACGGCACCATCCTTAGCTCTTTTCTGGCGCTGCTGTTTGCTGTGCCTCTAGGCGTTGGCGTAGCTGTTTTCTTAACTGAAAACTTTCTGCCGCCCAAAATTCTGACGCCGATCGCCTTCATCATGGAGCTGCTAGCGGCAATTCCTAGCGTCGTCTACGGCTTGTGGGGCATTTTCGTTTTCCTGCCAGCCATCAGGCCAATCTTGCAGGGCATCAATCGAGCGTTTGGCTGGATTCCCTTTTTCTCAACCACTCCAGGTGGTCGGCATCTGTTTGGCGCATCGTTGGTTCTGGCAATTATGATTCTGCCGACGATTGTGGCTATCTCACGAGATACTATGAGTTCTTTGCCGCCCCAACTCCGTCAGGGTTCCTACGGGCTGGGCGCGACTCGTTGGGAAACGATCACCCGCGTTTTGGTTCCGGCTGGACTGTCTGGAATCATTGGATCAGTCATGCTGGCACTAGGGCGAGCATTGGGCGAAACCATGGCGCTGGCCATGCTGGTGGGCAACGCCAATAACGCAAATATTTCCTGGTTTTCTCCAGCATCAACCATTGCTTCACTGATTGCCAACCAGTTTGGCGAAGCTAGCGGTCTTCAGAAATCTTCTTTGTTCTACGGAGCCTTGATTCTGATGGTTTTGACGCTATTGGTCAATATCCTGGCGCAAATGGTAGTCAGCCGCTTTCAGCAGGTTGAGTAGACCCAGTTAAGTGGACATGTGTCGCTAATTGCATTGGCTGATTTGTCAGGCTGTTTATCTGGCGCTGTTTATTTGGATAAGTACTTGTTGGCTCATTACTTGTGAACTATGGCTCATTCATCCTCTCAATCTGCTCCTTTGGATAATCAGTTTGCTGTCTCTTCGGGTCGGAAGATGTTTGGCAACATCATGACTGCCCTAGTGTTCTCTTGTGTGGCGATCGCGGCTATTCCCCTGGTTTCTATTCTGTTCATGGTGATCACTAAAGGGCTAGGGGGATTGACTCCTGCTGTCTTCACGGATCTACCCCCGGCAGCAGGGGTTGCAGGCGGTGGCTTCAGGAATGCGATCACAGGAACCCTGATCACTTGTTTAATTGGGGCGCTGATTAGCGTTCCCTTTGGCGTTTTGACTGCTGTTTATACTATTGAGTTTGGTCGCGGCAACAAGCTCTCGCAGTTTGTCAGCTTTTGCACCAACATTCTCAGTGGCGTACCCTCCATCATTGCGGGTCTGTTTGCTTACGGGATTGTGGTGCTGGCAACTGGAACCTTCTCGGCAGTTGCGGGGGGCATTGCCCTATCGGTGCTGATGCTGCCCATCATTATCCGCACCAGCGAGGAAGGGTTCAAGTCGATTCCGAGGGATACTCGACTGGCGGCAACTGGCATCGGTGCCACTAACTTTCAGAGCGTCACGCAAATCATCTTGCCTGCAGCAATGCCGTTTATTGCAACAGGCGTTACGCTGGCTCTCGCGAGAGCGGCAGGAGAAACGGCTCCTTTGCTGTTTACCGCCTTGTTTAATCAGTACGATGCCAAAAGCATCTGGGAACCAACGGCTACGCTGTCGGTTTTGATCTATAACTTCGCAATTTCTCCCTACAAGAATCAGCAGGCTTTGGCTTGGGTCGCAGCTCTGATTGTTGTGCTTCTGATTTTGGTGGTCAGCATCCTGGCTAGAATCGTTTCCCGTCGCAAGGTTTACTAAGGTTTGACATATGAATCCCTCAACTCGGCCCAATTCTGCAAGCGATACTTTGGAAAATAACGACATCGTGATTCGGACAGAAAATGTCTCGATTTTCTACGGTGCTTTTCAGGCGGTACGGAACGTTTTCCTCGATGTTCCCAAAAATAACGTGGTGGCTCTGATTGGACCTTCGGGTTGTGGTAAAAGCACCTTGCTGCGCTGCTACAACCGCCTCAACGATTTGATTCCGGGCGCTAGAGTAGAAGGCAAGATTGCCTACCAGGGCGTTGACCTATACGATCCCAAAATTGACCCCGTAGAAGTGCGGCGGCGGATTGGCATGGTGTTCCAAAAGGCGAACCCTTTCCCCAAATCTATCTATGAGAACGTAGCGTTTGGAGCGCGGATCAACGGCTTTAAGGGCAATATGGACGAGCTGGTTGAGCGATCGCTCCGAGGTTCTGCCCTCTGGGACGAAGTTAAGGACAAGCTGAAGGAAAGCGGTCTGTCGCTCTCAGGTGGTCAGCAGCAGCGTCTGTGCATTGCTCGGACGATCGCCATTGAGCCTGAAGTGATTCTGATGGACGAACCTTGCTCGGCGCTTGACCCCATTTCCACCCTGCGCGTCGAAGATCTGATGCATGAGCTGAAGAAGCAGTTCACCATCATCATCGTGACCCACAACATGCAGCAGGCTTCGCGGGTAGCTGATATGACGGCCTTCTTCAACGCTGAAGCCACCGAAGGCGGTAGCCGCTTTGGCTACTTGGTGGAGTACGACAAGACCTACAACATCTTCAATGCGCCGAAGCAACAGGCGACCCAAGATTATGTCAGCGGTCGATTCGGCTAAAGTTGATAAAAAAGGGGCGCATGGTCATGCGCCCCTTTTTTATTGCCCTACTGGCTTTTATAGCTGTTGCCAGTTTGCTGAGGACATTTTTGTTGGGTGCTTCGCGCCCCAACAAAAATGTCCTCGTCCTAACCGCCTTGGCGGTTGCCATACCTCAAAAAAACAGCCACAGCTTTAAGTAAGCTGTGGCTGTTGCGATGGCAAACCTTAAAACTTACTGTTTTAAGGTTTCGTTGTTAAGAATCGTCGGCCAGTTGGCGTTGGCTTGCACAATCTTGCTGGCAGTATCTTGTCGCCATTCTTGCTGAGCTGCCGCGCTGTAGTTTAGATACAGCTTGCCATCACGCACTTCCCAAGCTGTGGGAAGAGTGGTTGCCAACACACCGCCTGCCGCCGCCTTGGAGCAGTAGCCGCCATACTGAGGCGCATACTTTTCGGGACTTTGAGCAAACAAATCCCGATTGGCTGCACTGGAAAACAGCCATTTTGTTCCTTGCCAGCGGTGAGTGTATTGCTGACTTCCCTCTACAAGTGCGCTTTGGGTGAAGTAAGCTACAACATCCTGTCCATCTAGTGCCACGCCGTTCTCGGTATAAACGGCAGGATGGCGGGTAGCTTGGGCTATCTCTTGAGACACAGCAGATTCAGATGTAGCAAGCTCACGGGTCACTGAGGCATTCAGGCTGCTGCTCAGCCCTAAGGTTAGACCGCTGATGATGGCAGCGGCTGACAGATACTTAAAGTGTTTGAAATTCATAGGTTGCTTAGGCTGCATATTTGCTGGATGTTTCCCGATGCTTGCACGACATTAATTCGTTCAAACAATTGGGGTTGAGATGTGAGGGCAAAATTGTTTTTCGAAACAATTTTGCCTTCAGACTCAGATTAGAGATTCGACCCCCAAGTTTGATGAAATTTTGCTTAGAAACCCCTTAAGGAATTGAGAAAAGTTTTACTCCTACCAATTTGAATTGAAACCACGACAGATTCCGGTACGGGCTTGGCAATGCCAAGCCCCTTCTGAGGTTTGATGTGCCCACAAATTCGTTTAAATCGGTATCAGGACATCTAACTCCGTAAGGCAAAGATATGGAGCAGAGGAGAAAAGACTGAACTAATCTCAGCGCGATCGCTGTAAACCTGCCAAAATAATGGGAGGTAAAGTTTTATTAATCTCTTTTATTGCGGCAATGACATCAGCAATTTCCACTTCTTTCAATGCCCTTGCAACTCCGAAAAACTGGACTTGGCGAGGTTTTTCTATTAGCTATCAGACACAGGGAGAAGTGGGAGAAGCCGTGGTTTTAATCCACGGGTTTGGCGCATCTTGGGGGCACTGGCGGAAAAATATTCCGGAGTTATCTGAGCATTTTCGGGTCTATGCGATCGATCTAATTGGGTTTGGCGATTCTGACAAGCCTTCTCCTGACGAGATCGCCTACACCTTTGAGACTTGGGGCGCACAAATTGCCGACTTTTGCCGAGAGGTTGTTGCCACTCCGGCTTTCTTGGTTGGTAACTCTATTGGGGCGATCGCGGCAATGCAGGCTGCCGTCGATCATCCTGAGATTGCCCTAGGGGTTGCCCTACTAAATTGTTCGCTCAGAATGCTGCACGATCGCCGTCGGGACAAACTGCCCTGGTATCGCAGTATAGGCACCCCCATTTTGCAAAATCTGCTGTCCATTCGCTGGCTGGGGCATAGTTTCTTTCGCCTCCTTGCCAACCCCAAGACCGTGCGTAAAATCTTGCTGCAAGCCTACGGACGCGATGAAGCGGTCACAGACGAGCTGGTGGCAATGCTGATGGCGCCAGCGGCGGATGCTGGCGCAGCAGATGTGTTTCTGGCTTTCACGCGCTACTCTCAAGGACCGTTACCCGAAGATTTGCTAGAAGCGCTCCCCTGTCCGGCGCTAATGCTGTGGGGCACTGCCGATCCTTGGGAGCCGATCGCCCAAGGTAGAGAGTTATCCAAGTTTCCTTGCGTACAGCAGTTTATTCCCCTAGAAGGCGTAGGGCATTGTCCCCAGGATGAAGCACCTGAGCAAGTCAATCCGATTCTGCGAGATTGGATTTTAGCTCTGCAAAAAGCTGCCTGAGCTTCAATAGCGCCCTGTCGCATCCAGTCGCACCCTGTCGCCAAAACTGAGATTCGGGGAACTCTAGAGCCATCTAGAAAGCTCGTGAGCCATGAAATTTCAATCAGCCAAGGCGCGTATTACTCAAATTTCACGAAAAGGCATCGTTCGAGACACTCTGTGGATGATGGTTTCACAAGGGTTGGGGCTAGGAATGCAGCTCACGAGCTTTGTGTTTATTGCTCGTGCTTTGGGCGTTCAAGACTATGGTCTTTTCATTGGGATCACTGCATTTGCCGCCATTTTAGTGCCTTTTGTGGGCGTAGGCAGTGGCGAGATTCTGGTGAAGCAGGTGGCAAGGGATCGCAGTCTGTTCGATCGCTATTGGGGAGAGACGCTGTTTACGGTTTTGGCTTCTGGGGCGCTGCTGGTTGGCATCTCTTTTTTTACGATTAACGCCATCATTCCTTCCAGAACTTCTCCGCTACTGATCTTTCTAATTTTGTTGTCTGACCTGTTTTTCCTCAAGCTCTGGGAAGTTTCCGTTCGGGCTTTTATGTGTGTTGATTTAGTGGGCTTGGCCGCAAAAGTTAAGCTATTTCTGAACTTTAATAAACTGATCGCAGCAGCTGTGTTGCTCTTCTGTTTCAAAGATCCCAGCATTGGTACCTGGACAGTTTTATATTTATCCGCAACGGCGATCGCCGCAATCGGATCTTTGCTGCTAATTGCCAAGCTCATCGCTCCACCTCAGCTCATTATTCCAAAACTAGATTCAGAAATTATTCAAGGCGTTTATTTTTCGATCGGGCTTTCAGCAGACAGCATCAACGCAGGCATTGACAAAACAATGCTAGCTAGTCTCTCTACCGCTGAGGCTACGGGTCTCTATGCCGCTGCCTATCGCTGTATTGATGCGGGCTATTTGGGGCTACAGGCAATTTCTGGAGCTGCCTATGCCAAGTTTTTTCAGCAGGGCGCTAAGGGCATCAAAGGCAGCTTGGGCTTTGCCAAACGCCTCTTTCCGGTCGTTAGCGCCTATGGAGCGATCGTCTGTGTCGGATTTTTTCTATGCGCTCCAGTGATCCCCCGACTGCTGGGAGCTGAATACGCTAACTCAGTAGAAGCCGTGCGCTGGCTTGCCCCCGTGCCCTTGCTGATGTGCCTCCAATATCTAGCCGCAGACACCTTAACGGGTTCTGGGTTTCAAGGCATCCGCAGCATTGTTCAGGTGTCATCGGCGCTGCTCAACGTTGCGCTCAACTTTTGGCTGATTCCTCTCTATGCCTGGAAAGGATCAGCTTGGGCAACGCTAGCTTCTGAGACAATGAGGCTGGTTAGCCTCTGTCTGGTGGTCGCTTACTTGTACTACCAACAGGTTAAACCTGCTCAAGATGCCTGAGCACTACATTCCCATGATCTCGTAACCTGCATCGACATAGAGAATTTGCCCTGTGATGCCGCTCGATAAATCGCTACACAAGAATGCAGCCGCATTACCTACCTCAATCTGAGTCACGGTGCGCTTGAGGGGTGCAATCTTCTCAACATGATGAATCGCATCTAGGATGCCGCCTATGGCTGACGATGCCAGGGTGCGAATGGGACCGGCAGAAATGGCGTTGACTCGAATATTGTGCTCTCCCAACTCAGCGGCAAGGTAGCGGACATTCATCTCCAGCGCCGCCTTCGCAATGCCCATGGTGTTGTAGTTGGGAATTACGCGTGCGCCACCTACGTAAGTTAATGTTACAATGCTGCCACCCTCAGTCATAAGCGGCTTGGCTGCTCTGCTGAGGCTGATGAGAGAATAGGCGCTAATCTCGATCGCTTGGGCAAAGTCTTGAAGAGAGACGCTGCTAAAGTCGCCACTCAGCGATTCTTTGCTGGCAAAGGCAAGACAGTGGATCAAGATATCTAGCTTGCCCCATTTTTCTTGCACCGTTCTAAATGTTGCCTCAACTTGGGACTCATCCTGAACATTGCAAGGAAGAAACAGTGTGGGCTGGAGCGGTTCAACCAGTTCTGCGACTTTTTTCTCAAATCTACCCTTGTCATCGGGCAAATAGGTGATTCCAATGTTAGCTCCTGCCGCATGGAGCTGCTGTGCGATTCCCCAAGCAATCGATCGATTGTTGGCGATTCCTGTAACGAGAGCGTTTTTTCTGGTCAGGTCTAGCATGATGTTTTGTTTATGTAACTTACTGAGATACTCAATTCACTGATGTGTGGGAAAGCGCAATTAGGAGAATACTGAAAAATGGGTGCAGGGGGATAGAGGTCGGTACGTTAAAGTAGGCGCAAGCAATGAAGGCTCGATCGAGTTTAGAGCAAAAACTTGATGAAGAGTTAATGAAGACTTTTTATCAAACAGAGCATAAACTTTGATGCCATCAATGAAGATCACCCGATTGTAGGAAGGCAAGAACGACAATGTAGCCCATACTACAAAAAAACATTGCAAAGTTAAGTTTATTCTTTTAAAGTCAGAGTCTTATCACAGACAATGAATCGCAGTAATATTAAGGCGTGTTGAGATAAAAGTCTCACGCATCTGCGGGAAAGATACACGTTAGCAAAGAGACAAAAATCTTGCGAACTGACAAATGCTCCAGGACATCTAAAAGGCATAGGCTGGGAATAGAGGTATGGTAGTGGCACAGGATAGACCATTAGCAAACGTGTTTAGGCAAATTAGTGGTAGTGCCTTTCCACCCGTTGTCGAAACCTATGAGCGTGGCAAGACTATTTTTTTTCCAGGCGATCCAGCCGAACGCGTCTACTTTCTAGTTAAAGGGGCGGTTAAGCTCTCCAGGGTCTACGAGGCAGGTGAGGAAATTACCGTAGCCCTACTGAGGGAAAACAGCGTTTTTGGCGTGCTGTCTTTGATCACAGGGCAACGAGCCGATCGGTTTTACCATGCGGTTGCTTTTACACAGGCAGAGCTACTGTCTATCCCGATTGAACATGTGGAGAAAGCGCTCAAAGATAACCCAGAGCTATCAATGCTGATGCTCCAAGGGCTTTCGTCCCGCATCTTACAGACTGAGATGATGATTGAAACTTTGGCGCATCGAGATATGGGATCGCGCCTAGTCAGCTTTTTACTGATTCTCTGCCGCGATTTTGGCATACCTACCGTGGATGGCATCACCATTGATTTGAAGCTATCGCATCAGGCGATCGCCGAAGCGATCGGCTCCACGAGGGTTACAGTGACACGCCTATTGGGCGACTTGCGCCAGGACAGCATGATTTCTATTCACAAGAAAAAAATCACTGTTCATAATCCAGTCACCTTAAGCCAGCAGTTTACTTAAACTTCAGAGAGGGGACAGTGAGTTCCCTTCTGCAGGATACTCATTGAAATTAGCTATGGGGAGGGTATTTTTTGAGAGCTGCGCAAAGTGCGGCTCTCAAAAAATACCCTCCCCGCTTAGACTTTAAAACGGCATGAGATATGGCTGTCGCCAGCTTGCTTAGGATGTTTTGGGTGGAGCATGAAGCCTCCCACCCAAAGCATCCCCGTCTTAAGCGCCTTGGCGGCTGCTATAGATCGCTAAATCGATTCCGGCTCTTGACCCGAAATGACGGGTGCACTGGTTTTGAGCTGAAGCGATGGATGTTCGCCCTCTACCTGCCGACAGTTCCACTCATTGCGGAATAGCAGTACTGGGCGACCCCAGCTATCTTTGGCGGTCGTGGTGTTGAACAGGCGACCTACCTTTTGCAAAGCATCCCAGCCGCCTCCCACCCAACGCGCCACGCTGTAGGGGAGGGGGTCAAGCAGCGTTTCTACGCCATATTCATTCAGCAGCCGAAACTGCACGACCTCGAACTGAAGCTGCCCCACCGCCGCCAAAATCGGGTCGCGCTTTGCTTCATCTGCCGAGTACATGATTTGTACGGCTCCCTCTTCTCGAAGCTCGCTCACGCCTTTGCGGAACTGCTTGAACTTAGAGGGGTTAGGATTCTTGAGGAAGGCAAATATCTCCGGTGAAAACATGGGAATGCCGTCAAATTCCAGCTTTTTGCCGTTATAAATGGTGTCTCCGATCGCAAACACCCCCGGATTATTCAAGCCAATCACGTCACCCGGATAGGCTTCCGACAGAGACTCTCGATCTTGCCCAAACAGCTTTTGGGGATGGGACAGCCGTACAGTTTTGCCCGATCGCGCATGGCTGACCACCATGTCTTTCTCGAATTTGCCAGAGCAGACCCGAATAAAGGCAATGCGATCGCGGTGCTTGGGGTCCATGTTAGCTTGCAGCTTGAACACAAAGCCTGAGAACTCAGGATTCGTCGGCTCAATTTCACCTAGGGTACTGCGTCGTGAACCGGGCTTTAGCGCGTAGTCTAGAAACGAGTTGAGGAAAGGCTCTACCCCAAAGTTGGTCATGGCGCTGCCAAAAAATACCGGGGTCATTTTGCCCTGATGGACTAAATCGGCGTCAAATTCATCGCACACACCATCCAGCAGCTCCAGATCTTCCTTCAGCTTGTAGTAGAGATCTTGCTCTAATAAGTCCTCAATCCGGGGATCGCCCAGATCTACGACTGTATCGATTGCCTCCCGACTGCCGTGAGCGCTACGTTCAAACAGGTGAATTTGCTGCGTGCGCCGATCGAACACACCCTTGAAGCGATCGCCTATGCCAATTGGCCAGTTGACCGCATAGGTCTTCAGGTCTAGCTCCTTTTCAATCTCATCCATCAGATCAAAGGGGTCACGTCCGGGGCGATCGAGCTTATTGAAAAAGGTGAAGATGGGAATACCGCGCATCCGGCAGACCTCAAACAGCTTGCGCGTTTGTGGCTCTAGCCCTTTTGCCGCATCTTCCAGCATGACCGCATTGTCGGCAGCGGCGAGGGTACGGTAGGTGTCTTCACTAAAGTCCTGGTGTCCGGGGGTATCTAGCAAATTAATCCAATAGCCATCGTATTGAAATTGCAGCACGGTTGAGGTAATGGAGATGCCCCGCTGCTGCTCCATTGCCATCCAGTCCGAGGTGACATGCCGCTGTGCCCGCCGCGCCTTGACGGCTCCTGCCTCATGGATGGCACCCCCATATAGCAGCAGCTTTTCCGTCAGCGTGGTTTTTCCGGCATCGGGGTGAGAAATAATTGCAAAGTTGCGGCGTTTCTCAACGGCGATCGCCAAATCTTCCTGGAGTTCTATAGACATGCTTAAAATTTTTGACTCTAATCTCTCATTAACCCTAGTCTCTCATTATAGGAAGTATGAGCAGCGATGCTCTCAAGCAGCAGCCCTACTTGAACACCCATGCCTAGCGCTATGTAATTGAGTTAGGACAAAGTATTTTTTGAGAGCCTCGCTCCGCGCGGCTCTCAAAAAATACCTCATTGGATCTAAGCGCGTAGCACCATACTTGAGCAGGCAGCTCTTGAGAAACGGCTACACTGCCTTAAAGTAGGGGTCTCAAGAAAGTAGAGGCTTCAAGTAAAGTAAAACCAGTACAGCCGCATTCGGGTAGAAAAAGTCCCGTATTAATCACGCCAAGGAGATATTTGGGTCATGGACGCAAACGAGCTTAAGGCTACCGCACAGGCAATGATCGCTCAAGGCAAAGGAATTTTGGCGGCGGATGAAAGTTTTAGCACCGCCAACAAGCGATTTCAGCAGTTAGGGATTCCTACTACAGAAGAGATGCGGCGGGCTTATCGGGAGATGCTATTCACGGCACCCGGTATTAATCAGTTTTTCAGCGGCGTGATTTTGTTTGATGAAACTATTCGGCAATCGACAAAATCGGGAATTCCTTTTCCTCAGCTGTTGACCGATGCCGGAATTTTGCCGGGGATCAAGCTGGATGAAGGCGCAAAGCCTTTAGCAAAGTCGCCCCATGAGCTAGTGACGGAAGGCTTAGACGGACTGCGCGATCGCATCACCGAGTATTACAAAATGGGCGCACGGTTTGCCAAGTGGCGGGCGGTGATCACGATCGGTCAGCAGATTCCCTCTAGTCGCTGTATTGAAGCCAATGCCCATGCGCTGGCTCGGTATGCGGCGCTGTGTCAGGACGGAGGGCTAGTGCCGATCGTTGAGCCGGAAGTGCTGATGGATGGGGATCACACCTTGGAGCGCAGCTTCGAGGTGCATCAGGAAGTTCTCAACGTTGTGTTTGAGCAGCTCTATCGTGCTGGGATTGACCTAGATCAGATGATCTTGAAGCCGAGTATGGTGATCTCTGGAGTTGACTGCCCTGAACAGGGAAGCATTGAAGCGGTAGCCAAGGCAACTGTGAAGTGCTTGCTAGACGCTGTTCCGGCATCGGTTCCGGGCTGTGCCTTCCTGTCGGGCGGTCAGGCTGACGAGACGGCAACCGCTCACCTCAATGCCATGAATCAGATCTTTGCGGGAGAGTTGCCCTGGGCGCTGACTTTTTCCTACGGTCGGGCACTTCAGCAGGCGGCAATGCAGACCTGGATGGGTGAGGATGCCAACGTTGCTGCTGCCCAGAAAGCTCTCTATCATCGGGCGCAGTGTAATAGTGCGGCTGCGTTAGGTCAATATGACAGTGGCATGGAGAAGTAGGGAGGACTTAGTCTAGGTATAAATTTTTCGGGGAGGGGTTCTCCTTACCTCTTCCCGAAAATTTGACTTGAGCCAAGCGCTATTTTTTCGGTTCCTAGGCATTGAGCTTCGCCAGAATGGTCGCGACTCTTCTGCCCAAAAGCTCGACTGACTCCTGCTGTTTAGGATCGTTCAGCCTGCCGTCTGCATCAAATGCTTCATGGGCTTTTGGGATTGCGACCTGATCAGGCAGCACTAAAACTCTGATGTTTCCTAGCAGCATCCGTAGCGGCACCAGCCCCCGCAGACCGCCCAGCGCTCCGGGAGAGGTACTCATGATGGCGGCTACTTTGTCCACAAATGCCGCTAGTCCAGATTCATTGGGTTCGGGTCGAGAAGCCCAGTCGATCGCATTTTTCAAAACAGGGGTGATGGAGCTGTTGTACTCTGGTGAGGCGATTAGTATCCCATCATGGGACTTGAGCAGCTTCTTGAACTCGCGTGCGTTGGCAGGTATTCCAGCTTCAGCCTCCAAATCTTCATCAAATAGCGGCATGGGCAAGTCTCGTAGATCAACGTAGGTCACCTCGGCACCTGCGGCTCTGGCTCCGGTTGCGGCAACCTGAACCAGCTTTTTGTTGTAGGAATCGGTGCGAGTGCTGCCTGCGAAGGCGATGATTTTTGGGGTGTAAGTCATAGGTCAAGAGATTTCAGCGCTGGATCTTTATTTCATTATGGTATGGCTGTAATCATGGAGCTTAGGACATTTTTGAGGGCGCGCTCTGCGCGCCCTCAAAAATGTCCCGGTCTTAACCGCTGCGACTACAGCCACAGTGCGATTACTTTTCTAAAAAAGCGGGAAGTGGGTAAAACACTGAAGCAAAGAGAGGAAGCGATCGCTTCCTCTCTTTAAAGACTCCTTCTCTCTAAAAAACAGGCGATTTGAATTGTGGCTACACTACCTCTATCTGGCAATCATCCCCAATCATGAACCGAAACGCTTTGGGTCGTCTGGGTGCTTCTTTGAGATAGGCACGCTGTCCAATGACGCTATCCACAATCCGCTTATGAATGCCTTCGACTTTAGCGCCCTTCAAAATTACGCTATGTTCTAAATCTGTTTCAATCAGAGTTACTTCGTCGGCAACGCTGCTGTAAGGTCCAATGAAACAGTTTTCTAGATAGCAGTTTTTGCCGATCGTTACAGGACCTCGAATCGTGCAGTTCAAGACTTTGGAACCTTCACCGATTTGCACTCGCCCGATAATCTGGCTGTCGGCATCAACATCGCCCTGAATAGAAGACTCTAGGCAGGTGTCCAGAATTACCCGATTGGCTTCCAACAGATCATCTTTCTTTCCGGTGTCTAGCCACCAGCCGCGAATCTGGCGGGCTTCCACAGGTTTTTGCCAATCGATCAGCGTTTGGATGGCATCTGTGATTTCTAGCTCACCTCTGGCAGAGGGCTGAATAGCGGCGATCGCATCATGAATTACGGGCGTAAAGATATAGATACCGACCAACGCCAGGTTAGAGGGCGGATCTTTAGGTTTTTCCACAAGCTGGAGCAGTTTGCCATTTTCATCCACTTTGGCAACCCCAAAAGCGCTGGGATTGGGCACGGGACAGAGCAAGGTAAGGGCATCAAGGCTGCGGGTAGAAAACTGTTCTAGAAACAGCGCCAGTTCACTTTGCACCAAGTTATCGCCTAGATACATCACAAAAGATGAATCTTCTAAGAATGGCTGTGCTACTTTGACGGCATGAGCCAGACCCGCAGGCTTTTCTTGAAGAATGTAGGTGATATTCGCGCCAAATTGACTGCCATCTCCCGTTTTTGCCTGTACCTCTTCACCCGTTTCGGGGCTAATAATGATGCCAATATCGGTAATTCCGGCTTCCACGATCGATTCGATACCATACCAAAGAATCGGCTTGTTAGCGACCGGAACAAGCTGCTTTGCGCCAGTATGGGTCAACGGGCGGAGACGAGTTCCCTTACCGCCAGAGAGGATGATTGCTTTCATAAGTAGGTCAATGAATAAAGTTCAGTGAGCATTTGACGGAGGCTCTGTCGCCATTGGGGCGGAGAGGTCTGCAAGATCGCAGATATTTTCTGGCAGGCTAGTGCCGAATAGGCTGGGCGCTGAGTCGGGGTGGGATATTCGGCAGTGGTGATAGGCACCACGCGTTCTAGCTTCAGCGGAAAGCCGATCGCCTCAGCTTCTTCAAAGATGGCAACCGCAAAGTCATACCAGCTTGTAATGCCGCTGTTCGTAAAGTGATAAATGCCGCTGGGGGCAGCAGCGTCTAGAAAATGCGGTGAGAGAGCGGCGATCGCTTTAGCAATTTCAGTTGACCAGGTCGGTGTGCCCACCTGATCGGCAACCACCCGCACTTCTGGGCGATCGGCTCCAAGCCGCAGCATGGTTTTGGCAAAGTTGCCCTTGCCTTGAGAGCCGTAGACCCAGGCGGTGCGCAGAATCGCATAGCGGAAATTAGGAGAGCGATCGCCCACCTGCCGAATGCCCTCCTCGCCCAACAGCTTGGACTTGCCGTAAGCGCCGATTGGATTAGGGGTATCCAATTCGGTGTAAGGCGTGTTTTTGCGACCGTCGAACACGTAGTCTGTAGAAATATGGATGAGGCTAGCGCCAAGCTGTTGAGCTGTTTCCGCCATAACGGTGGGCGCTGCGGCGTTGATCGATTTTGCCAAATCCATCTCTGATTCGGCTTTGTCTACTGCCGTGTAGGCAGCAGCATTCACAATCAGGTCAGGCTGGGCGGTTTGAATCACCTGGCGAATGCGATCGCTTTGAGTTAGATCTAGGTCATCACGGGTGACGCTGATCACTTTGCCTAGGGGCATCAGCGATGTTTGCAGCTCTTGCCCAACTTGCCCTCCTCCGCCTATTAATAAGATGCGCCTCATGCTTATTCCCTCCCCTATTCACAAATCATTTAGTAAGCCCTAAATCTGATATTTCTTGGAGTGTAGAAATCTTGAAGTGTAGAAATCTTGAAGTGTAGAAAACCATGCCGTCTAGAGTTCTCGACTTAGCACTTCATTTTTCTAAACATCTTTCTAAACGTCGCCATGTTCGTCCTGGGAGGGTTTCGCGCTAACCCGGTAAGCGGATTACTCAAAAATGTCAGCTGTTTTCAAGGGTTGACCTGCCTGATCTTTAGCCGTTAGCACAGGTTCAGCGTCAAGTGGCCAGGCGATCGCCAATTCTGGATCATTCCATAGCAGGCACCGTTCATGGGCGGGGGCGTAATAATCGGTTGTTTTGTACAACACCTCGGTGCGATCGTCCAGCGCCAGGAATCCGTGGGCAAACCCAGCTGGAACCCAGAGCTGACGTTTGTTTTCAGCACTTAGCTCATAGCCAACCCACTGTCCAAACGTAGGAGAACTTTTTCGTAAATCTACGGCGACATCAAAGATAGCCCCTGAAACCACGCGCACCAACTTGCCTTGCGGCTGCTGAATCTGATAGTGCAAACCCCGCAGCACATGGCGCGCTGAACAAGAGTGATTGTCTTGAACAAAACGAACGTCTAGCTCTGTTTTATCCCTAAAGAGTTGCTCATTGAAGCTTTCAAAAAAGAAACCTCGATGATCTGAAAAAACACGGGGTTCAATGATTAAAACTTCAGAAATCTCAGTTGGGGTAATATTCATCGCAATCCTCTATTTGATAGCAAACGAACCAACAAGATAGGTCATTCTAAACTCATCGGGCTGTCAGATAGACAAGTCATCAAACTCAGACGAGTCCCAGACATCCTAGCTAATCTCTTAGACACAATACCTAGATAAGGACAAAGCTTTTATTTAGCCTTCACATTTATTCCAGTATTGTTAGGGAGGCTGTAAAGACCCCAATTAGAGTTTTGGAGCATCTACGGGATCACGATCGGTGCGAACCCACTTTGTTTGGGGACGAACCAGAAATGCGAAATAGAGCGGAATTTTCCACAGCACATACAGCGGAACTGCGAGCAAGGTTTGAATAGGCAACTCGGCGCGACCAAACTTTGCCCAGGCAACCAAAATTGCCGTCAGTAGCAAGATGCCTTCGCCCCCTAGAGCTAGCGCTGGGAGCCAGGTGATTCCTACGAAACCCACTAGCGCAGTTAGGCAAGCGGTTGCAAGCCAGAACATGACTAAGAGCGAAAGCGGCGGCACCGATAGATCAAGGGCGATCGCCAACACATCCAGCCGCCTTTGCTGAAGCGCGAGTTTAACTAAGCGGGGCACTTGAGTGAGCAACGTTTGGAGATGCCCATGCTCCCAGCGAGTTCTCTGGCTGGTGGCGGCTTTGTTTTGCTGAGGCAGCAGCCCTGTGACTTGTGCCTCTCCACAAAAGAGAGGTGGGGTGCCCGCGATCGCCAAATCAATTCCAAGCTGCATATCTTCAACAATGTTGCTGCTTGCCAGCTTCACGTCGCGCAGCAGCGCCCAGGGAAACGCCATGCCTGTCCCTGTCAGCAAGCAGGGGAAACCCAGACGATCGAGTCCTCTAGGACGCACTAGGTTTTTGACCCTGAAGGCAAACGCCGAAACTGCATCCTTGGGCTGAGGCTGTGCCGGGCGTTCCATCAGGTAAAGTGCCTGAACTGGGCGATTGGTTGCCATTGCCCAATCTGCGATCTTAGCCAAACTGCCGGGTTGCACTAGGCAGTCAGCATCGGCAATCGTCACGATATCTGGCGGATCGGCAGCGAGATAATTGATGCCATAGTCCAGGGCATAGCCTTTGCCCCGGCGATCGCCATCCTGACGCTCAATGACGATCGCTCCGGTCGAACGGGCAATAGCTGCCGTTTCGTCTGTGCAGTTATCGGCAACAACGACAAGGCGATCGCGCTCTGTCAATTGCGCCATGAGTCCAGCCAAGACAGGCTGAATCCCGATCGCCTCGTTGTGGGCTGGAACCAAGATAGCGGTTCTGGGGCGGGAGATGGGACTAACCGTTTGGCGACGGCTAGGGAGCAGAGCCGCAAGGCATTCTACAAGCAAGACAGCAATTGGGATCAGTAGAAGCAGGGCGATCGCCAGCAGCACGATCTGAGTTAGCAGAACTCCAGATGAATGGATTGACAAAACCTGATTCCTCGCTCAATTGGGGTCAGCAGCGATATTCACTAACGTTCCCACTGGACATGCAGTTATGCAAGCTAGAGTTATGCAACTAAATTGTCCTGTGCTAGAGATTCGATCGGCTAGATGTTGGGCAGCTGATGGGACGAATCTTCACAGAGTAGCCCAGAGCTTTGTAAAGATTTAGCCATTCAAAAGAAATAGCCATAATAATTAGCAGATCGCAAATGCTCGTTGATTCTCTAAAGAGTTGATTTTCAAAGGCGCTTCGCGCCTTTGAAAATCAACTCTTTGGGTTTTTGGGTTGCGATCTACTAACAATAAAAGACCTGGCAGCCCCCTGCCAGGTCAATCAATGAACGTCACTTATCTTCACTAATGTACGGTGAGCTGGCCCTAACAGACTTCACCTAACTAGCTCACCAGGTCGGTTCACCTGATAGAGTGAGCCTAAACGGGTAGCGCTCTCTAGACTCACCGGATTGGGCAAGCGAATTACTCAACTCCCTCAATCCGGTCTTCCACCTCTTGATAGAGTTCGCGTAGCTTGTCTAGGTTCTCTTCACTGGTCTCCCAATAGCCACGACCATTTACCTCTAGCAGCGTCGTCACGATTTTGCGGAACGAGTGAGGGTTGAGGTTCATGAGGCGATCGCGCATGGCTTCGTCTTGAATGAAGGTGCTGTTGGCATCTTCGTAGATCCAGTTATCCACCGCGCCCGCCGTTGCCGACCAGCCCATTGTGTTAACCAGACGCTTTGAGAGTTCGCGCACGCCTTCGTAGCCGTGGGACAGCATCCCCTCGTACCATTTAGGGTTGAGCATCTTGGTACGGGCATCCAGCCGCACGGTTTCAGAGAGCGATCGCACCTGAGCATTTGCCGTCGTGGTGTCGGCGATGAAAGAAGCCGGGGTTTTGCCGTCGCCACGTAGCTTAGAAACGACTTTGGTAGGGTCAGAATCAAAGTAGTGGGAGACATCTGTGAGGGAAATCTCGGAGGAGTCAAGATTCTGGAAGGTCACTTCCACGGTTTTTAACGCCGACTCAAAGATATCCCGCGACTGATCCATCATGCCGGGATTGTCAGAGTTAAACGAAAACGACTTCCGCGCCAGGAACATGTCCTGAAGCTCTGCCTCGCTTTCCCAGGTGCTGTTTTCCACCGCCAGGTTGACGTTGGAGGAGTAGGAGCCAGAGGCGTTAGAAAAGACGCGAGTGGCAGCCTGACGCAGATTGACTCCCATTTCTTCAGCTTGCTTCAGGGCGTGCTTGCGGACAAAGTTCATTTCCAGTGGCTCATCGGCTTCGGCTGCCATTTTGACGGCGCGATCGAGCAGATTCATCTGGTTAATGAATAAGTCGCGGAACACGCCGGAGCAGTTGACCACCACATCCACGCGCGGACGACCCAGCTCTTCCAGGGGAATCAGCTCCACCTTGTTGACCCGACCCAGGGCATCGGCTACAGGACGCACGCCCACCAGCAGCATCACCTGCGCTAGAGATTCGCCGTAGGTCTTGATATTGTCTGTACCCCAGAGGACAAAGGCGATCGTCTCAGGATATTGCCCGTTGTTCTCAGCACGCTGACGGGCAAGGAGGCGATCGACCACGATCTGAGCCGACTGGACAGCAGCCGTTGTGGGAATCGACTGCGGATCGAGGGCATGAATATTCTTGCCAGTGGGCAGCACATCCGGGTTGCGAATCGGATCGCCGCCGGGTCCTGGCAGGATGTATTCGCCCTCCAGGGCTTTGATCATGGCGCCTAGCTCGTTATCTGCCGTCACCTGCTTGAGGCAAAACTCCAGATATTCAAACAGCGGCTTAATGGCTTCGGCATCCACCTTGGGATAGCCCGATTGGTGCAGTGCCTCGATCCAAGGTTCTTTTCTGCCCAGATTGAAGAAATTCAGCTTGGTGACTTTGGAAACGCGACCTTCCGCATCTACCTGTTCTTTCACCATTGCCGCAACCGCAGTTCTCACAGCTTCGTTAATGTCAAACAATAGCTGCACGTCTTCCAGGACACCGCGATCGCTGCTCTTGTACAACTCATCCATGTCACGCCCCAAGCTGTTGGCAATAATCCGGGGGAGGCTAAGCAGATTGTCTTCAGGACGATCGAGGGCAGAAATATTAACCAGGGTGGCGATCGCCTCTTCTGCCGTGGGAGCCTTGCCAATGATGTGTAGACCACAGGGCAGCAGCCGCGACTCAATTTCCATCAGCTTAATGTAAACCTTGCCCACCAGCGCATCGCGCTCCTCGGCAGGCAGCTCTACACCGTCCTCCGGCATATCGATATCTTTGTCAAGATTCACCAAACGGCACTTATCGACAATGGCGTTGATGATGGGCATAGCACGTCCAGAGTCCTTCAGGGTTTGGTAGGAGGCGATCAATTCGCTTAGCTCCTTCAAGCCCTTGTAGAGTCCGGCATTTTCTGCGGGAGGAGTCAGGTAGCTGATGGTTTCGGCATAGCTGCGGCGTTTGGCGATCGTCGCTTCCGAAGGATTGTTTGCCGCGTAGTAGTAGAGGTTGGGGATCTTGCCGATCAGGCTGTCTGGATAGCACTCCACCGACATACCCATCTGCTTTCCGGGCATAAATTCTAGCGAACCGTGGGTGCCGAAGTGCAGCACGGCATCGGCTTGCCAGACATGCTCTAGATAAGTGTAGTAGGCGGCAAAGCCGTGATGGGGACTTGCCGATCGGGAGAACAGCAGCCGCATTGGGTCGCCTTCATAGCCGAAAGTGGGCTGAATGCCGATGAAGACATTGCCAAAGTGCTTGCCGAACACCAGCAGATTTTGTCCGTCCGTATTCAGATGCCCCGGAGCCGCGCCCCAGGATTCCTCTAGCCGCTTGTAGTAGGGCGTGAGGCTCTCGTATTCCGGTACAGACATGCGATAGGCAATGTTGAGTTCAGGGCTGTTGTATTGCGCCTGAGCGTCGTGAATCACCTCCTGCATCAGTGCCTCTGCCGATTCGGGCAAGTCCTGAATGTCGTAGCCGTTTTGCTTCAGGGCGTGAATCACCTGATAAATAGAGCCAAACACATCTAGGTAAGCCGCCGTCCCCACATTGCCCTTATCCGGCGGGAAGCTGAAGACCGTGATGGCAACCTTTTTATGCAGCTTTGGCTTACGGCGCAGATTTGCCCACTTCATCGCCCGCTGTGCGATCGCCTCTACCCGGTCTTGCAGGGCGATCGCCTTGCCCGTTGCCCCATCTCGACCCGACATGACGATCGGCTCGATCGCCCCATCCAGCTCAGGGATGGCAATTTGCAGCGCCACCTGAATTGGGTGCAGCCCCAGATCGCTGTCCTGCCATTCCTCAGTGGTTTGAAACACTAAAGGCAGCGCCACCATGTAGGGACGGTTGAGACGCTGAAGCGAAGCGATCGCCTTGGGATGATCTTGCCGAGCCGGACCGCCCACCAGCGCAAAGCCTGTGAGGGAGACAACGACATCGACGATCGTTTGCTCTTTATGGATTGGGTCATAGAAATAAACATCGACAGGTTTGGAGAAATCCAAGCCACCTGCGAATACTGGAATGACCCTTGCGCCCATGCATTCCAGCTCCTGCACCATTGCCACGTAATGCGCATCATCGCTTGTGACTAGGTGCGTTCGTTGCAGCACCAATCCCACAGTGGGCGCTAGCGGATCTTTCAAGCTCTCAGGAATATCCTTGCGTGAGGCGTGCCAGTTGAGGTACTCCTTCAAATCCTCAAACATCTGTGGCGCGAGGGGATGCCAGATGCCCATGTCGGGATAGGTGACGGGATCGCAGAACTGCAAAGCCTCATTACCCTTGGAGCCATCTGCCTTGACATTGTTGATAATGTACTTCCCCGCCAGCATCAGCAGAAAGTTCTCCAGGTTCTCAGCCGAGCCACCCAGCCAATACTGGAAGCTGAGCATGAAGTTGCGGGCATCCTGCGCCTTGTCGATCGGCAAAAACTTCAGCACCTTTGGCAGGGTTTGCAGCAGCTTCAACATGCCGTCTTGGAACGAAGAGCCAGATTTCTCTTTGCGCTTCCGCATGAACTGAGCGATCGCCCCCTTCGACTGCCCCAACTGCGCCATGGAGAAGGTGCCCATTTTGTTGAGGCGCATCACCTGCGGCATTGAGGGAAAGACTACCGACACGTCTAAGCGATCGCGGTGCGGTTCGACAGCAGCAACAACCTTATCAGCGAGTTCTTCAATAAAGATCAGAGAGGCGATAAATACATTGGCTTCGGCGACATCTCGTTTGAAGGCTTCGTAATTTTCTGAACTACGCAACTCTTCCAGGAGATAGCCGCTGATTTCGATCGCTAGAGCGGGATTATTTTGGTTAATCGATCGGACTGCCGCAGAAAGAGTGCTTTGGTACTGCGGCTCAAGCACGACATAGACCACCTTGACCAGCGATCGCCCGTTGATATGATCGGGTGCGATATGTCTGACTGTGGGCTTGACGTGGGTAAACATGCGGTTCTGCTCCTCAGGATTAAGGCATCTAGACGGGGTAAAGAACTCGCAAAAGCAAATTAAAGCTTTGAAGCTTAGCCATTAATCAGCTTTTGTTATCTAATTCTTCACATATTGTTTGTAGCAGAAAACCTATGCCCAGTGAGCATTGAGGCGAATATCTGACACAATTTGATAAAAATAATGAGATATTTGTTTACACTTATTCACAACTTTGTGAGTAAGCACTCAGAATATTTCGTCATTTTGCAACAAAAAATTAACAATTCCTAGCAAAGACTAGGATGTTTTTGTCTGAATTCATGGAGAGGTCAAGAGTCAGGATTTGGAAGAAAAGTACCCTGGCTCCTGACCTCCAGCTGCTCAACAGCTCCTCCAACCCTGTGGAGAATATCTAAGGGTCATCAAATATCTGCTGCAAAAGCCCGCACCAAGGGCTTCCACAACTCAAAATTTCAAGCTCAAAATCCCATCAGCCCTATAGATGCCTACTGTTACCCTCTAGCTACCTACTGTTAGCAGAGGACGAAACCCATGCTTGATCGAAACTTGACCAATCAAATCCATTTTTTCTAGCGTAATTTGATTCCGACCCCAGGAAAAATTGGTGTAAAGCTTCTCAAATTCCAACAGCATGGATTCTGCGAAACAAGCAAAGAGTTGCCGTGCTGGGACATCCATGTTGACGATGCTCATAATCTTCCAGTCAATGTCGAGGGAATGCTCAACAATGCCGCCGTTCAAAATATGCACCCCTGGCTGCTGAATCTGCTTTGCCATATTTTTGGGATAGCCACCATCAATCATCAGACAAGGCTGCTTGAGCTTTTGATAATCGATTTCTACGCCCTTAGGCATACTGGCAACCCAGACCACAATATCTGCCTGGGGTAGAGCTTCCTCTAGGGGCAGAATTTTGCCTCTACCTAGCTCCTCTTGCAGGAGCTGAAGGCGATCGGGATTACGAGCCACCAGCAGCAAATCAGCCACATCGGCACGAGAGTTGAGCCAGCGACAGACAGCGCTGCCGATGTCACCCGTCGCCCCACACACAGCAACCGTGGCCTTGGAGAGATCAATGCCAACTTGCTGAGAAGCCTGTTCGACCTGACGACAGATGATATAGGCCGTGTGGGTATTCCCAGTAGTGAAGCGATCGAACTCTAGCTTGATGTTACGCACCTGCTGAATTTGATTCAGGTTGAAATTCTCAAAAATAATGGATGAAAATCCGCCTAGAGCCGTGATGTTAATACCATTTTTCTGGGCATGAGCCATCGCGTTGATGATTTTTCGCGTGGCGGCTTTGATGCGTCGAGCTGCCAGCATTTCTGGCAGAAAGCAAGACTCTACGTATCGTCCTTCAATCTGCTGCCCTGTAGCACTTGTCACCTTGATGGTGTCAACAATTTGGGGCGGGGCGCTACACCAAAAATCAAGCCCCTGATCTGCGTATTCGGGATAGCCAAGTTCTTTTGCAACAGATTGAGCGTGTTCTAAACTCGTGAGATGACCAATTAAACCAAACATGGACAGCCTGTATAAGCCTGCTAAGTCGAGTAGCGATGAAGTGGAGCCAGCCCACATCATGCGCCCTTTAATGAATGGTACACAAAATTAGTCTCCAAAGTTTGCGCCTTTAGGAGACTTCTCGACAGTATCTGAGGATATTTACGAGAATTTCAACACTGTAGTTTCAAGATTCCTTTATTTCAAGCCTCTTGGGGAAATGGGACAGCAGCGGAGCAGCGGCTAAAAGAGTCCGAGTATAAGAATGTTGCGGACGGGTGAAGATTTCCTCCGTATTTCCTAGCTCTACAATTTTGCCGCTTTGCATAACCGCGATGCGATCGCACAAAAATCTTGCCACTCCCAAATCATGGGTAATGAACAAATAAGTTAGCTCAAACTCCTGCTTCAGTTCCAGCATTAAGTCCAATACCTGTGCTTGAACGCTGGCATCCAGCATACTGACGGGCTCATCGCAGATCAGCAGCTTGGGTCGCGTAATTAGGGCACGGGCGATCGCCACTCGCTGCTGCTGTCCGCCAGAAAGTTCTTTGGGATAGCGATCGTAAAAATCTTCGGCGGGAGTCAGCCCTACGCGCTCTAGCATCTGCTTTGCTTGGACTTTTGCCTCTGCGGCATCGGCAAGATGGTGAATCAGTAGCGGATCGGCAACGCTTTTACCCACCGTCATCAGCGGATTAAGGCAGGCGTGAGGATCTTGAAACACCATCTGCATCTGCCGCCTCTGTTGCCGCAGGGCTTGAAACGATAGGCAAGTTAGGTCTTGCCCCAAAAACTCGACTTTGCCTGAAGTGGGGCGAATCAGATGTAGCAAAGTCCGAGATAGGGTGCTTTTGCCGCAGCCCGATTCTCCCACTAGCCCAAGAATTTCCCCAGGGTAGAGATCAAGCGTGATGCCATCCACGGCTTTGATTGTGCGATCGCTCTGCTTTGCTCCTGGTGACAGTAGCCTTGCTGCAAAGTTTTGTTCCAGCGTGTAGTGCTGATAGAGGTTTTGAATACTGAGCAGCGGAATTTTGTCTCTCTCCAAAGCGGCTCTCTCAATTGCTCGCTCTACTTTAAGCTGTCCCCCACCCGACTGAAGATGCAGCGCCGACTTTAGCAGAGATTTTGTATAGTCATGCTGCGGCTGGGTGAAGACCGTTTGAGTTTCGCCTGTTTCTACGACCTTGCCGCCATACATGACGGCAATCCGATCGCAGTATTCTCCCACCATTGCTAGATCGTGGGAAATCAGCAGCAAGCCCATCTGTCGCTCTTGGCAAAGGCGGGTTAGCTCCTGCAAGATTTGGGCTGAAACGGTGACATCCAGACTTGTCGTCGGCTCATCGGCAACAATCAGCTGAGGATTGAGCAACAGCGCCAAGGCGATCGCTACCCGCTGCCGCATACCACCGCTAAACTCATGGGGAAATTGCGACCAGCGGCTTGCCGGAATTTTGACTGCCTCCAAGGTGGCGATCGCCCGATCTTTTGCCTGCTGACGAGACTGAGGCTCGTGGGCACGGAGAGTCTCGACGCAATGTTCACCGATTGTCATTAGCGGGTCGAGGCGGGTCATGGGATCTTGAAAAATCAGCGCCACTGCCTCGCCCCGAAACCGCCGGAGCTGCTCCGCAGAAAAATCAAAGACCGACTCGCCATTAAACCAGACTTTTCCCTCAATCTGAGTGGAGGCAGACATCAGGCGCATGGCGGCCCGTCCCAAAGTCGATTTGCCACAGCCCGATTCGCCCACTAAACCCAACCGTTCTCCTGCCGCCAGATCGATCGACACATCATCTACTGCCCAGGCTGTAGGGGCGATCGCCGTCCCGTTTACCCCCCTATCCCCTTGGTGCGGATAGGCGACTCGTAAATTTTCGATCCGAAAGAGAGGCTGAGTCATCAATTTAGCCGAGTCATCAATTTGTTAGTTAAGGATGTTAGTTAAGGCTCAGATCTCGTCTCGATTGAAGACAAGACCCATCTGTTCTTTAAGATACGATCGCGCCGCTCTGGCAAACGCGTCCCGCTGGTCAAAGCGATCGGTGCGCTTCGGCTTGCGCTCCTGATCCAACATCCAGCCGTAGTCGCTGCTGAGTCTCAGCTTGTCCTGCCAATCTGAAACCGAGAGAATCAGCTGAGGGGCAGGGCTATTGTCATAATCCTGCACTTTAAACACGTAATTGAAGGTATTCTGCTTCCCTGGCGCGACAGTAGAGGGTTGTCCCAGCTTTTCCTGAAGGTGCGATCGCGCTTTCTCCACCAACTCTGAATCGAGCGTCTCATCTAGCGTTTTGACCGCCAACGTCAGCGCAAAATAAAATTCTTCAACCGGAACAAACTCTAGTCGCATAGCTGTTTGAGTATCATGGCTATCTACAGAACCGTCTACAAAACCCATTCTTCGCACAGATGAGTGTATCACTGGGAGAGGGAAGCATGGGAGTAGGGGGACTCAATAGAATAGTTTTTTGTTGGGTAGGCTTCGCCTACCCAACAAAAAATCATCCCGCCTTGAGGGCTACCGGAGTAGGAAGTGCGGGAGTCGCAGGTAAGGAGCGTCGCCAATTTGGGATTACTGAAATTGGCACACCTTTGAACCGCCGATTTTTCTATCATGACCTACAGCGTCAGAATCTCTGACATTCCCACCACCGATCGACCCCGCGAACGCTTAATTACCCATGGCTCCAAGGTCTTGGCAACTTCAGAGCTGATTGCAATTTTGCTGGGTACGGGGCAGGGAGCTGGAAAACTCTCAGCGATCGGGCTGGGGCAGCATATTTTGAACGTTTTGAGCGCTCATCAGCGTGATCCCCTGGCAGCTTTACGAGACATTAGCATTCCAGAGTTAACCGAGATTCACGGCGTTGGCAACGCGAAAGCTACGACTATTTTGGCGGCGATCGAGTTAGGCAAGCGTGTGCTATGTTCTCGTCCGCTCGATCGCACCATTGTCGATGACCCTGCCATAGCGGCTGCCGCATTCAGCCATGATCTGATGTGGCAACCCAACGAGCGTTTTGCAGTCTTGCTGCTAGATGTCAAGCATCGGCTGATGGGAACTGAGGTTCTCAGTATGGGCACTGCTACAGAGACGATCGCTCACCCTAGAGATATTTTCAGAGCCGCCGTACGGCACGGAGCTGTTCGAGTCATCGTGGCACATAATCATCCGTCAGGCAATTTGGAAGCCAGCGCCGAAGACATGGCTCTCACTCGTCAACTGCTAGAGGGGGGACGATTGTTAGGCATTCCTGTCTTAGACCACTTAATTCTGGGCAACGGAGGACATCTGAGCTTGCGTCAAACCACGGGTCTGTGGCAAGAACATCCCCAAGGCGATTAAGTGTCCTAAGGCGACTAAGTGCCCCAACCCAATAGCGCAAGACTTAAAAGTAGGTTGCATTCTACCTTACCCTGCCCTATACTTAAACCTCGGATAATAGTTATGCGGCTACGAAACGTCCAGCCAGGAGGAATTTATTCCTGATTCACTTCCCCTAACCGTTAGTTTAAGAGGCACACGCGAAGTTAGAGATAACTGTCAGCTCTTCCGCCTCGCAGGCTTGCTAGATGCATTTTCTGAGCCTACATTTCGTAAGGTTCTAGAAAAGCATATTGAAGAAGGACCTAAGAATTTAATTCTTGATCTTTCCCAAATTGATTTTGTAGATAGCTCCGGACTAGGCGCTTTGGTTCAGCTTGTTAAGAAGGTGCAAGGCGCGGCAGGTTCTTTACAAATTGTAACCAATCCTCGTGTGACTCAGACAGTCAAACTTGTGCGTTTGGACAAGTTTCTATCGCTTCAAGAATCGGTGACGGTTGCCCTAGAAAACCTCAAAAAAGTCTGAATAACTTGGCTAGTTTGACTCGCACTGAACTGCCTTAGCAGGTTGATCCTTAAAAGATGAATTTTCAGGAGGAAGGCGACTTCGGAGCTTCAAGAGATGAGCTTCTGTCCGGTTCGAATAGGAGCGCAGAAGCTAATTCGTCATCCGAAGATTTCTTAGGAGGGTCTGATGGTGTGTTGCGCCAGATTTCACCCGCATCCCTAGCGTACTTAGGAGATGCCGTATATGAGCTGCACATCAGACGACACCATCTACTCCCGCCCAAGCGAATACAGCTTTATCACGACCAGGTCGTTGCTGAGGTTCGAGCTGAGGCGCAGGCAGGTTATCTAAATTCGCTACAACCTCGCCTAACGGACTCTGAAAAGGAGGTTCTTAAGCGAGGTCGTAATGCGTCGCCGAGAGGGCCAAAGCGTCTAGATCCGCAGATTTATCAGCAGGCGACAAGTTTGGAGACATTGCTGGGATATTTATACTTAACCGACTCAGACAGATTGACTGAGCTTCTTCAACATATTTCGGGCAAGCAAACCATTGTTAATTGATTTTTCTAGGGAAGCCGGAAATAATTTACGTTAGAGCTGAACCGGCGATCGCCCATTCAGCCTGTTTTACATACCAAGCTGATAAGATAAATTCTTTAGGGTTCAGTGCGGCAGCAAAACTGCTGTTCTTCATAAGTTTTAAGTTTCAGCTGTATTCCACCTTCAATGCACGAGTCTTCTTGTCGCTTCTAATACCAGGTTGACTCAAAGCAATGGTCGGTCTGACTGGTGATACTCAACTGAATAGAATTACAGTCGCTTATTAGGATTCAGCCTCTAGAAGCTTTTAGGCTGTGATGAAATGGTGAGAGCGATATAGATAGGAATTAGACCAAGTTTTTAGACTACGGTTGATCGAGTTTTTAGCATCAAATTCAGGAGAAAGACATCATGGCGGGTAAACCTAGAAATTCTAATGCGTCTGGGCGATCGCACAGCGCACCTAAAAGAGTCAGTCGTCCTGCTAAGGGTTCGACTAAATTTGAGGGGAACCGATCTGACTCTCAATCTGAGCGACCTGCCCGACCTCAGAGAAACGCTTTGAGCAAGCAGCGTTATGCTCCTAGAGATGGTTATACGCCTAGAGAAGATGGCTATAAGCCCAGAGAAGACGGCTATGGGTCAAGAGAAGATGAGGCTCAACCCAGACCTAGACGCTATGGGAATCAGGACAGTAATCAGTCGAAACCCATTAGGGTAAAGCGCTACAGCAATTCTGAGGGCAACCGAGAAAGTAGCGATCAGCCGACGCGCGATCGCTACAGTTCAGACCAGCCCACAAGAGGCAAACGCTATAGCAGTCGTGAGGAACAGCCATCGCGTCATCGTCAGGATTCGACAGACCAGCCCAAGTTAAAGCAGCGTCGCGGCGATCGCCCCTTCTCCAGATCAGCCCGTCCTGATGGCAATAGTGCTAACGCTGAAGGCTTTCCCGCTAGGCGCAGCGCTTTTTCGGGTAGATCTACTTCGGACAGATTCGCCCCTGATAGACCTGCCTCTGATCGATTTTCTGCTCACAGACCTGCTTCTGATCGATCCCCGGTCTCAGGCTCGCGCGATCGTTTCAACAGCTCAAGTTTGTCTCAAGATATTGAACAAACTACCGTTGATGCGGATACCGAGACCGATTTGATCTACGGTCGGCACAGTGTTTTAGCGGCGTTAGAGGGCAAGCGGTACCTTAACCGCATCTGGATTTTGTCGAAGTTGCGCTATGATCCCCGTTTCCATCAGCTCTTGTCGCAGGCTAAAGCAGATGGCACGGTAATTGATGAAGTAGATTACCGTCGCTTAGAGCAAATGACTCAAGGTGCAAGCCATCAAGGCATTGTGGCGCAGGTTGCTCCCTATGCATACCTTGAGCTAGGCGAACTGATTGCACAAGCCAAAGCCGCAAGCGATCGTCCAGTTTTGATTGTTGCCGATGGGATTACTGATCCCCATAACTTAGGGGCAATTATTCGTACCGCAGAAGCATTGGGCGCACAGGGGATCGTGATCCCACAGCGTCGTGCTGTAGGAGTAACCTCTGCCGTTGCTAAGGTTGCAGCGGGTGCGCTAGAAACTTTTCCAGTGGCAAGGGTCATCAATCTCAGCAGAGCATTAGAGGAGCTGAAGAGCGCCAACTTCTGGATTTATGGTGCGGCTGCAAATGCCAGTCAGCCTGCCGATACAGTCGAGTTTAGCGGAGCAACGGTCTTAGTTGTTGGCTCTGAAGGAGAAGGGCTGAGCCTTTTGACTCAGCGCAGTTGTGATGTTTTAGTTTCTATTCCACTTCAAGGAAATACTCCAAGCCTCAATGCATCAGTTGCGACTGGCATGGTGCTCTATGAAGTGTATCGGCAGCGTCGTGGTCAAGCTCATCATCTAGGAAGTCGCCCCAAAGAAGCTTTGCAAAAATCGGCACAAAACGGTATAACCGAAGTGTAAAAACAGAAGTTTTTTCTCAAAATTTCAGCTTTCTCGAAGGATTGCTTCGCGTATTTGCGGATGACCTTGGCAGGTGAATAAGAATCTATGAAAGAACTTTGGATCGATCTACTTGTTTCCTGGGGTCTAGCTTGGTGGGTAGAGATTTCGACGAAATCGCCGGACTGTGCCTACTACTTTGGCCCTTTCGCAAACGCGAGAGATGCAAAAGCTAACGAATCTGGATATGTTGAGGATTTGGAACGAGAAGGCGCTAGAGGTATAGCAGCCGTTGTAAAACGTTGTAAGCCCGATAAGCTAACAGTCTTTGATGAATCTGCTGAATTAAGATTTAGTCAGCTCACCACTGCTCCCAGCTTGAGTAAGTGATCTGAGGAGTATGGATTTAACAATATGTAATCCTTGGGGTAGGGGCTTAGCCAAGCCCTTACCCAGGTCAGTTGTACAGGTTATTTAATCCACGATCCTAAGTTATTTTTGTGAACCGTTCGTCAGCTGAAGTAAGTTCTGGCACTGCTGATCAGGGAACTCGCCTAGAGTTTTTCAGTTAAGCCAACTTTTTCCAGCCAACGATCAATGTCTTGAAGAACTTTCCCGCTGATTTCCCAGGGGAAAAGATGAGCCGTGTTGGCATAGCAACGCATTTCGCATGCGTGTAGATGTTGAGCAGTCTCGCGGCTTGATTGTGCTGTGATGTGCCGATCGCTCTCTCCTGCCAGCATTAGAGCAGGGCACTTGATCAGGGCAAGATCAGGAAGGCGATCGTAGCGAGTTCTTTGTGCCTGGGCATTCCAAAGCGCTTTGTGAGCCAACTGAGAGGTTTGTAAATAGGCTGAAACGCCTTCTTTTGCCAAATGTTGGTAAACGCTGGTGGTATGCTGCTGCACTAGGTAACGGTAGAGCGATCGCTTGCCAAACATGTCTATATTCCACTGCCAGGCAGGCTTGAGTAAGTTCAATACAGAGGCGATTCCGGTATACAGGTTATCCTGCCAGTTTACAGGCGGATGGCTGCCTTGGGGTCGAGCCGCCGTGGCCACTAGAATGAGTCCACTGACGCGATCGGGCATTCTTAGCGCTAGCTCGATCGCCAATATCCCGCCCAGCGACCAACCCAAAATTATGAACTGATCGAGCTGAAGGCGATCGACTAATGCCTCTAGATCAGTCAAGTGATCTTCCATCTCAAACGCTTGGCGAGTCTGACTTTTGCCATAGCCACGTAGGTCAGGCGTAAGGGTACGGAACTGATGAGGGCGATCGGCACTGCTTAAGTGATCGGTAAACACACTCATAGACTGTGCCGATCCCGGATGCCCATGCAAACACAAAATAGGGTACCCTCGCCCCTTCGCCTGTACAGTTAGCGGGAAAGCCTGAGACTCTGGCATGGGATTTTCGAGCTTTTACAATCTAAAGATTCATTCGCTTATCATAACGAACCCATTGATAGACTAGGTTTAGAGCCTTTGCGTTTATGAGGTCGTGCAGATGGTAGCCCAACCGCAAGTCCCGCCTGAAAAAGTTCAGCCTGAAAAAGTCCAGCCAGCCCAGGAAACTGTATATCCCGACTGTGACGGGAACCCCATGTCAGACAATACAAAGCAGTTTCGCTGGATTGTGACAATTCAACAGAACTTAGAGTGGCTATTTGCCCATGATCCCAATATTTTTGTTGCGGGCGATCTGCTGTGGTATCCGGTTCAAGGTGAACCCAAGATTCGCACTGCGCCTGATGTGATGGTTGCCTTGGGCAGACCCAAGGGCGATCGCGGCTCCTACAAGCAATGGGAAGAGAACGGAATTACACCGCAGGTTGTGTTTGAGATACTCTCTCCAGGCAACACCCAGACGGAGATGAACAAAAAGCTGGTGTTCTACGATCGCTACGGAGTCGAAGAATACTACCTTTACGATCCAGATGATCATGACTTGAGTGGCTGGCTTCAGGTCGATCAAAAGCTAGACGTGATTGATCCGATGCACAATTGGGTCAGCCCTAGATTAGGTATTCGATTTGAATGGTCTGAGACTGAGCTGCAAATCTTTCGCCCTGATGGAAAAAGGTTTTTGAGCTATGTGGAAATTGCTGAGCAAGCGGGGCAGGCGGAGCTACGAGCAGATCAGGCGGAGCTACGAGCAGATCAGGCGGAGCTACGAGCAGATCAGGCGGAGCTACGAGCAGAACAATTGGCAGAGAGGCTGCGAGCTGCTGGAATTGATCCAGATACGCTGTAACGGACGGCAGCAGTTGACCTCTGACAAAAGCCAGTTAAATGCAACCCCATTGCCAGAAGGCCTTATACTGCTAGATTGTTTGTGATTTAAGTTGTTTGTAATTGCTTAATCTAGAGGTTTTCCCATGGCATCCATCCGCGAGTTGCATCAACAGCTGATCTGTAAGGAAAGATCCGCTGTTGAGATTGCTCAAGCCGCACTCGATCGCATTCAGGCTCTAGAGCCAAGAATTCGCAGTTTTCTGCATATCACTGCCGATCGCGCCTTAGAGCAAGCCCAGCAGGTGGATGCCCAACTTGCCTCAGGGCAGGAAATTGGTTTGCTTGCCGGAATCCCGATCGGCATTAAAGATAATATGTGCACCAAAGGCATTCCAACGACCTGTGGCTCCCGCATTCTGCAAAACTTTGTGCCGCCTTATGAGTCTACGGTCACTGAGAAACTGGCAATAGCAGGTGCCGTGATGGTGGGCAAAACTAACCTGGATGAGTTTGCCATGGGCAGCTCCACCGAAAATTCAGCCTATCAGGTCACCGCCAATCCTTGGGATCTAGAGCGTGTGCCGGGTGGGTCGTCGGGCGGCTCAGCGGCGGCGGTAGCGGCAGCGGAATGTACAGTGGCTTTGGGATCAGACACAGGCGGCTCGATTCGTCAGCCAGCGGCTCTGTGCGGCGTTGTCGGCATGAAGCCCACTTACGGACTGGTATCTCGCTACGGATTGGTTGCCTATGCTTCATCGCTTGACCAAATTGGCCCCTTTGGGCGATCGGTTGAAGATGCGGCAATTCTGCTGGAGGCGATCGCGGGCTATGATCCCAAGGACTCTACTAGCCTCAAGGTTGAGATTCCCAACTATACAAGCCTTCTAAAGCCTGACTTGAAGCAGTCCAAAGGCAAATTTCGCGTTGGCGTGATCAAAGAAACCTTTGGCGAAGGGTTGGATGCTGTGGTTGAAGAGTCAGTCATGGCAGCCGTCGAGCAATTTAAAGCTCTAGGTGCCGAAATTCAAGAAATTTCCTGTCCGCAGTTTCGCTACGGATTGCCTACCTACTACATCATTGCGCCCTCGGAAGCCTCAGCCAATTTAGCCCGCTATGATGGCGTGAAATTTGGCTATCGCAGTGAGTCGCCCGATAACCTAATGACGATGTATACCCAGACCCGTGCTCAGGGCTTTGGAGCTGAGGTGAAGCGCCGGATTATGATTGGCACCTATACTCTTTCAGCAGGCTATTACGATGCCTACTACCTGAAAGCCCAAAAGGTGAGGACGTTAATCAAGCAAGATTTTGAACGGGCTTTTGCAGAGGTTGATGTTTTAATTTCGCCTACATCGCCCACGACGGCATTCAAGGCAGGTGAGAAAACTGACGATCCGCTCAGCATGTATCTGTCTGACTTGATGACGATTCCGGTAAATTTGGCAGGATTGCCCGGTCTGAGCTTGCCCTGCGGCTTTGATGCCCAAGGATTGCCGATCGGTCTGCAAATTATTGGAAACGTTCTGCGAGAGGATCTGGTGCTTCAGGCAGCCTACGCCTATGAGCAATCGATGGATTGGCACAAGCGCAGCCCACAGCTTTAGGGTGGCAGAGAACGGGGCTAGAGATTTATGCGAGAAGTATGAACTTACTGAGCTTACCCATAGATTTCAGCACCAGTTCTCAAAGTTTCTAAGGAGGCTTCGTAAAAGTAGCGACGGTTGAAGTTCTCTTCTTGCAGAGCGATCGCAAACTGTACTTCCTGCTCTACTTTAGAGTTCGCCGCACTTTCCAGGGGCTGCGCTAATTCTTGCCATGCGTCTTGCCGCTTCATGCTCAAGTTCTCATCCTCGGCAACTACAAAACCCAGTCTAGAAAGACCTTGCAAGCCAATTCGCAAAGTGCGATCGCCCACTCCCAATTTCTCGCAGAGTTGAGCTTGAGACGTAGTTTGACCTGTGCGGCTCAGATACTTAGCAACCCCCACAAGATTCTGCCAGACTTCAGTTGGGGATTTCTCAGAGGGGGGATCGTAAGCGATCGCCAGCTTTCTCTGCGATTGTCTCGCTCGATTCATCCATCCATGCAGTTCTGCCCAGCTGCTTGGGCACTGGGTCAAACGCAAGATGTCAGCCTCACTGCTCCTAGCTTCTGTCTGTCGCCAGTCCAAAAGCCAATCCCCTGAAGGTTTTGGCTGCATTGTCTGTTGCGATCGCACTGCCACTAATCGAACTTCATAATGCATCTGACGCTTTGCATCCTGATAGCTATTGAAATCTAGCTCAACGATCGCATCACACCGCCCGCTAGGAATTTCGTCTTTGTAGTGACCCCACCAAATGCCTGGAAAGCCGCGATCGCTCGACTCATCCCAAATCTCAAACTCTGTTTTGATATACCCATCCGGATCGCCTAGTGCAGCTTTGATTTTGCGATGCCAGAGTCGCGTAAACCAGCAGTTGTGAATCAGCAGCCTCGGCATCGGATTGCCCATACCGCAGGGTTCTAAAAGACTCAGCTCAGCAAATAGGGCTTTGCCCTCCTCCTGGATTAGATCTGCTACCGTGACAGTTAGGTCAGCCTGAAGGGTTGTGGACGCGATCGCCGCCTGCTGACGCAACTGCCGATTCAAGGCTTCAGCAAACAGAGGAATATTTTTGACGGGCAGGCTCAATCCTGCGGCAAAAGGATGTCCGCCAAAGCTGTGCAAAAGATGAGCTTGCTGCTGGACAAGTTGATACAGATCGATTTGATGAGTCGATCGGGCAGAACCCCTAGCCAGATGCACTTTACCCTCGCTTTCTTCATCTTCACGCCCTTCATCCTCACTTTCTTCGACGCTCAGCCTCTCTTCAAAACTCAGCAAAATGGTGGGGCGACCATACTCTTGGGCAACTTGCCCTGCCACCAATCCCAAGACTCCGATCGCCCACTGAGAATCCGCCAGAACGATCGCGTGAGTCGTCGATAAATCCAGATGCGCCAGCCTTGCCTTCACCTGTCGTAAGAGATCACGCTGCAAAATCTTACGACGGGCGTTAGCTAGCTCCGTGTCTGTCGCGAGATGATAGCAGCGGCTTTTATCCCGGCTCGTCAGCAGCTCCACACAAAATCGGGCATCTCCCTGAATGCGGCTAATGGCGTTAATGCGCGGACCCAAGCCAAAAGAGATATCCGTAGGGCGATCGCCACTCTTGCGGCACAGCTCCAGCAGTCTAGCTACCCCCGGACGAGGCGCAGCATCCCCTCGATTCTTCTGAAGCTGAGCAATGCCGAGCTGTGCCAAATAGCGGCAGTCTCCTTTGAGCTGAACCAGATCAGCAATTAGCCCGATCGCCACCAAATCCAGCAAATGCTCCAAAGGACGCTCTGGCACATCTGGCAGAGTTTGGTACAGCGCCTCAACCAGCTTAAAAGCCACCGCCACACCAGACAAATGAAACAAAGGGTGTTCTGAAGGTAGGTAGCGCGGATTCACAATTGCCGCGACAGGAGGACGATCGATCGCCAACGTGTGGTGATCCGTAACAATCACATCCATCCCCAAACCCTGAGCATAGAGAATTTCAGCAGTGCTGGTACTACCCGTATCGCAAGTAATGATCAGGCTACACCCCCAGTCAGCAAGAGCATCCAGACCCGCGATCGACAACCCATGCGACTCCGTCAAACGATTAGGAATGTAGTGACTAAGCTGCTCTAGCGGAAAAAACTGCCCCAAACCTTCCCATAGCACCGCTGTTGCCGTAATCCCATCCGCATCGAAATCTCCCCAAACAGCGACCTTTTCGCCCTGCCGACGCGCCAGTACCAGACGATCGATTGCCATCACCATTTCCTGTCCAAAGGCAAACGGACTGGTAGGCTGATACTCCGCAGGATTCACAAAGCCCTTAAGCTGATGGCGATCGCGTATACCTCTCTGCCAAAGCAACTGCGCCGCATATTGTCCTGAAGTCTGATCCGAAGCGCTGCCCAAATATTGACTCACCGATTCAACAAACCACTCCGGCAACGCCACACTAGGCAGAATCTCCCACTGGATCGGTTCAGTCATAAACAAGGCGTATACTACACTTCAATTGTAAGAATCAAGGGATGGATTCCCTCCCTCAAAGCCCTGACTCAATGAACCCCCTTGCCTCCCCTCAACGCAAAGCGACCTCTCCCGCTCAACCCCCATTTCGTGCCGAGGGGGTGTGGGGGACGTGCCCGTCCCCTGCCGGGGTGTGGGGGAGACTCCCAAGGCTGTTGGTTTTCCCAGACTTTTGCTAAGTCTCTTGCAAATTAGGTTTAGTGGGGACACAGCCCCCACTAAACCTAATCCCAAAACTTTAATCTGCAAGAAGTTAGCTTTCGTCAGGTGTAGCTTTAGGCTTCAAAATCTTAGCCGGAATGCCCACCGCCGTCTGCCCCGCAGGAATGTCGCACAGCACAACCGCATTTGCACCCACGCTGGCTCCATCTCCCAGCGTCACCTTACCCAAAATCTTAGCTCCCGCTCCAACGTTTACCCGATCGCCCAGCTTTGGCGCATCAAAAGGGCGATCGAGATAGCGATTCCCCAACGTCACGCCTTGCCGAATAATGCTGTCATCGCCAATTTCGCTGTAGCCGTGAATAATGATGCCGTTTTGATGCTCAATCACCACCCGCCGTCCCAGCTTGACGGTGTAAGGCAGATCAATACCATAGCCATTACGAACTTTACGATAGAGCGATTTATAGAGAAGGCTGAGGGGTACACGCAACAGCTTAGGCTGCACCTGCATTCGCCAAACGCCAAATCGATACACCGCAACTGCCCTAAATCCGGGCTTTGTCCAGTCGCGCCCATGAGCTTCCCAATCTTCTTGAATTTGCTGCCAGAGCGTTAATGCGGCTTCTTCTGAGGAAGATACTGCGTCTGGTAGAGGAGGCTGATCCGTCGCCAAAGCCTTGAGAATACTCAAATTTCTGCCCCCTTTACAATTACGCTATTGAGCAAAAAGTCGGTCAGCATTTGGGGGGGATCGGTATCAGGCTTTTGCTGTAGAGAGCGCCGCAATCGCCAAATCGCAAAGCTTAGCGACCAAGCGATTTCTGTCAGAATGGCATAAGCCCAGCCATAGTTTTTGACAAAAAATCGTCGCCGCGAGTCAAACCAGTAGGTGGGTCTGCGCTTGGGCTGGCGCTTGGTGTCGGTCACACCCGAACTCTGTCCCACAAAATGCACGACTCGACTAGCGGGTACGTACCAGCAAGGCCAACCTGCCCGATTTGCCGCCAGACAAAAATCCAGCTCCTCGAAATAGAGAAAATACTTCTCGTCCATCAACCCCGCAGCTTGAAACACCTCTCGCCGGACAATCATGCTGGCTCCTGCCACCCAATCCGTCTGGCAATTCACCTCAGACACAGGCGGTGCAACAACCCAACGAGAAAGTAGATTAGACACAAGCCCTAACCGCAATCCCTCATCTAACTCACTCCAAACAGATGGAAACCGGAAAGCCGATCGCTGAGGTGTGCCGTCCGGGTCTTCCAATCGACTTCCAGCAATACCCACGGTAGGGTTTGCATTCATGAAGTCCACCAAAGTCTGGATGGCATTGGGTCGGACGATCGTATCAGGATTGAGCAGTAAGACATAGGGTGGTGGGTTGAGGGATGCTAGAACAGGACGAATGGCAGCATTGTTGCCAGAAGCATAGCCTCCGTTCTTTTCCAGCGGCATGAAGGTTGCCCAACGGCCCCAGTTGTTAGCGGTGATCGCCCCCTGAATTTTTTCAACTGACCCATCGCCAGAAGCATTATCTACAACAGTGACATGCGTTCCCGCCAACGCCTGCACTTCATCTGTTAAAGAATGGAGGCAATCGATCGTCAATTCAGGCGTACGGTAGTTGAGTACAACGATCTCAAGATGGGCTGAAATGGGCTGAGTTTCGTCAGACATAAATCCTCTCTACCTGTTCAGAAGCTCAAGGGTCAGTAAAACATCAATATCAAAGATAAATGTCTACACCTCTGCTATCTAGACTAATCAGAATCTCAGAGAAAAATTATAAAAGCTTACTCAATAGACCGATCGCTTCTAAGAAGATTTGAAAAAGATCGAGTACAAAGTTTTCGCGAAGAAAGAGCTTGAACTTGATGAAAACACGGTGTTACAGGGCATTTTTGCCATAAATGCAAAAATTATGTGATAGCTTGAACGGATAATTTGGATGCAGGGCGCCGCAAAGTTGTCTTCAGCACCCTGTCCTAAAAGTTCTGGAAAGTTCCGGATTTTTCAATTTAGGACAGGGAACAAAAGATCATATAAGGGTTGAAAGCTGACACAACTGGCATAAGCTACCTCATGCCCGATCAACTCCAGAAGTTACCATCAAAATTTTACATCTAGATTTCTATCAACATATGAGAGCCACGGTGAACAGGGTTCAAACCATCTCGAAGGGGAAAAATCATGCCCACCCTAGGTTTCAAGAATCTTCCTCTACCTGCAATTCCATCATGTCCATTCAACTAGGGAAATCGCTCCAACCCCTCATTGGTTTGGCGATCGCCACCTTAACCTCAGCTGTCTGTGTTTCACCAGGATTTTCTCAGACCCCAACCCCTTCAGGCACAACCCAGATACCTGTCACGCCTGCTCCCGTTGCTCCCGCTAATTCGCCTTCCCCATCGCAACCCGAAACAACCCTACCCTCCTCGGAAATTATTCCCAACTCGGCTGTAAGCCCAGTTCCAGTCCCCGGACTTGCACCAAATGCTGTGCCCAACCGGACATTAATTCCTCCCTCCCAAGCGGGTACAACCTCTGGTGAAGACACTTATCTGTTGGGAGCGGGTGACCAAATTGGCATCAATATTTTCGATGTTCCTGAGTTAAGCGGCGCAGATGGAACCTACACAATTTTAGTAGATGGCTCAATTAATCTTCCCTGGGTAGGCAGAATTTCACTTCAGGGGTTAAGTCTTGAACAAGCTTCTAGCAGGCTGGCGACTGCCTATGCTCCCTATATTCGAGATCCGCAAATTACGGTAAATCTTCTGACCGCTCGGACGCTGAGAATTAGCGTTGTCGGCGAAGTGAAGCGTCCAGGCTCCTATATCATTAGCCCAGCCGGAACAACGAATCAGATTTTAGTGGGAGAAGCAGGAGTTGCAGGAGGTGGAGCCGCCAGCCAATGGCCCACCGTAACCCAAGCCATTCAGTCGGCAGGCGGAATTACGCAGCTTGCCAATCTCCGTCAGATCCAAATTCGTCGCCCCGTCCCCAATGGTTCAGAGCAGCTCATCGACTTAAATCTGTGGGAACTGCTGCGGACAGGTCGCATTGGTCAAGACATTACCCTGAGAGACCGAGACACACTCATTATCCCTAAGGCTGAGACAATTAGCCCCGATGAGGCGCTGCTGATCGGTTCTGCGAGTTTTGCACCAGAAACCATGCGAATCAGCGTGGTGGGAGAGGTTGCGACCCCTGGTATTGTTGAGGTATCGCCCAATACCTCCCTAAATCAGGCATTGCTATCTGCCGGGGGGTTTGACAAGCGCAGAGCCAGAACTAGCCGAGTTGACTTAGTTCGCCTGAACACAGACGGGACAGCCGTAAGGCGAACCGTCAAAATTGACTTGGCATCTGGCATTAGCGAGGAAACCAATCCTTCACTCCGAGATGGTGACACTATCATTGTGGGACGCTCTGGACTCACTGGGGTGAGAGATTTCCTAGATGATGTGTTTGGACCTTTCGATGGCGTTGTAGGGAGGATTTTCGATATCTTCAATATTGGTGATTAGGGAATATTTGCCATTGGTAGAGTTGCCGGAACTTAAAGCGATGCTCCTGTATCAAGTTGAGTAAATGTCAATTTTAATGAAGTGGTAGTTGTCGTACAGGTTACAGTTTAGAAACAGGGTCAAACTGCCAGCGAGTCTCTAAAGTTCAGCAAATTGGAAACATGAAGAGAAACTGCTGAAGTGCATGCTGAACAGGTATGAAACCACTACTGAAGATTTAGTCATAATTTTGGAGACACAGCATTTAGCTTTTCCATCCCAGAGAGTGGTTTACTTTAATTAGCTCAAGGGGTTAGAGGCTTAAGAGTTGAAGGCTTAGGGAGAGTCCACGCCACTTTCCGGACGTTAAGCCTGAGTTGGTAATAGCAACTCGTATTTTCTTGGAGTGGGTTACTTAAGCGACACAGAGGTCAACATGGAGACAGAACAGACATCTCAAGCCCTAGCTCCTAAGCGGAGCCGATCGCCTATCCAGTCGCCGCAAAGTGAATCGGATGATTTGGACAATCCACCAAATAAAGGGCTTAATCTGCGATCGCTAGGCAGAACAATGCAGCGTCAGTCTTTGCTGATTGCAGGAGTGGCAACTGTCGTCGCAGGTGCGGCTGCGCTCAATGCCATCAATATGCCGCCTGCTTATCAAGGCGATTTTCAGCTTCTTGTTGAACCTGTGACCAATGCCGCTAGAAGCGTTGATCCTCTGACGGTGACTCGCACAGATGGCGCTGTTCCGGGTCGTGATGCCTTCACGTTGGACTACCCTACCCAGCTTCAAATTTTGCAAAGCCCCCAGCAGCTAGATACCATTACCCAAGAAGTTCAGAAGAAATATCCAGACTTCTCTGTTGAAGAGCTGCGCACGGGGTTAACTGTAGGACGGTTGGTAGATCCAGATGCGCCTGATCCGACCAAAATTATTGAGGTTACCTATAGAGGTGGTGATCCGGGTCGAGTGCAGGAAGTCTTACAAATCACGGCTGATCAATACTTGCAATACAGTTTGAACAATCGGAAAGACAGCTACAGCCAAGGGATTAAGTTCATCGAGGATCAACTCCCTGAAATTCAGCAGCGCGTCAGTAAGGTTCAAGATGAGTTGCAACGCCTTCAGCAGCAGTATGCTGTGATTGATCCCGTGGCTCAAGGCGGGCAGCTCTCAGGGCAAATTAACGATATTTCTACGGAGCAGTTAGCCAGCCAGCGAGAGTTGAAGGAGCAGAGAACGCTCTACGATAGCCTCCAGCGTCAGCTTCAATTGTCTCCACCTGAAGCTCTTGCCGCCTCTGTTGTGAGTCAAGATCCCAACTATCAAGCCACACTGGGAGCCATGCAAGAGCTTGATGCCCAGTTAGCGATCGAGAGAGCCAGATTCAATGATGCCAGTCCCATTGTTTCTGCTCTACTACAGCGCAAAGAGAATTTAGAAAAATTGCGTGATGAGCAAATCAAAGGCATCTTGAGGCAGAATTTGCCCGGTGGTTCGCAAGATAAAGTCACGCCCTACCAGAACGAGATTCGCTTAGGGCTAATTCAGCAGCTTGTAGCGACTGCCAACCAGCTTCAAATTTTGGAAGTTCGCAATCAGGAGATTAGTCAATCTAGAGGTGATGCTGAGCGTAAGCTCCAGCAATTTCCCGCTGTCGCTCGTCGCTATGCAGATTTGACACGAGAACTGGAAATTTCAACTCAGACGCTAAATCGCCTGCAAACTCAACGGGAAACGCTGCGGGTTGAGTCAGCTCAGACCCAAAAACCCTGGGAAGTGATTTCCAAACCCTCCATCCCTCGGAATGCCGAAGGCACGCCTCAAGCCGTACCCAACAGAGCCTCTAACTTAATTATTGCAGGTGCTGGATTAGGTCTAGTCTTGGGGACGCTTTTGGCGCTGCTGCGAGAAAAGTCACGCAACGTTTTTTATACGGTTGATGATGTTCAAGATGCTGTGCAGATGCCTTTAATTGGCATTATCCCCTTCTCTAGAGGGGCAAAACAATCTCTTGATTTTCCAGTTGGCTTTGATACCACTAGAGAGGAGGAGAGTCGGCTTGAGACAGCTTCTTTCCGCGAAGCATTTAGCGACCTATACTCGAATATTCGCCTTGCCGAACCCCCCATTCGATCGCTCATGGTCTGTTCGGCTCAGGAAGGAGATGGTAAAACAACGATCGCCCTCTACCTGGCTCAAACCGCAGCCGGAGCCAATCAGCGGGTGCTGCTGATTGATACCAACATGCGATCGCCACAAATCCACACTCGGCTGAATCTTCAAAACAAAGAGGGATTGAGCGATCTGTTGACCAGCAATCGCAATCCAGATGATTTGAGGCTAGTCACGTTGTCTGAGAATCTGTTTGTGCTGCCCTCTGGTCCTTCTGTTGCTGGTGCGGCGCGGCTGCTGGGAAGCGATCGGATGCAGTTCCTGATGGAGCAGTTTCAATCCAAATATGATCTGGTGATTTATGACACCTCGCACCTATTTGGCTTGACAGACGCTAGCTTCTTGACAACCCATGTCGATGAAATCTTGATGGTGATTGCAGCGGGCAAGACAAACCGCACTGCTGTCGAGCGGGTGCTGAATAAACTGATTGCTCTCCGTGCTCCTGAAGTTAACTTAGTGACAAACTATCTTCGGGAACACAACAGCCCAAATAACGTCTACAGCAGCTACAACCCCAATGTCAGCCGCAGAGGAAATTAGAAGATTCAAGGAGATTAGAAGCTTTCACTTGAATCTTCCTTGACAACACCCTCAAATTGAGACGCTGCTAGTGTCTTAGGGACAATTTTGTAAGAGAGGTGCAGAGCGCTTCTCTCACAAAATTACCCCCTAACTTAAAAAATAACGCCTTAAATTGATAGACGACCGACCAGCTTAGGCTGTAAGCGAGACGAAGCTGCTAGTCGAGACGAAGCGATCGCCGGATCGTTGGGTTGTGCTACTAGGGTAAGCACGGTGACTTCGGGCGGGCAAAATAGCCGTCCTGGTGGATAGGTTCCCAAGCCGCGATTAACGTATAGACCGTTGGTTCCCACATAGTGAAATCCTTGCGCCCATTCCCAGTGCTTAACAACCTTGTGGTGTTCTTCACGCATATAGGGAATCCAGCTCCTTAGCTGCTTAGGTATAGAGCGGCGAACTGTTTGGTACCAGGTTGGAACAGGTCCCAATCCAGGTATGACAATTTGTCCGCCATGGGTATGTCCAGATAGCTGTAAATCTACCCGCCAGTTTTGGAGTTTTACCGCACTGTCGGGATTATGGGACAGGACAATTCGAGGAACAGAAGGGTCAAGTTGGGACATGGCGATCGCCGGATTAAACTCCCGCGACCAAAGATCTGCTAGCCCCACGATCGGCAGCTCTTGACCGAAGGGATAAGCAATTTGATTCCACAGCACTTGAATTCCTGCTTGGTCGAGAGCCAAACTCACTTTTTCTTTAGAGCCGTTGGGATAAATGTCATGGTTGCCCAGCACTGCATAGACTCCTAAGCGACTTTGCAACTGCTGTAGTCGCCGCGCTAGCTCCTTGATCGGACTGGGATCATCTGTGACGTAATCTCCGGTCAAAACCACCAGATCGGGGATGACTTGATTAGAAGCAACGATCGCCGCCTCTAACATTTGATCCGATAATCGCAGCCCGTCAAAATGCAAATCTGAGAGTTGAACGATTGTGGTTCCATCCAGAGCCGCAGGTAGTCCGGCAATCTCAATAGAGAGGCGATCAACCCTCAAAGCTCCTGAAAATAGTTTATGCATGGCGCTGAGTCTTCTCCTGAGCGGTCACTTCAGCCTAGCAAAGGAAGCAGCCATGCCATATGTCATCCAGACAACACAATTGGCGCGTAGATTTATGAAGATGAGAAATTCACAAAGACGAAGAGTTACATTTCATATGGGGCAATTGTTTTAAGAAAGGTCGACATAGCCGCCCTTTCAGAGGTAAGAACAAGGTCTATGAGAGCCTCAATTAGAAGCCAATTGATGTGAAGTTTGTTTATTTTGCCTTGTGATCCGCGATCGCCTGATTCTAAGTTTGGGGAAGCCCCCATAGCTTAAGTCTTTCTAAAGCTTGTGCATAATTGAGGGTCAAAGTCCTGAATACTGATGTAATCGTTGATCAAATTTCAGAGATTTTCTAAATATTTCAAAGGGGGTCGAAAAGCCCGGTCTTAAAATAAATACAAAACTCAATCTTGAGATTAAACAAATCGCCATAACTGTTTCATTGCCAGAGAATTAGGGCAAAGTAGTGATGTGGTTAATACCTAAACTGCTGGGGAATACGTTTTAAGAGGGTACCTTATCAAGATGTCTGTCGTTTTACAAGTAGCGGGTCGATCGATCACAGCTGATGAGATGCTGCCCTTGATGGCAGGCTATCAAATGCTGCCACAGTTCGTGCAAGAGATTTTGATTGATCAGGCTATTGCTAGCATTGAGTGCGATCTCGAAGAAAGCACGAGTGCTGCCCAGCAGTTCTATACCCAAAATCAGATTACGAATGACGAGGAACTGCAAGCCTGGCTAGGGCGATATGGCATGGTTAAAGCTCAGCTAGAATCTCTAGCAACCCGTGAATTGAGAATTGAAAAGTTCAAGCAATCTACCTGGGGATCTAAGCTAGAGTCTTATTTCCTGAGCCGTAAAAATCAGCTCGATCGCGTGATTTACTCGCTCATTCGCACTCAAGATGTCGGAACGGCTCAAGAGCTATACTTCCGCATTCTAGAGGGCGAACAGTCGTTTGCAGAGCTGGCTCGGACTTACTCTCAAGGCCCAGAGGCTCAGACTGACGGCCTGATTGGGCCTGTCGAGCTAAGCGTACCCCATCCTGTTCTGGCACAGTTGCTATCGTTAAGCCAGCCTGGGCAGATCAACCCCCCGACCCGCGTGGGCGAATGGCTAGTTTTGGTTCGGTTAGAAAAATTCATTCCTGCCCAAATGGACGATGCGATGCGTCGCCGTCTATTGACTGAATGCTTCAATACTTGGCTGCAAGAACAGCTAAGTCAAATCGGTTCTCTAGCTCCCGGTGGTTCTGCTGCAATTTTTACTGCCCCATGACTTATACCAAAACTACGGTTCAAGAATTTCTAGCCTCGATCGCCCCCTTTAATGAGTTAGATTCCAGTGCCTTAACTCAGCTCACGGAGCAATTCCAGCTCTTGCGTTATCGCATGGGGCAAGCCGTTGTCGTCCGAGACAAAATGCCTGCGCAGGTTTCGATTCTCTATGAAGGGCAGGTGCGGCTCTTAGCCTACGATCCGCGTACGCAGAAGCCTGTCACCTTATCCTTACAGCAGCCAGGAGCAATTCTGGGCTGGGTGGGGCTGATGCGGGGAGTGCCTTGTGAAACGGCGATCGCTTCTCAAGAGACGATTTGTCTAACCCTAGAAGCCGCAGATTTTCTAGCGCTGCTGGAGCGTGAGCCGAAACTTGCCGCTGCATTTCGTAACCAGGCTCCTCTAATTGAGATCTTTGACCTTCTGGGCGCTGAACTCCATCGGCAGGCGATCGGCGATGTCGATCTTAAGGAAGTTTCGCTTCAGGCAGAGTCCCAAGCCGTGGTTTGCAACCTGCCGCCCGGTCAAACGCCTATTAGCCAACTAGAGCGCGATCGCGTTTGGCTGGTCAGCGGTGGAGAAATCAGCGGCTATCCGGCAGGAAGTCGAATTGAGCCGGGAACGGCTGGCTTGACCTCTCTAGAAGTGTTGGGAGATAAGTCTGCTCGTGTGATTGGCTTTCCCGGTTTTGTAGAGGAAGAAGTTTCATCAAGCCACGAGAATTTCTCTACAGAGACAGTACCCCACACAGAAGCCGATATTCCCTTTGCGCCCGATCGCCCGCCCGCCCTCGATCCGGCAATCCTTGCCCGCCCAACTGGCTCTACCAAAAATTATCCGTTTATCCGAGGCAAAGGTCAGCTAGAGGAGGCGATGGCCTGTCTGCAAATGCTCTGCCAGCACCTCAATATGCCCTTCCGTCGGGATGTGATCAAACGGGTGCTGGTCAACCAGGTGGAGCGCAATGGCAGCATTTCTCTAGAGCTATGCGGCGCAGTTTCAGAAATGATGGGTCTGCATGCCCAGTTGGTGACAGTACCCTCTAGCGCGGTGGGTCGGCTAGAAGCTCCGGCGATCGTTCAGTGGCAAGGCTCTTTTGCCCTGCTGTATGAAATTACCGAACGTGAGATGGTAATTGCAGTTCCAGAACTGGGGCTAGTTCGACGCAAGCCTGCCGATTTTGTGGAAACCTGGGGAGAGCAGGGCGAAGTCTTGCTGCTAAAATCCACTCGCCAGACCCCTCAGAAGCGGTTTGGGCTAGACTGGTTCCTGCCCTCCATCAAGCGCCATCGCCGGGTGCTGATCGAAGTCTTTGTGGCTTCGTTCTTTGTGCAGCTTTTCAATCTGGCGAACCCGCTGATGATTCAGGTGATCATCGACAAGGTGATTATTCAGAAGAGCGCCGACACGCTGCATGTTCTGGGGATTTTGCTGCTGGTGCTGGCGGTATTTGAGGCAATCCTCAGCAGTTTGCGAACTTACCTGTTCGTAGACACCACCAACCGGATTGACATGACCCTAGGGTCGGAAATCATTGATCACCTGCTGCGGCTGCCCCTGCGCTATTACGAACGCCGACCTGTGGGTGAGCTAGCAACCCGAATTAACGAGTTGGAGAATATTCGATCCTTCTTGACCGGGACAGCGCTGACCGTGGTGCTAGATGCCATTTTCTCGGTGATCTACATTGTGGTCATGTTTATCTATAGCTGGCTGCTGTCACTGGTTTCGCTGGTCACGATTCCCTTCTTCGTGCTGCTAGCAATGGTGGCTTCACCGATTATTCGTGATCAGCTCCGAGTCAAGGCAGAACGCAATGCCGAAACCCAGTCTTACCTCGTAGAGGTGGTGAGCGGTATTCAAACGGTCAAAGCGCAGAACATGGAACTACGGGCGCGCTGGCAGTGGCAGCAGCGCTACGCCAGATATGTCAGCGCTGGCTTCAAGACCGTTCTAACTTCCACAACCGCCGGATCGGCAAGTAATTTTCTAAACCAGCTTTCGGGTCTGCTGGTGCTGTGGGTTGGGGCTTACCTAGTGCTAGAGAATCAGCTAACCCTAGGTCAACTGATTGCCTTCCGAATTATTGCGGGTTATGTGACCAGTCCCTTGCTGCGTTTGGCACAGCTCTGGCAGAACTTCCAGGAAGTGGGGCTATCGATCGAACGTTTGAGCGACATTGTAGACTCGGCTCCAGAGGCGGATGAACTCGATCGCCAAAATATTCCCATGCCAACAATTGAGGGTCTGGTTAGATACGACGATGTCTCCTTCCGATTTGGCACTAGCGGGCCACTCCAGCTCAGCAGCGTCAGCCTGGAGTTTCCTGCCGGGGCGTTTGTGGGCATCGTCGGGCAAAGCGGTTCCGGTAAGAGTACGATGATGAAGCTCTTGCCTCGACTCTACGATCTAGAGTCTGGACGCATCTTGATCGATGGCTATGACATTGGCAAGGTGGAGCTATATTCTCTGCGCCGCCAGATTGGGATTGTGCCGCAAGACCCGCTGCTGTTTGAGGGCACGGTGCAAGAGAATATTTCTATTACCTGCCCGGATGCTTCGCCTGAGGAAATTATCCGAGCGGCTAAGATCGCAGTTGCCCATGAGTTCATCATGACGCTGCCCAATGGCTACAATACACGAGTAGGGGAACGAGGGGCTTCGCTCTCTGGCGGTCAGCGGCAGCGGGTGGCACTCGCCCGAACGGTGTTACAAAACCCGCGAATGCTAATTTTGGATGAAGCGACGAGCGCCCTAGACTATGATACCGAGCGACGGGTTTGCCTCAATTTGGCGGAAGCTTTTGACGATCGCACGGTCTTCTTCATCACCCACCGCCTCACGACTATTCGCAACGCCGACATTATTCTCCTGATGGATAAAGGCTCTCCAGTTGAGCAGGGCACCCACGAAGAACTGATGGCACTCCGAGGACGGTACTACTGTCTCTATCATCAGCAAGAGGCTGAGCTGTAGCCTGTTCTGGAACCCCATTCAGCACTCTACCTCAATCCAACCTAACAATCTCCGCTAAAATCCTCACTGACGAAGGAATCCCCCCTATGAATGGACACAACGGCGCTAATGGTGCTCAGAATGGTTCTAATGGCAAGGCGACCAAGGCTAAGGCTGGCGGTTTAGTCAAGCTAGCGTTAGGCAAAAAGCCTGTTTCCGCCCCTTCTGAACCTCCTGAACCGATTAATCGGACAGAGGTTTTTGATCAGCCTATCATTTTGCAGCAGACAAACCGATGGTCGCAGGGGATTGTCTGGGCAATTGTGGGCGTGACCTCTTTCGTGATTATTTGGGCTTGTGTTTTTGAAATTGAGGAAGCTATTCCAGCACAAGGAGAGCTGAAGCCCCAAGGGCAAGTGCAGCCTGTTCAGGCTCCTGTAGGTGGCGTAATTAAAGAAATTTATGTCAAAGACGGTCAAGCCGTGAAGCAGGGAGATTTGCTAGCACGGCTTGATCCCACCGCAGCCGAGGCGCAGCAGCAGTCCTTACAGCAGGTCAAAGATTCGCTGCAAAGGCAAAATGGATTTTATCGATCGCAGCTCTCAGGAGCCAGCATTCCTACCTTAACTGAAGCACAGCAGCTCAAGCTGCCGCCGGAAGTTTTGTCGTTGACCGCCAATCGCGCCTCTTTAATTGATGAGAATCGTCTGTATACGGCACAGCTCAATGGCACCACCGCAGGGCTAGCGGCGGATCAGGTTGCCCGCGTTCAGTCAGGCTTGCAGGAGTCTAGCTCTAGAGCTGCCGCCGCTCGTCTGGAAACATCTCAGTTGCAGGAGCAGCTCAACCAAACGATTTCTCAATTAGAGTCTGCAAAAAAGACGTTGGAGATTGATAAAAGCGTCTACGCTGATTTGGCGACGCTGCTAGAAGAAGGCGGTATCCAGCGGCTGCAGGTTACCCGGCAACAGCAGCAGGTCATCGCGTCTCAGGCTGAGGTGGATAAGCAAATTTTAGAAAAGCAGCGCTTGGAGTTTGCGATCGCCCAAGCTCAGCAAAGGATGACCAACACGATGGCGCTATCAGACAACGATCTGCGCAATAAAATGGCAGAAAACGACAAGCAGCTTGCCTCACTAGATACTCAGTTAAACAAGGCGATCGTCGATAACGAAAATCAAATTTCTGATATTAACAGCAGGCTGAGCGAGACGGGCGTAACCCTTAAATACCAAGAGCTACGTTCTCCGGTCGATGGCGTAATCTTTGACTTGCAGGCCAAAGGACCGGGTTTTGTGGCAACGACCACGGAGCCGATTCTGAAAGTGGTGCCAACTAACAACCTAATTGCAGAAGTCTACATTACGAATCAGGATATTGGTTTTGTGAAGACCGGAATGCCTGTGGATGTGCGGGTAGATTCGTTTCCTTTCAGCGAATTTGGCGATGTTCAGGGCAAGCTGGTCAATATTGGCTCTGATGCTTTGCCGCCTGACCAAATTCATCCCTACTCCCGTTTCCCAGCTAGGGTGGAGATGGAAAAACAATATGTAGCGGTTAGCGGGAAGGAAGTACCGCTCCAGTCTGGGATGTCCGTAACCACAAACATCATTACCCGTAAACGGACGATCATGAGCATCTTTACCGATATGTTTACCCGCAAGATCGACAGCATCCGCACCGTACGCTAGGCTGCCCTCCACGAAAAAACCGCGCTGCCAGCAGCGCGGTTTTTTCGTGGGAAATGAGTTAGCCCAGCGCTTCGGCACCACCAACCACCTCAAGAATTTCTTGAGTAATGGCTGCCTGACGCGCCTTGTTGTAAGACAACGTCAGCGTTTTGATCAACTCTTTCGCATTTTCACTAGCGTTGTTCATTGCTGTCATCCGAGCTGCCAGTTCGCTAGCAGAGGCTTCTTGCAGCGATCGCAACAGCTGGTTGTTCAAGTACAGCGGCAGGAGCGCATCAAGAATCTGCACCGGGTCTTGCTCAAAAATCATGTCTTTTGGCAGCGGGTCAGATTCAGAAACATCCACTTTCTGCCGTTCCACCTGAAAGCTGCCATCTCTGGAGGTCAACCGGAAGATTTCGTCATCAGCGTTTTCAATGCCCTGCGGGTCAAGTGGCAGAAGAGTCTGAATCACGGGACGAGAGCTAATCAACGAAACAAACTTTGTGTAAATCAGCTCTACATCGTCCACTTTCTCAGAGAGAAATAAGGACAACAGCTCGTCCGCAATTTGCCCTGCCTCATCCGCAGAAGGAATCTGGTTAAGATTGGCAAAAGTCGCGGCGATCGGCTGATTCCGCCGCTGAAAATACTGAATCGCCTTCCGCCCAATCAGCACCAGCTGGTAATCTAGCCCTGCATCCTTTAATTCTTTAATGCGGATTTCCACGCGCTTGATGACGCTGGCATTATAGCCACCGCATAGACCGCGATCGCCCGACACCACCAGCAAACCCACTGTCTTCACCTGACGCTTTTTCAGCAGAGGCAAGTCGGCTTCCTCAAACTTGAGGCGAGACTGCAAGCCGTAAAGCACCTGAGCTAGACGATCGGCAAAGGGACGCGTTGCCGTTACCTGCTCCTGAGCGCGGCGCACCTTTGCTGCCGCCACGAGCCGCATTGCTTCCGTAATCTTTCGCGTATTTTTGACCGACTGAATGCGATCGCGAATTTCCTTTAAGTTAGGCATAAATGAAAAGAATAGAAGAACAGGAAAACGAGGGAGCTAGGGCAGCAAATGCCGCCACTAGCTCCTAGACTCTCTTAGGCAGAAGCCAACATCGTCTTTTTCACTTCAGCGATCGCTTCCTTCAGCAGACCCTCCGCTTCTTCACTCAGAACCTTCTGAGTGGTCATAATTTCCATGTACTTGGGCTTGCTGTTTTTCAGATAGCTGCGTAGCTCTTGGGTATACGCCGTAACCTTCTCAACGGGCAATTCGTCAAGGTGACCATTAATGCCAGAGTAAATGATCGCCACCTGTTCACCCACTGACAGCGGTGAATACTGAGGCTGCTTGAGAATCTCCCGCAGTCGCTGACCGCGAGACAGCTGATTCCGCGTCGTTTGATCTAGGTCAGAAGCGAACTGAGCAAAGGCTTGAAGCTCGTCAAACTGCGCTAGCTCCAGCTTTACCTTACCCGCAACTTTCTTCATTGCCTTGGTCTGCGCAGCAGAACCCACGCGAGACACCGAGATACCAGGGTTAACCGCCGGACGCTGACCTGAGTTGAACAAGCTGGAGGTTAAGAAGATCTGACCGTCAGTGATGGAAATGACGTTAGTTGGGATATAGGCCGACACGTCACCCGCCTGGGTTTCGACGATCGGTAGAGCCGTCATACTGCCTTCACCCAGCTCAGGGCTAAGCTTTGCTGCCCGCTCTAGCAAGCGAGAGTGGAGGTAGAACACGTCGCCGGGATAGGCTTCACGACCGGGCGGACGACGTAGCAGCAGCGACATTTGGCGATACGCCTGCGCCTGCTTCGACAAGTCATCGTAAATCACCAGCGTATGCCGACCCTTATACATGAAGTACTCAGCCAGGGTTGCACCCGTGTAAGGAGCCAAATACTGAAGAGCTGCCGGGTCATTAGCGTTTGCCGCGACAATGATCGTGTAGTCCAAGGCGCCCTTTTCTCGCAGGGTTTCAACGACCTGAGCTACCGTAGAAGCCTTCTGACCAATCGCCACATAAACGCAGATAACGTTCTCACTCTTCTGGTTGAGGATCGTATCTACCGCGATCGTTGTCTTGCCCGTTTGGCGATCGCCAATGATCAACTCTCGCTGACCCCGACCAATAGGAATCATGGCATCGATCGCCGTAATTCCGGTCTGCATCGGCTCATAGACCGATTTCCGCTCAATAATTCCAGGAGCCGGAGACTCAATCAGGCGGCTCTCGGAAGAAACCACATCACCCTTGCCGTCTAGCGGACGTGCCAAAGCATCCACCACGCGTCCAATCATGGCATCACCCACCGGAATCGAGGCAATCTTGCCAGTGGAAGTCACAGAACTACCTTCCTGAATTCCCAAGCCTGTGCCCATCAGCACCACGCCAACGTTGTCTTCTTCCAGGTTCAGGGCGATTCCGACTGTACCATCTTCAAATTCCAGCAGCTCTCCAGACATCGCCTGTTCCAGACCGTAGACACGGGCAATCCCGTCCCCAACTTGCAGGACGGTACCCACATTCGTGGTTTTCACGTCCTGATCGTATTGCTCGATCTGCTGGCGAATGATGCTACTAATTTCGTCAGGTCTAATACTGATTGACATCTGTCGTTCTCTCTAATTGAAAAATGGAGGACAAGGAGTATCTGTAGCGCTAAATCTCGAATATTAAGCCCCTAGCTTCATCCCAATTCGGCGAAGCTGAGTCTGCAGACTGGCATCCACTACCTGAGAGCCAACCTTAATAATGACTCCACCCATCAGATCAGGATCGACGGTAAGCTCTAGCTCAACCTGCTCTGACTGAGTCATGCTTAGAACCTTCTGGCGAATTCCGTTTTGCTGCTCTTCGCTCAGCGCGACCGCTGAAGTCACCTCTGCGAGGACGGCTCTGCGGAGCTGACGTAGCAACACCTGAAACTGCCGGAAGATATCTTCGACGAAGACAATGCGACCGCGATCGACCAACAGCAGAATGAAGTTGAGCGTGTAGGCATGAAGCTGATCGCCCATGACCTGCCGGATCACTCGCTTCTTCACGTCCGCTTCAAACAAGGGGCTAGACAAGCAGGTTCTGAGATCCTGAGATTCAGACAGCACTGACAGCACTGAGCTAACGTCTTCACCAATGCGATCGACCTGATTGCTCGACTGCGCTAATGACATCAGCGCCTGAGCATAAGGCTCAGCAATTTCACCGGAAACTAGACTAGACTTCATCAGCTTCCTCCTATTGTGGCTATGCTGCGCTCAATCAACTGCTGCTGAGTCTCTGGATCCAGACCCGATCGCAATTGAGACTCAGCCCGTTGAACCGCCAGTGCCGCAATCCGCTGCCGCACTTCGCTGATAATTTTCTCCTGCTGCGTATTCAGATCCTGAGCCGCAGAAGCTCTCATCCGCTCAATGTCCGTCTGCGCCTGAGCGAGAACCTCACCCCTGACTGCCTCAGCCCGTCCTTCAGCTTCAGAGCGAATTCGAGCCGCCTCGGTCTGCGCCTGAGCCAGCTTCTGCTGCTGATCTGCCAATGCCGCCGCCGCCTTCTGCTTCCGCTGCTCAGCATCTTTGATAGCTTCTTCAATTTTCGATCGCCGCTCCGAAAGGGTTTTACCCAAGAAGCCTCGACCAAAATAAATCAGCACACCAATGATAATAGCCAGGTTGATAATGTTAGATTCAAGAAGATTGAAGTTCAGCCCGAACCCTCCCCTCTCTGCTGTTTCAGCAACTTCTGCCGTCTTAGCAGCCAGTAAAATGAAGCTCTCCATAATTCCTATCTCACCATAACTCTCGTCTCAAAAGTAGCTTTGCCTGTAGCTATCTCGCCTAACTAGCCAACCGCCTGTGCGCCCAAGAGCTTTTCCAAGATTTGCCGACTCAGAGCGTCTACCTGCTGTTCCAAAGACTGCATAGCCTCTTGCTTCTGCTGGTCTAACTGCACCTGCACTTGCTCACGCTGTAGCTGAGCCTCTTGCTGCACAGCCGCCATCTGTTGAGAGGCGGTTTGCTGCGCATCAGCCTGAGCATCAGCAATCACCTTTTGCGCCTGACGACGGGTATCAGCTAGCTCCTGCTCATACTGCCTTGCCATGGCTTCAGCCTTAGCAAGCCGTTCTTTAGCATCAGCTTGATTGGAGCGGATGAGGGCATCTCGATCGTCAATTGCCTTGCCGATTGGCTTGTAGAACAAAGCGTTGAGGACAGCAACCAGCACTAAAAACTGAATCGCCATGATGGGTAGGGTCGCATCAATGTCGAACAGCCCACCCTTGCCCTCTGCCGCCGCTTCAGCCGCCAGCAGGATTGTTGAATGAATCATATTTAGTTACCCCCTTGACACTGGAGGGGTTAAACAACAAGTGGAAGGATCAAAAATAAGGGATCGCGCTTAGCACTGTGGAGGCGCTGCGTACAGCACCTCCACAACCAAAGATCGTTATGCGAAGGGGTTAGCGAATAGCAGCACTAGAGCTACAACCAAGCCGTAAATGGTTAGCGCTTCCATGAACGCCAAGCTCAACAGCAACGTACCCCGAATTTTGCCTTCTGCTTCAGGCTGACGAGCAATTCCTTCAACAGCCCGACCTGCCGCATTACCTTGACCAATACCAGGACCAATCGCGCCCAAACCGACAGCCAGAGCGGCAGCGAGAACAGAAGCAGCAGCAACCGTTGGATTCATGATAATCTTCCTTACCTTAGATGTAGAACTAGATCAAACGAACGTTATCAGCGTCAGCAAGCGTTTTCACGCTGCATACAGTTTCAGGGTGCAGACGCTCGGATGAGCACATCTAGCAGCCGAAACACTCAGGGACAAGGGATACTATCCCGCGAAAGCCAATCTCAAAAGAGATTAATGCTCCTCGTGCCCTTCACCGTGATCCTCCATGGCTTCCCCAATGTAAGAAGCCGCCAGCGTCGCAAAAATCAGTGCTTGGATCGCGCTCGTAAACAAGCCCAACGCCATAACGGGCAGCGGAATAAATAGGGGAACCAGGAGAACCAGCACCGCTACCACCAGTTCATCTGCCAGGATGTTGCCAAACAGACGAAAGCTTAGGGAAAGCGGCTTAGTGAAATCTTCAATAATTTTGAACGGCAACATAAAGGCGACGGGCTGCACATAGTTGCCAAAGTAGCCTAGACCCTTCTTTTTGAAGCCCGCGTAGAAATATGCCAGGGAGGTGAGCAGTGCTAAGGCGATCGTCGTATTGATATCGCCTGTAGGAGCAGCCAGTTCCCCCTCTGGAATCCGAATCAGCTTCCAGGGAATCAGTGCACCTGACCAGTTGCTGATGAAAATGAACAAGAACAGCGTACCAATGAAAGGAACCCAAGGTCGATATTCCTTTTCACCAATTTGCGTCTTGGTCAAATCCCGGATGAATTCTAGCGCATACTCCATCAAGTTCTGGGTACCCGCCGGAACTAGCTGGATTTTGCGCGTTGCCAAAATGGAGGCAATCACCAGCACCCCAATGACGAACCAGGAAGTCAGCAAAATCTGACCATGAATTTCCAGATTGCCCAAGTGCCAATAAAACTGCTTGCCCACCTCTAGCTCGGCCAGCGGGAAGGCATTGAAGGTAGTGAAAGCGTTCAACGTTTCCATGCGAAGAAAAATTCCCAGAATCTTAAAGGAGTGCTAGGATATCCTGAAACTATTGGGAATCAGGTAAGATTGTCGTTTGCAGCATATAGAAAATGATCGCTGCCTTGTAGGTAAGGAATCCTAGAAAAATGGGTATGATTTGCAGCTCATGCAATTGAGAAGCTACGATAATCACCCCAATCAGGACGGCGAGTCGGGAGCTGCCCAACTGCTTTCTTTGCCTACCAAGCTGCGCAACATTTCTTGCCAACATCCTCAAGTAAACCACACCTGTGCACGCTCCAAGCAGGTAATTAAGCGCAATATTAAGTGAATAAAAAATCCAAACGGAGAAAAAGATAATCCCTGTCAGGATTAGTGTCAGACTCAGCAGCTTTTCCTGTAGCTGGAAATACTCCTCCATGGATGCGTCTGGCTCTGGGGAGAGCACGATCGCCACCCCTACAGACTGCACTTCTACAGGTTGCGCTGTCGCAGTATTACCTGTCACGGGCACCTGCGGATTGGAGCTTGATTCGGCTGCGGTTTCGAGAGAGGGATCTGGCGAATTCACAATTCTTGCAACCTAATAATTCTTGCAACCTAATAGCGTTTGACTGCTATTAGAGCTTGGAACCTATGCTCAGTGTGTGTATCAGGGCTAAACGCAGCCCCTAAAAATCATATCACTGACGAGTAACAATACTTATTAGATATTGGATTAGATATTGAACAAATTGGACATCAGATTTTCGTCAGTTTTTGGGGATGACAAAAAATTCTGCTATTTCCAAGAAGTGAGGATTCCCAGCCAAGACCAAAATTCCCAGAAAGTAACAAAGCTTAAAGCTACTCTCATGTAAGCATCCATAATCCTTTATGATTTGCCCTATGGGTTAGGTCGGGAAGCTATACACTTCTTAATAAAAGCGTGCAGGGACCCGAAACGTTCTAATTTAGAAAGATAAGCCAATTAACTTAGACAGCTAACTCAAACGGTCTTTTGGGTGAGGTCGGTGATATTTTCACGGGATGCCCTGACTGAATGTCTTAACTGCCTCTCTTAACCGAGAATCGCTTAATCCGCGAACGGTTGGCGATGCTGGCTAGGCGGCACCTTAAGCACGTCTAACGCAATCATTAAATATAGGGAGCTTTTGGAATCCAATGAGTGTTAAGGCAAGTGGTGGAAGCTCTGTTGCACGTCCGCAACTCTATCAAACCGTACCTGTCGCAACCATTTCTCAGGCCGAACAGCAAGATCGCTTTCTGGGGCGCGGAGAACTCAGCGAGTTGTCTAGCTACTTTGGCTCTGGGCTGAAGAGAATCGAAATTTCACAAATTCTTACTCAAAATTCAGATTTGATTGTTTCGCGGGCAGCTAACCGCATTTTTGTCGGCGGCTCTCCTATGGCTTTCTTGGAGAAGCCTAAGGACGACGCTCCCATCTTAGTGACCATGGGCGGCGCCACTCTGGATGCTCAGGAATCTAGGAGGCTGGGAACGGCGACCTATGTATCGAGCGGCAGTGGTGGCATTCTTGAAGGACTTAAAGCGCTATTCTTGACTCCTTCATCGGGAAGCGACACTACACCCGCGGCTTTCCGCCCCATCAACGTATCTCGTTATGGACCGCGCAACATGCAGAAATCTCTGCGTGACCTGAGCTGGTTCTTGCGATACATCACCTATGCGATCGTCGCGGGCGATCCAAACATCATTGCGGTCAACGTTCGGGGATTGCGGGAAATTATTGAAAATGCCTGTTCTGCCGATGCGACGATCGTGGCTATTCAGGGGATGCGAATTGCGGCTCTCACCTACTTCCGTCAGGATGCGGATGCGACGGCGATCGTTTCTCAGTATTTCGAGGTGTTGCTGACCGAGTTCAAAGGTTCCACGCCTTCGGCTAAGGTGCGGCAGCGTCCCACGGGCGATCAGCAGGGCTTACAGCTTCCTCAGATTTACTTCAATGCGTCGGAGCGCCGTCCGAAGTATGCCATGAAGCCCGGTCTGTCTTCTACAGAGAAGATTGATGTGGTGAAAGCAGCTTATCGTCAGGTGTTTGAGCGAGACATTACCCGTGCCTACTCCCTCAGCATCTCTGATTTGGAGTCGAAGGTAAAGAATGGCGACATCTCCATGAAGGAGTTTATCCGCCGCCTTGCCAAGTCGCCGCTGTACCGCAAGAATTTCTTTGAGCCTTACATCAACAGCCGCGCTCTAGAGCTGGCTTTCCGCCATATTTTAGGTCGTGGTCCTTCTTCCCGTGAGGAAGTGCAGAAATACTTTGCGATCGTTTCCCAAGGCGGTTTGTCGGCTCTAGTCGATGCGCTCGTGGATTCTCCAGAATATTCTGATTACTTTGGCGAGGAAACCGTTCCCTACCTGCGGGGCTTGGGTCAAGAAGCTCAGGAATGCCGCAACTGGGGACCTCAGCAGGACTTGTTTAAGTTCAGTGCGCCGTTCCGTAAAATTCCGCAGTTCATCACCACCTTTGCGCGGTACAATCAGCCGCTGCCCGATCAGCATGTTTATGGCTCTGGCAACGATCCCCTGGAGATTCAGTTTGGTGCAATCTTCCCGAAAGAAACTCGCAACCCCAGCACTAGCCCTGCTCCGTTCGGTAAGGACACTCGCCGGATTTTGATTAATCGCGGCGCGGGCATCAACAATCAGCTGAGCAATCCTGGTGCTAGGGGTGAGGCTCCTGGCTCTTTGGGACCTAAGGTGTTTAAACTAGAGCAGCTTCCCAACTACACGGGCACCTTTGCCAAGCGGGGTAGTTTTAGCAGCGGTTCTGGCGGTGGCACCAAGGGCATCAGCATCAAGTTCACCGAAAGCTCGACGCAGGCCGTGATTCGTGCCGCCTATCTACAGGTGTTTGGTCGCGAAGTCTATTCTGGTCAGCGGCTGACGGCTGCCGAAACTTTCTTGGAAAATGGGCAGATTCCGGTGCGCGAGTTCATCCGGCAGTTAGCGAAGTCTGACACTTTCCTCAAGACCTACTGGACTCCGCTTTATGTGGTGAAGGCGATCGAGTATATTCATCGTCGTCTTATGGGTCGTCCCACCTACGGTCGTCAAGAGATCAACGCCTACTTTGATATCGCGTCAAAGAAAGGCTTCTATGCCGTGGTGGATGCCATCCTCGACAGTTTGGAGTATAGCCAGACCTTTGGTGAAGATACCGTTCCCTATGAGCGCTATTTGACTCCCGCAGGTCTAGCGATGCGCACCAGCCGCGTTGGCAGCATCGTGGACAAGGGCGCACGCCCCGAAGTGGAAGAAACGCCGATGTTTGTGCAGATGGGCGCAGTGGAAGACAACCGCAGCGTTGCTGACGTTGAGTTCCGCACCAATCAAGGGGTGAGCAAGCAGCGTGAGCAAACTAAGGTGTTTAAGCTCACGGGTCAAGGGGCAACTGAAGTTCAAACGGTAATTCGGGCTGCCTACCGCCAAATCTTTGAGCGCGACATTGAGCCTTACATTATCCAGAACGACTTTGTCTCGCTAGAGAGCAAATTGCGGAATAACGAGCTGAACTTGAAGGAGTTTGTTGAGGCGCTGGGCACCTCTCGCTTGTATATCAAGGAGTTCTACACGCCCTATCCCAATACCAAGGTGATTGAGCTGGGAACGAAGCACTTCTTGGGTCGTGCGCCGATCGATCAAGCTGAAATCCGCAAGTACAACAAGCTGCTGGCGACTGAAGGCTTGGGGGCATTCATTCAGGCGATGGTTAACACCGTTGAATATGCCGAAAACTTTGGCGAAGACACCGTGCCCTACCGCCGTTTTCCAACGCTGCCTGCCGCTAACTTCCCCAATACCAATCGTTTGTACGATCAGCTCACCAAGCAAAATAAGGATGTTGTGATTCCTAGCTTTGAGCCAGTCAAGCCTCGCATGGACATCTCTAAGATGCCTCTGATGAGCAAGGCGATCGCAGATAATGAGAAGCAAGCCCGTCAAAGCACTCAGGCTACGCTGGTAGAATCGGGTCGTTCCATTGCTAGTGTTGCCGAAGTGGATGTGGCGACACGTAAGCCCACCCGCATTTACCGTTGGTATCCTCACTCAGACTCTACTGAGCAGGAGCTGGTAATCAGCACTCTCTACGGACAAATCATGGATCTGCATGATGAGCAGGTGCCTAGCGAACTGCGCTCTGTTGAACTGGAAAGCCAGCTGAAGCGTGGCGAAATCTCGATGCGGGAATTTGTGAAGGCTCTTGCAAGCTCAGAGGCTTACAGCCGTCGTTTCTATCTGCCTTATCCAAACACTAAGGCGATCGAGCTTCTATTCCGCCATATCCTGGGTCGTGCCCCGGCTGCATCCGAAATTCAGCAGTACAATCTGCTGCTATCGGGTGACAGTTTGAAGGCTGCCGTGGAGGCAATGGTGAATAGCGCTGAGTATGCCCGCTACTATGGCGAGGATATGGTGCCCTACAATCGCATCTAGACGATAGGCTGCGGATAAGCTGCCACAAATTGCAGCTTTGAATCCCTCTGATTAGCTGGCGACCTGCAAGCGGATCAGAGGGATTTTTTGTAGGATCTGGATGGAGTTTTGGGAAAGCGATCGCTACTCCAATCCTGCGCCAAAATCTGAATTTGCTTATATGATTCCGGGGTAGCTGTGAAAATTTTAGGAACCCAGCAAACACTGAGCTTGCCAAGGTTTAAAATACTCAGTATATTTGTACTAACTTTAGTTGTAGCCGAGTGTACATCAAGCGCGTTGAACTCACTCACTTCAAATCCTTTGGCGGCACAACGCAGGTTCCCTTGCTGCCAGGGTTTACAGTGGTTTCCGGTCCCAATGGCTCCGGCAAGTCCAATATTTTGGATGCGCTGCTGTTTGCCCTTGGGCTTTCCAGCTCCAAAGGAATGCGGGCTGAGCGTCTTCCTGACTTGGTGAACCAGAACCAAACGAGTCGAGGAAAATCGACCGTTGAAGCTAGCGTAACGGTGACGTTTGACCTAGGGGAGGCGATCGATAGCCAGGATCAAGAGGGTCACGATCAGAATGACCAAAATAGAGCAGAAGACGAGGCAGCCGAAAGCTCAGATTGGACGCATGATCAAGATGCTGAGCGACAAGCATCAGGCAATGGCGCAACTCCTCCAGCGCCCGCTGAACTCCTGCGTGAATGGACAGTCACCCGTAAGCTGCGTGTCACCCAGCAAGGAACCTACACCTCTAACTATTTTATCAACGACCAATCCTGTACTCTAACTGAGCTGCACGAACAGCTTCACAAGCTGCGAATCTATCCCGAAGGCTACAATGTCGTGCTGCAGGGAGATGTCACCAGCATTATTTCTATGAATCCGCGAGAGCGACGCGAGATTATCGATGAATTGGCAGGCGTAGGCGCATTCGATCGCAAAATTCACCAGGCAAAAGACAAGCTAGATGCTGTCAAAGAGCGGGAAGAGAAGTTTCGGATTGTTGAAAAAGAGCTGATTGCCCAGCGCGATCGCCTTGCCCAAGATCGCCTCAAAGCCGAAAAATATCAGCGCCTTAAACTGGAGCTACAGGCTAAGAGTCAGTGGGAGTCGGTTCTGCTCTGGCGGGCACAGGAGCAGCAGGTGCGACAGATGCAGGCACAAATTGAGGCAGGCGATCGCACCCATGCCGAACTCAACACACAGCTGATCGCGCTGAACCAGGTGATTCAAGCCGCGATCGTCGAGCTAGAGCAGCTCAACGCTAAAGTCAAGGCGCTGGGCGAAGACGAGCTGTTGGCATTTCAGTCTACCCTGGCAACCCGCGAAGCCGAACTGCGCCAGGTACAGCGCCAAGAGCAGGATTTGGCAACAGCTCAGGCAGAAATCGCGGTGGCGATTGACCGGACTCAGCGCGAGATTCAGGAGCAGGTGCAGCAGGTGCAGCGTCTATCTCAGGAGAGTCAGTCTGTTGAAACTCAAGATCTGGCTAGACTGCGGAGCGATCGCGATCAGGCAAAGCAATCTCTCGATCGACAGCGCGAAGCTGCCACCGCGATCGCCGCTGCCTCCGATGCTTGGGTGCAGGAACAGGCGGCAGTGCGACATCAGATGGAAACTCTGCTCCAGGCTTTAGAGCCTCAGAGAACTGAACAGGCCAAGCTGCAAGAACGGGTCGAGCAGCTGCGGCAAAAAATTCAGGAGCAGAATGAGGGAGTCCAAGCGATCGCCCAAGAAGCTGCGACCAAGCAGGGGCAGTATACCCAAGTGGTCGGGACGCTAAGCGCCTCGCTTCAGCAGGTGGATAGCTGTCAAAAGTCGCTGACTTCAGCCGAGCAGGAGCTGCAAATCCAGCAGGAAACCCAGACGCGATTGCTGCAAGAGCAGCGAGACAAGCAGCGGCAGCTCGACAAGTTGGAGGCTCAAGCTCAGGCAATTCAAGAATCTCAGGGAACCGGAGTCATTGAGGTTTTGCAGCGCGCCAAGCTGTCTGGCATTTGTGGGCTGGTGGCACAGCTAGGTAGAGTTGAGCCGCAGTACCAGCTTGCCCTAGAGATTGCGGCAGGGGCACGCCTCAGTTATTTGGTGGTAGAAGACGATCGCGTTGCCGCTGCCGGAATCCAGACCCTAAAACAGCAGCGCGGCGGACGGGCAACCTTTCTGCCGCTGAACAAAATTCGCGCTTCGCACTTCACGCCTATTCCCGCCTGGAATCGTCCCGATGGCTTTGTAGACTACGCCGTCAATTTGATCGAGTGTGACGATCGCTATCAGGATGTATTTTCCTACGTGTTTGGTAACACCGTGGTTTTTAGTTCACTGCAAGCTGCCCGCAAGGAAATGGGGCAATACCGCATCATTACCCTAGATGGCGAGCTGCTAGAAACAAGCGGCGCTATGACGGGCGGCAGCATCAGCACCCGGCAAGGCACCTTGCACTTCGGCACCGTAGAATCAGGAGAATCTTCTGAAGCCATTGCCCTGCGCGATCGGCTGCATGAACTCGATCGCATTCTCACCCGCTGTCAACAGGCGATTGCGGACGCAGTTGTTGCCGTAAAGACGCGATCGCAAGCGCTCATCGAAGCCCGACAGCAGCATCGAGAAGTGCAGATGAGTGCTGAGCAAATTCAGGCCCAGATCGTTAGCTTTACGGCGCAAGAAGGACAGCTTCGCACTCAGCTTTCTCAAAATATGCAGGAGTTTTCCACGGCTCAGCAGCGATTGCAGTCTCTAGAGCAAGATTTACCCCGGCAGGAATCTGAGCTTCAGCGACAGCGGCAGATTTTGACAGACTTGGAGCAGTCTCAAACCCACAGCGAATGGCAGCAAATCCAGGCGGCAATTCGGGCGCAGGAGTCGCAGTTGAGCGATCGCCAGCTTGCCCTTCAGTCCGCAGAACAGCGTCTTCAAGATCTGAAAAATCAGCAGCAAAGGTTTCAGGAGAAAGTCGAGCAGTCTCAGCAGCGGTTAAAAGAGTATCGCACCCAGCAGACCGCACAGCTCAACCAGACCTCAACCCTAAGCGATCAGCGTTCTGCTCTGACTCATCAAATTACCCAGATTCAAGTCAGTCTCGCTGCCCTAGAGCAAACTCTCGCCTCCGAAAAGCAGGAGCGCGATCGCGCCGAGCGGCAGCTACGAGAGCAGCAAACCCAGCAACAACAGCTAGAGTGGCAGCTGCAAAAGCTTTTGGAAACTCAGCAGACTCGACGACAAGAGCTAATTGCCCTTCAGGAGCAGCTCACGGCTCAGCAAGCCGAACTGCCCGATCCGTTGCCCGAAATTCCTGAAGAGGTCAAAGATCTAGGCACCTTGCAGCATGAATTGCGATCGCTGCAAAAACGCCTTCAGGCGATGGAGCCGGTCAATATGCTGGCGCTGGAAGAATACGATCGCACTCAGGCGCGTCTAGAGGAACTGAGCCAAAAGCTAGGTACATTGGATGAAGAACGCACCGAGCTATTGCTGCGAATTGAAAACTTCACCACGTTAAGGCAACGCGCTTTCAAAGAAGCCTTTGATGCCGTTAATGAAAACTTTCAGACTATCTTTGCTGAACTTTCGGATGGCGATGGCTACCTGCAATTAGATGATCCGCATGACCCCTTTGGTAGTGGACTCAATCTGGTTGCTCACCCCAAAGGCAAGCCCGTCCGACGCTTAGCCTCTATGTCGGGGGGCGAAAAATCTTTGACAGCCCTCAGCTTTATCTTTGCCCTCCAGCGCTACCGCCCTTCGCCGTTCTACGCTTTCGACGAGGTAGATATGTTCCTAGATGGGGCAAATGTAGAGCGATTAGCTAGAATGATTAAACATCAAACGCAGCAGGCTCAATTTATTGTGGTTAGCCTCCGCCGACCTATGATTGAAGCTGCTGAGCGGACGATCGGGGTGACTCAGGCGCGCGGTGCTTATACTCAGGTTCTGGGGCTAAACTTGCAGCCCCAGAGCGCTTCTGTCTAACCAGGTCTGTATAATCTAGTTAGCTTGGTCATCTTGCTCGATCCTGATATCGCAGATATTTTGGTTAGCTAAATGATTGCTGATACATTAAGTTCCTTCGAGATTGGGACTCGAAAATGACATCTGAACAATATTGCCAACGTGCTGATCTGATTGGAACACAGGTGATTACCCGCAACACGGGCAAGCGCCTAGGCGTAGTGAGCCAGCTTTGGGCGGATGTCGATCGCCGAGAAGTGGTGGTAATTGGCGTACGTCAAAACATCCTCTCTGGCGTGATGTCTCAAGAGCAGCAGACGCTCTTGCTGAAGAGCGTTCGTCAGATTGGCGACGTGGTGTTGGTGGATGACGATTCTGTTTTAGATGAGGATATTACTCTAGACAGCTATAGTAATTTGATCAACAGCGAAGTCATTACCGAGACAGGCGAACTTTTGGGCAAAGTGCGCGGCTTCAAGTTTGAGGCAAACTCAGGTCGTGTTGAGTCGATCGTGCTAGCTTCGATCGGCCTACCTCAAATTCCCGATCAGGTGCTGAGCACCTATGAGCTGTCGATGGACGAGGTGGTCAGTAGTGGACCTGATCGCCTGATTGTATTTGAAGGTTCAGAAGAAAAAATGAACCAGCTTACCGTAGGTCTACTAGAGCGGCTAGGCATTGGCAAACCTCCCTGGGATCGGGACGAGGATACCGCCTACATGACCCCGACAGCAACCACAAACCAGCTGCCCTCTGGTATCAAAACCCCCGTCGAGCCGATGCGAGCCAAGATTCCTGTGGCTCAAGAGACCTGGGATGATGACCACTGGCAAGAGGTTCAGCCCCGACAACAGCCTAAAGTGATGCGTCAGGAATTGCCTAACGAGGAACCTGAAGACAACTGGGGCGGTCAAGCCGATGTCTATGATGATGTGGAGTATCAAGAAATTCCCAGTACGTCTCCAGCGTCAGCATATGCAGGTGACGAAGATGTCACAAACGACGCTTGGGCAGATGATGATAATCCCATTCCCTATCGAGCGCCGGAGGTGAATATCCCTGAGCGTAAGCGGGTTGTGGAGTATGAAGAAGAAACCGACTACTAATAGACCTCTTGCAGATTAGAGTTTTGGAATCAGGTGTAGTGGGCTGTGCCCCTACTAAACCTGATTTGCAAGAGGTCTAATGTAAGGATCGCATACAAAATAAAGCCCAATAGTTTTTGAGAGGATCGCGCACGATCCTCTCAAAAACTATTACTGGTTAATTAATTTACGCAATGTGCGACTCTTTTCCTAAAGCTCTGGATCTACGGGGCAGACATCTTGCCTAACCAGATTCGGACGAGCAGGATGTCCATCCCACAAGATTTTTAGACCAAGTTGCACATCACGTTAATTTGTGATTTCAAACAGGTTTGAGACTAGGATTTGAGAGCAGGATAGCTACTTTCCATCGTGCTCTCAATAAGGATTCAAAAATTTCTTATCTGTAGCTGACAAAATCACCTCGCACCCAGCCTTCTGCTCCTGAGCTAAATCTGATGTAGCACCAGATATAGTTGTCCTCGCCACGAGCTTCGCTCAATACCTCAATGTAGTCTCCAACTAAGCCATAGTGGGGAGATGAAGATGCGGTTGTGGGTTCCAAGCGAACGTTAATACGTGAACCATCCTGTGAACCAACCAACACGGCGGGGCGCGCTAAAGAAGGCAGCGCTAAGGCGATCGTCATGGCTACAGAGGCAATTGCCGCCAGCACAAGGCTTTTCATCTTCATCAGTTATTTCCCCAGCAGTGAGTATTTGCAACTTACGCAAAATTCTAGTGCTTGAGTCACAGTCACACCATCCCGAAATTACGGAAGGAGATCGCCAAAGACTGGGGAAAATACTGTTGAGATTAGGGTTGAGATTACGAAATCAGTAGACTAAATCTCATCTTCCGATTTTTCCTGAAAGCCTCGCACGATGCGGGATAGCTCATTTTTTTCATCCACCGTAATCCGAGAGGGCGAACCGCTGATAATGCCTTCAAAGTTGCGGAAGGCTTCTTTGATTTCTGGCCCGTTGTCGCTGATGGTGTATTCACGGATGCCTTTGTCATGCCAAGAGCCGCGCATCTTAAAGACGTTAATTGCCCGCGCCATCTCGCCGCGAATCTCAACATATTGCAGCATCAGAATCGTGTCAGTGATCGTAGAGATATGGGAATCGGTAATCGAATTTGACCCCATAAACTGATCGGTGGTATTGGTAAAAAAGCCCGTGATTTCCTCCTGTTTGGCAAATCCCGTCACCCCAATCACAAACTGGCGGAAGGCGTTGTTGCTAACTCCCCGCGCCAGCGCCGAAAGAGAGTCGATCGCAATTCGGGACGGCTTAAATTCTGAAATTTCAGACTTAATAATTTGCAGATGGTCTTCTAACCCAGCCGACTCTGGATAAGCGCAGAGAATCTTCAACAAACCCTTCTGCTCCAGATCTTCAAAATCAATACCCCAGGAATAGGCGTTTCGAGACAACTGAGCGCGAGACTCTTCGTAGGCAAACAAAATTGCTCGCTCCCCCACATTGCAGGCATCCTGAAGAAATTTGCTGACTAGCAGCGTTTTACCTGTCCCGGTTGCGCCCGTTACCAGAATAATGGAGTCCTTGAAGAAACCGCCGCCACACATACTGTCCAGCTTCTTAACTCCGGAGGAAACTCGGACATTGGACGATCGCTGCGTCAGCTGCATCGCCCCCAGCGGAAAAATATTTACGCCGTGGTTGGTAATGGTGAAGGGGTATTCGCCCTTCATGTGGGTTGTGCCCCGCAGCTTGAGAATTTCCATAGTGCGTCTCCGGCGCTCGCCCTCTAGAACGTTACGCACAATCACCACATTATCTGAAACAAATTCCTCAACGCCAAACCGAGCGACTGGGCCATATTCCTCGACGCGTTCAGTTGTCATGATAGTGGTTACGCCTACCTGCTTCAATCGAGCCACCAAGCGAAAAATCTCGCGTCTAACCACGCCCACTGCGTCGTATTGCTGAAAAACGGCGGTGATGGAATCAATAGAAACCCGTCTGGCTTTATATTTGCGAATGGCATACTGAATTCGCTCAATCAGCGCTGACAGATCAAAATTGCCGATGACGTCCTGACCTTCTGGGTCGGGTGAGGCATCCAGAATAAACAATGTGCCTTCATCAATCAGCTTTTGCAGATCCCAACCAAAGCTTTGGGCGTTTTTAATCACGTCCGCAGGAGATTCTTCAAAGGTGACAAAGATACCTGGCTCATCAAACTGAGTGATGCCGTGGTAGAGAAACTGTACGGCAAAAAGCGTTTTGCCCGTTCCAGAGGTACCGCTGACTAAGGTGCTTCTGCCTATTGGGATTCCACCATGACTAATATCATCAAATCCTTCAATCAGAGTGCGTATTTTTTGAACCCCAGCAGGCGATCGCTGCAACAGTTCATCCTGATTGACCTGGGTCATACTCCATTACCTTAATTTAGCGAGAAAAGATAGAAATAATTCAAAAGAAAAGATAGAAAATGAAATGAATTAAAGATTCAAAGATTCGTCTTCCTGCAACTCATCATAGAGAAGATCAAGCCCAATTAGAACCCGTTCTCGATCGCTCAAGTCACCAATAATTTTACGCACGGGTGGTGGCAAAATCTTAGCCAGAGTCGGCGTTGCCAGAATTTTATCTTCTTCTGCGAGCTGAGGGTTTTTCAAAACATCTATCACTTTCAAGGCGTATACGCCCTGAAACTCCTTTTCCAAAATATTGTTCAGCGTCTTGAGGGCACGCACAGAATTTGGCGTATTTCCTGCAACGTAGAGCTTAAGAATGTAGGTTTTTTTTAGAGGACTCATAGACTCAATTCACCTTAGCTTATGTTCTACAGGAAGAAGGAAGATTTGAAAACAGACTCAAGCTGTTTAATCGCTGCTCAGTCTATAGGAAAAATTGCTTGAATCAATCATTGATCTTTAGAGATAGGTTCTCTTGGAATGGAACGACGATACATTTCGCATAGATGAGCGATCGTATCAATCAAGGTTAAACGGTAATCCTGCAAAATTTCATCGCTCCGCCCTTCCAACTTAAGCTGTTTTGAAAATTCATCCATCAATCCCATATGAATTTCAACAATTTGAGCGATCGGCACATCTGCGAAGAAAGCAATGTTGACAAAATTGTCTATTTTTTGATTGAGGCCGGATTCCTGAGAGAAATAAGACAGAATGATTTCACGATAGTCAGCCTTAAGCTGTTGCAGCAACTCTTGCCGCTGAGGTAAAGACATATAACGAAGGAAGTTTTTGGAGCTACGCTTGTAGTAAATGCCGAGATACCCTAGGCGCTCCTTCAATTTTTCAGCCAAGCGCATTTGCTGAGCAACTAGAGATTTGTGAGGGATCTGGGTATCCACTGAGTCTAGCGGCACCGACGCGGGTAAAGCTAGATCTGGCGAAACTGAGTCTGGCGAAACTAAATCTGGCGAAACTGAGTCTGGCGAAATCGAACACGCTTGACCCATAGGCAAGAGCTGAATAAATTTGCTGATGGCAGTTTCGATAGCCCACTCAATCAGACTAATCTTTTCAAAGGGTAGTTCTACCACAGCCGGGTGGTAAATCAGTTTAGAGTAGGCAAATTCTTGAGATGTATCGAATTTCGTTAGAATTGCGCCTTCAGAAATCGGGTCTTGTAAGCTAAGATTCAGGACAACCGCTGGCAGAAAGACAGCCTGATGCCGAAGCTGGTTGAGCAGCGCCTGTAAGACAGGACTGTTTTGAAAAATAAGGCAATCAATGTGCAGATTCTCCTGATTGACAAAGCCTAAGAACTGCACCTCGGAATCGAATTGAGTTAGCGTATATCGACCTGGCTCTTCAGCACTCGAATCATTTTTTATATATTGCCCAACAGACCGAGTCAGGTTACCCGAAAAGTCAATGATGCAAATTACTAATGGGGAGCGCAAAGCCTTAAATATCTGCTAAATGTGGATGATTCAGTAGGAGCAAAGGATAAGATCTTTGCACGAACGTCAAATTTCATAAAAATACTTAATGATTATTGTAATTGAAAACGGCTTGGCTTCTGTAGGGGTGTCATCATAATTGAGATAGTGCTGTGCGATCGATCCCCCCTACCCTGACTAACCCAATTTCCACAATAATCTGTCCTGATTTTCAAGAGATTATCCTAAAGATTCATCCCAGAGCAATTTTGCCATTTCCTGCATTTGCGTCTATGGCACCTGCCCATTCAAGTTCTTAGGTTGACTGACCTCAACCCTCATCCTAGATATCGCTCTAGGGGCAGGTTTTGAAAGATTTATCCGCCAATCCGTCTAATGCTCTCCAATCTTTGGGAATTTGCCCTTTGTACTGCGAATGGATATTCTCTCACTCAGAGATTTTTTGATAGATGTTCCGGCTTGCGCTGAAACAGAATCTCTGTCGCAGGTTTGGCAAACCTTTCTGCAAACGAGCTGCTCCCAAATTGTTGTGACCGATCGGCTGCATGTTGCTTTGGGTGTTTTGTCCCTGCATCGCTTCATGCCGTACATTTCTCAGAGTGCTGGCGATCAAATCTCTACCGAGAGCCTGCTGAACCAGATGAAGACTGAAGGTCAGACTTTACTAGAGCCGATCGCCTCTCTTTCCATTGACTCAACGCTACAGCAGCTTCAGCCCTATCTAGACACTGCGGCTCAGCAAAACTGGGTGCTGGTGGATCATCAGGGTCAATATGTCGGATTACTCGATCGCCTTGCTTTACTGCAACGACTGACCACTGATCTAAGTTGGGTCATACCGCCCAACCCGGTTGTGCAGCCCGCAACAAGCGTACAGCCAGACTCCTCTTCTGTCCCCCTGCTCGATCCCTTGGTTGACTTATTAGAGCGGCTTCCCATTCCGCTGATGCTGCAAACCAGCACAGGGCGCATTATCACCCAAAATTTGGTTTGGCGGCGACAGGTGGGAGGGCTGCAAGATCCTGGACAAATTCGTCAAGAAGCGGCGCTGTTGTTGGAGACGATCGCCCCACTTGAGCAATATACGGCAGTCAGCAGATACTCAGCGTTAGATGCTGCCTTAGCGCAGCAGCAGGTCGATAGCGCCCAGTTGCCCGAATTCTACACAGGTAGTTGGGATCACGCCAGCAGTCTATTGGAGGGATCGCGCTATGACGGAGCCTGCCGTCTCAGCGCTGAGCCAGGAGCCTGTGTTTGTACTTGCCCCATGAAAGATGGACAGGATCAGGTTTGGCAGTTCGTCAAAATTTCTATGGGAACTGTTCCTGCGTCAAGTCTCCACTTATCAGAGATGCCCTCTTTAGAAGTGCCGTCATTATTTAAGCTAGCCACTCTGAATTTTCATCCTGATCCAGAGTGGCGATCGCTCATGCAAACCGAGTCCCTTTGGCTAGTGCTGGCTCAAGATATGACTGAGCAGCATCAGGTGGCAAAGGAGCTAACCGCAAAAAATGCTGATCTGGTGCAGCTTAATCGCCTCAAAGATGAATTTTTAGCCTGCGTGAGCCACGAGCTGAAGACCCCTCTGACGGCAGTTTTAGGTCTATCGAGCTTGCTCAAAGAGCAGATGTTAGGCAAACTCAACGATCGCCAATCTCGCTACGCGCAGCTAATTCATCAGAGCAGTCGGCATTTGGTCTTAATTGTGAACAATATTCTCGATCTAACTCAGATTGAGACGGGTCAGCTTGACCTGAGCTTCCATTCTGTTGAGATTGAGGCAGTTTGCGTGCGAGCTTATGACCAGGCTCAGCAGAATTACAAGACGGAGGCAAGCAGCAAAGCTGAGGGCGATCAATCGACAACCCTTCAATTTGATTTAAAGATTCAGCCTGGGCTTGAGCATCTGGTGGCTGACGAAATGCGGCTTCGGCAAATGCTCACCAATCTGCTCTCTAATGCAATTAAGTTCACGCCAGTAGGCGATATCGGGCTGAGGGTAGAAGCCTGGGAAGGTTGGATTGCCTTTACGGTTTGGGACACCGGGATTGGCATTCCGGCAGACAAGCAGCACTTAATTTTTCAGAAGTTCCAGCAGCTCGAAAATCCGCTGACTCGACGGTTTGATGGCACAGGTTTGGGGTTAGTGCTGACTCAACGACTGGCACGAATGCATGGGGGTGATGTCACTTTTATCTCACAAGAGAATCGAGGCAGCGAGTTTACATTGCTCTTGCCACCTAGCCCGCCTCAGATGCGATCGCATCCCTCGGAGGGAAATCGCGAACGATCGACTGAACATTCCCCCGCTCAAAGCTTTAAGGAAGTCCCAGCCCCACTCACAACGACCTCCAATAATCATCTGGTTTTGATCGTAGAAGCGGATTCTCATGCGATCGAGAGTTTGACTCACCACCTCACCGACTTAGGCTATCGAGTGGCGATCGCCCGTTCTGGTACAGAAGCCTTGGAAAAAGCGCGAAGGCTCCAGCCCTGCGCCATTTTCTTGAACCCCATCTTGCCGCTACTATCGGGTTGGGATTTGCTGACCTTGTTGAAGGCAGATGACGCAACTCGGCAGATTCCAACGGTCGTAACCGCAATCCGCTTGGAAAAAAACCTGGCCTATCAAAACGGTGCCGATGGTTTTTTGAGTCTACCTGTACAGGTGGCTGCTCTAGAGCATTGCTTAGAGCGATCGATTCGTCCGCAGGAAGTTAAAGCACTGAGGAGCTTGACCGTATTGCACCTGCGAGAACAGACTTCAGAGTGGGGGGCAACCTCTGATATCACTCAACTGCTTCACCCTTATCAATATCGGGTGTTGGAGGTAGATGATCTAGAGCAGGCAGATCTTCTGGCTAGAGTCTGGCAGCCTGACGTAATGTTGATTGACGGGGGGCTTGCCAATCCATTGGCTTGTATGAAGCAATTGAGCCAGTCTGCGTTTTTAGCGGCTCTGCCCTTAGTGACGATGACCCCAGAGATCACGCAGGCGGCTAACCAAGTGGCGGGGCTTGCGATTTTTCCCTGTTTTGCAGCAGCGCAGTCAGAAGCAGCGATCGCTTCCGAAGAAAGTCACGTGATGAGCGAAGCTGAAAACTCAATGCGTCATCATTCTCAAGACTCCACCCTGCTACAAGTGATTCAAATTGCGGCAGGCATTCAGTGGAAGCCCAACATTTTGGTGGCAGACTTCTCGATTCTGGAGGCAGAATGGCTCAATTCAGGTGGAGAAGACGGTACGAGCGATCGCGCTAACCCCAGTGCTAACCCCAGTGGATTGCAGGCATTGACACAATACATCAACACGGCGGGGTTTCGCAGCACCATCGGCAGCTCTTGGCGATCGATTTTGCGGCAGTTGCAGCATCAGAGCGTTGATCTGATGCTGCTTTATGTCCATGGCACCGAGCCGCATCCGCTATTCGCTAGAATCTCGCAAGACTTGCAGCAGCTTAGCATCAAGCCCTTCACCTTGATTTGGCACTGTAACGCTTATCCTGCAACTGCCTCTGGAGCAGCAGAGGAGTTCAATGAGCGGTGGGGGGCGATCGCCTCCCAGATTTTGCCGCCTTGCGTCGCAATGTCTGATTTACTCGCGGAAATTAATCACGTTCTTGCCAAACAGGAAAATGTGGTACGGATCAAACGTGAGAAGCGCTAGAGCACAGCCATTTCTATCTGGGTGTTTGAGAAGGCACAATAGATGGAGGCACAACAAGAGTGCGGATGGCACCATTGTAGCCCAGGCGAGTTGACCAATCTGTTGTGTTGACTATTACAACCGACTGAACGCTGGGCGTTGTGTAACCCGGTTTTCCACCCAAAAAGGTAAATGTGAAAGTGCCATCACCATTGTCGAAAAAGGGAGCCTCAGCCGCCGGGCCATGCATTGACGCTTCGGCTCGGTAGAGTCCCAAACCTCCGTTGGCTTTCTCTGCCGTTTGTCGCGCCAGATTCTTTGCTCGATTCAGGTTGCCTGCCTGAGCCGCCGAGTTCTGGATTTGCAGATTGAGTGGATTAGTGGGCGTGATCGAAAAGGGAGCTTCGGGGGATGCGGTCTGAGCTTGAGCAATAAAAGGCAAGCCTAGCGCCACAGACGCAATCGCCATTAAAGCTGCAAAAGAAAAACGGTTCATATTTTTACCTAATTTTTACCAAAAGTTGTTCAACGTTGGGTTGCGCACAGCCTACTTTCGCACAATCTGCTTTTGTTCATTTTGCAGGTTGGGACAGATCCTATCCGGGACTGTTTGCCAAAGTATTTACTAAAGCGTTTGCCAAAGCGCTAGAAATATAGTACAATTGAACTATCATAATTCACCCACGTCACACAATCATGTGCCCTCGTCAAATTGGCGAGGGTTTTTCATGAGGCACGGAAAAATCTAGAGGAATAGTGAGCGGCCACTGCTTGTCTTTATAGAACAAAATCTGATGGACTTGTAGAGCACCATCCCGGAACGAAGCTTCGGAGGTTTGCAGGTAGAGATCCCACATACGGAGAAAGCGATCGTCATACGCAGGAGAGAGTGCCTTAATCTCATCCTTATTTTTGGTGAAGTTGATGCCCCATTGTCTTAGAGTTTCAGCATAGTGGGGGCGCAGGTTTTCGCAGTGGGCGATCGTCAGCCGCTCTGCCCGCATGGCCTGAGCAATCTCGTATAGGTGCGGCAGGCAGCCCCCTGGGAAAATATATTTGTCAACCCAGGCTCCGTTTCTCTCAACGCCTTCCGTGACGATCGTGTGGAGTAAGCCAATGCCGTTGGGTTTCAGCAGCGATTTAGCTTTGCCCATAAAGGTGCCAAAACTGTCCTTGCCCACATGTTCAAACATGCCGATACTCACGAACTTGTCATATTCACCCTGAATTTCTCGATAGTCTGATAGGACAATCTTGAGGCGATCGCCCAATCCCTTCTGCTCAATCCGTTCTTGGGCAAGTTTGCCTTGCTCCTTGCTCAGCGTAATTCCTGTTCCAGAAATGCCGTAATGCTCGGCAGCATAGATCAGCATCCCGCCCCAGCCACAGCCGATGTCGATCAAAGACTCTCCAGGCTGCAAAGCCAATTTTCGGCAAATCAATTCATACTTTTGAAGCTGCATCTCTTCCAGCGAATCGGTTTCTCGCATCTGATAGCCGCAGGAATAGGTGAGGGTGCGATCGAGAAACTGCTGGTAGAAATCGTTGCCTAAATCGTAATGATGCTGGACATTTTTTCGACTGTTTTGCACCTGAGTGGGCAGCGTTCGCAACCGCTGCGATACTACTCTTATCATCAGCGGCAAGGTCGCCTTATCCCGCGCTTTTTTATACACACCATTGCGAAAGAAGAGCTGAGTTAGCCCCACCAGATTATTGCTGGCTTCATCCCACCAGCCTTCCATGTAGGCTTCACAAAAGCCCAGCGACCCAAAGGTGAGAATGCGATCGTAGGTGTTTTGATTGTGAATAATCAGCCGTAGCTCAGGCACAGTGCCGATCGTGCCAAAGTTAAATTCTTTGCCCTGGGGATTAACAACCGTCAAATATCCTGTTTCAATCAGGCTAAGAAGTTGGTAGAGATAGAGTTCGCCGCTGGGTAAGTTGTTAGGCAAGTCACGGGTGTTAGGCAAATTACTGGCAGCATTATTCATCTTGGTCAATGACTCCCCGATTCTCATTTTTACTCATCATATTGCTCGACGGATCTGATGCATCGCTTACCAACGTGTAAATTCCTGCCAGCAGCACCCAGCCCATCACATTGAGTCGGGCGTCAAAGATCGGCACATCAAAGAAGGCAAACGCAACGCAACCCCAAAATGCCGCTAGGTAGCCCAGCAAAACTGCGCGATCGATTGGTTTTAGCTGCTGCAAAATCAAGGCTTTGACTCCGCGAAAGCAGAGGTAGCCCACCCAAAGACTAAAGGCAAACATCAGCACAATACCGCCCTCACAGCCCAGCATCAGCCACAGATTATGGGGATGCCCCACATAGGTTTCTTGAAGATTCAGCCCCACAATTCGGGAGGGGTAGAGAAACTTGTAGTTGCCCAAGCCCCAGCCTAGCAGCGGACGCTCTCGGATCAAATCCAACGCAATTCTCCAGATGACCAGCCGCGATTCATCCGTCCAGTTGCCCCACTGCGATCGCCCTCCCACGCCCAGCCAAGTCACACCTACCCCAAGACCGCCAATGCCCAGCAGTCCTCCCAAAACGATCGCTCGACTGGCTTTGGTAAAAATACCGAAAAGCACAAGCTGTGAAACTGCCACCAGCAGACCGTTGCGGGAGCCAGAGCAAAAGATGCCCAGCAGATTGATAAAAGTGCCGCAGTAGAGCCATGCAGGATAGGAGAATCTTCTTGGGCGAGCGATCGCCTGCCGCCGCAGGTTATGGCAAACAATTAGCCCCAGCCCCAGCCCAAACAGAATCACCAGGTATGCTGCTAGCGCGTTGGGATGTCCAAAAGTCGCCAGCGCTCTACCCTCATGGGGACGGCTGCGAATCCACTTCACGAAGGGAACACGGCGAATCTGGCGCGGAATCCAGCCCGCTCTGAGCAGATAATCTCCTAGCGCCATCAAGTTGAGCGGAATGGCGGTCACTACCATGCTAAAAGCCAGCTCTTCTAATCGCTCGGCTCCCCTCAGCAGATAGGGCAGAAAGGCAAACAGCAGGAAGAAGGGCAGGTAGTTCGTGAGCTGCAAAAAAGCTTCGCCTCGATCGAAGGCAAATAGCCCGCTAAGCACCATCAATCCGCTGATGAGCAGTAGCCCATTGCGGGTAAACGAGTCAAGGCGCGATCGCCTAAAGGTAATCAGCAGATAGATCAGAGCTACCCCAATGCCGACAAGACCGAGGTAAGTCAGGTAGGGCAGGGCAATCAGACCTGCTTGAAAGAAGCGATCGTACAGCCTAAGCTGTTTCCCCCTCAATTGATGCGGCTGTTCGCTCATGTCGCCTTTGCTGATGTCACCCTTACAGCAATTTTCAATTGCATAAACCACAGTTATTTTTCAGAAGCCGCGCGGAGTGTGGCTTCTGAAAAATAACCCACACTTGACTAAGCGCAAAGCGCTACAAGCTCATATCCCTTTTAATAGGCGCCCTCTCCAGTCACGACTACCCAAATCGTTCGAGTCAAAATGTAGATATCTAGCCAGACTGACCAGTTTCGCACATAGTAGGCATCCAAATTCACCCGCTCTTGATAAGTGATATTGTTGCGCCCCGACACCTGCCATAACCCGGTCAATCCAGGAATGACTTTTGTGTAAAGTGGGAATTTGTCGCCGTAGCGATCGATCTCCTCATCGACGATCGGTCTAGGGCCGACCAAACTCATCTCGCCTCGAAGGATATTCCAGAGCTGCGGCAGTTCATCCAGGCTAGTCCGCCGTAAAAACTTGCCGATGCGGGTCACGCGCGGGTCGTAGCGAAGCTTGTGATCTTTTGTCCAGTTTTCTCGCAGCTCAGGATGCTTGCTCAGGTACTCTTCCAGTATTTTGGAGGCGTTAGGAACCATCGTGCGAAACTTCCATGCCCTGAAGTGCTTGCCGCCTAGCCCAATACGAGTCTGTCGGTAAAAAATTGATCCGGGCGAGTCCAGCTTAATCAGAATGGCGATCAGGAAAATCAGCGGCAGGATGAGCAAACCACCCACCAGCGTAGCGGCGAGATCAATGGAAAACTTAGCAAAACGCGGCCCTGGCATCAGCAGCCGTTGGCGCACTTCTAGCCCCAGGACACCGCCCATATCTTTAGCGGAAACCCAGAGGCTAGAAAACTCAAATAAATCGGGGATGATCAGCAGGTGGGCAAAGGCGATGCCGTAATCCTCAATTAGCCGAATCAGGCGATCGCGCGGCACTCCTGGCATTGCTACGATCGCATAGGGAATCTTGCGGGTGCGTGCCAAAGCTGGAGCCATCTCTACGCCGCCTACGACAGGCACACCCTGGAGCAAGCCATGCTTTTCGGGGTTATCATCCAGCACCAGTACAGGCTTCAGCCCGATTCCCGGACGCTGCTTTAAGGTCTGGATCACCATCGCCCCCGTTTTTCCAGCTCCCAGCACCATGACGGGATAGCCCCACCAGCGACAGGGGGCAAAAATTAGCCGTACCAGCGCCCGAAAGGTGAGAACTAGGACGATCGATAGCACCCAGGCAATGATAAACACTTCCCGCGAGTAGATCTCTCCCTCGCGGCGCAGAAACAAAGTTGCCACCAAAGCCATGTAGATCAGCGTGGTCGAGAGGCTTGTCCAGCGCAGCTCGTCTACGGGGCTATTGGCAACACCGGGGTAAAGACCGACGATCGCATAAGCCAAAATAAACAGAGCCAGCATCGGGCACAGCTGCCAGTAAACCGAGGGATGAAACTGTTCTTCAGCCAGCATTCGCATCTGAACGCTGCCGATCCAGGCAAGGCTGAGTGCCAGCACATCTGAACCGATCATGAGAGCAAAGGTCGGCCAGGAGCGAGTGGATATGGAGATCGCCAAAATAGCAGGCTGTAACGCGCGATTAAGTTGCATTGCAGTACATTTTCCTCACGCTACTACTGTATGCCATGTCTGCCGTTCCTCTGCTGAAATTTTGTCCATTTCGTTTCCACAAAGCCAGAAAACTGGTCACGGAATCGCTCTGGAGCAAATTTTTCGGCATTTTGTCGCAGCAGATCAGCACTGAAGGAATATGCCCCCGACTCAAACAAGCGCACAGATGCCATCAAGCTCTCCACGGTTTGTTCCGGAAAAAACAGCCCTGTTTTCTCAGAAATCACAGTTTCGGTAATGCCGCCTCTGCCGTAGGCAATCACGGGTGCTCCGGCAGCCTGAGCCTCTACGGCAGCAATGCCAAAATCCTCAGCTGCCGCATAGACAAATGCCTTGCAGCGCTGCATATAGTTGACGACAACCTCCTCAGACTGGTGCCGCATCAGGTGAATGTTGGGTTGGGCGATCGCCGCAATTCTTGACCAGTCGGCTCCATCGCCCATCACCACTAGCGGCAGCCCCAGTCGGTTAAAGGCTTCCACAATCAAATCTACGCGCTTGTAGGGCACAAACCGAGCCAGCGTAAAGTAGAAATCCTCGCGCTGCGTCTTGGGGTAGAAGCGATCGACCGACACAGGGGGATAGATGACCTGAGCCGATCGCCGATAGGTTTTCCAGATGCGCTGCGCCACATACCGGGAGTTTGCTGCAAAATGATCGACCCGATTGGCGCTTGCCAAATCCCAAAGCCGCAGGTAGTGAAGAATAGCTTGAGCCAGAAGAGACTTAACGCCGCGATCGAGCCTTGCCCCCTGGAGATACTGCTGCTGAAGATCCCAGGCATAGCGCATGGGCGTATGCACATAGCAGAGGTGAAGCTGATCAGGTCGAGTAATTACGCCTTTGGCAACCGCATGGCTGCTGGAGAGAATCAGCTCATAGGGAGACACATCAAGCTGCTCGATCGCCAAAGGCATCAAGGGCAGGTACGCCCGAAAATGGCGCTGGGCAAAGGGCAAATGTTGCAAAAAAGAGGTGTTAACCGACTTGTGCTGAATAAATTCCCGCAGATGGCTGGGTAAAAACTCTACCAGACTAAACAAGTCGGCATGAGGATGCAGTCCGAGAATTTGCTCAACCACTCGCTCTGATCCGGCGTATGTCACCAGCCACTCATGAATCAGAGCGGTTTTAATGCTGTTGCTCCTAATGCCGCTCTCAAAGCTGTCCATACCAAACACTCCCACACCTGCTCTCCTGTTCAGAGATTGTCGCAGAGTTAGGGAATGTTCCCGCAATCCTCATCCAAAGTTTGTTTGTTCGCTAACTTCGCTAGATCCCTCGCGTGGCTTTCACATTGAGTGGACTGAGCTTCAACGCCCATAGCTTTGCTCTAGAAACCAGAGTTCTCAACGTCAAGATATACGAGAGAAGTCCTGATGTCTCTTCTGCGTTTAGCCATTCTCCCTGGAAGCCCAATAATCCCGACAAAGTGCCTGCCCCTCTGTAGAGATTCAGCAAAGCTTGACTCAATTTATACTTTCCCTTGAAGGCAGATGGAATAAGAGCTAGAGCGCCAGCTACAATCAGCCCACAGCCTTTGATAAAGCGCAGGGTTTGAAGATAAAGAGAAGGATAAAGTTCTTTCTCGAAAAGACTGTAGGAACTCCAGCCCCAGTAGCCTCTCTGGAGTAACCACTTTAGATTCGTGCGCGATTGAGGTATCCATTCATAGACGATCGCTTCATCCGACCAAACAATATGATATCCGTCCTTGCGTAATCGCATAAATAAATAGGTATCCTCTGCTCCCTTAATAGCCAAACGCTCGTCAAATACCTGTTCTAACCCTTTCAAAATGCTGCTTCGGATTAGCACATTGTTGGTGAAAGCAACATTTATTGGCTGCCCTGTAGGATAGCGATGAGGCTCAAAGAATTTTCCTTGTTCAATCCATTGAGGAACATTATCTCCTTCAAAATGGGCAAGAACGGGTCCTGAAACAACATCTGCATTGTATTGCTGCTGTGTTAGCAAAAGTTCTTCAAGCCATTCAGCAACGGGTACCTCATCATCATCAATGATGACGATGAAATCTGAGTCTTCTGAAGTGTTAGCAATAGTTCGATTCCGAGTATAAGAGACACCTTGTTGCAGCTCGTGATCATATTTCAATGACCATTTAAAGCTATGTTTTCTGTTTTCGCAAAACTCATTTGCCGATCGAGATGCATCATTATCAACGACGATTACTTCAATTGCAGGTGGGCTAATCTGCGTAAATGTTAGGCGATCGAGTCCATCTAGCAAACGTCTTAAACCTTCAGGACGTTGGTATGTAGAAATACAAATAGAGATTTGTAAATCCCTAGCTTCATGACTCACTGCTTCATTATCCATTTCATGAGTAGACATCATGCATTAGCCTCTAAAAAATTGTGTTGCTGCCTTAAGCTGGATTAATCAAAAACATCATGTTTTTGAAAAACATAATTGTTCTGTCATTGAAAGACGTATAAAATTCGGCATGAAAAATTGAGCGCAAGCCATCGACATACAGCGATCGCTATATGTGCGAGAACAAGCGTCTTTCATAAAGTAGGGGTCTTTAGAAAGCAGAGGCTTATTGCATCAACTTTGTCAACTTAATTTTTCAGCAAAAATACTGAGTTTAGGCTTAGCTAAATTCACAAGACCACATCTCAGCTTTAGGGAGAATAAATGCTAAGAGGGTTGGAGGCGGTTAGAAATGATGCGTAGAGCGAATGAAGGGGGGGAACCTTACAAAGCTGACGAAACAAAGCTGACGAATACTTGTACGAGAAAACATCACTGACGATAGTCCGCAAGTTGATCTTTCCTACGTATAAATACTCCTTTAGTATACATAGAAGTGTAAAATAGTACAATAATTTCTGGTGACAGTATTTAGGTAAGGACTACCCGATTTCTGAGGTGCGCCTTCTGCCAAGGCACAAGTACGGGTTCGCCGCTCCCTATCGATCGCCCGATGCCATATTGCGGAAGCGGGTAAACTGCGGCTCAAACAGCAGCTTGACCGTACCCACCGGGCCATTGCGATGTTTGTTGATAATGACTTCCGTGATGCCGCGATCGGGCGTATCAGCGTTGTAATACTCTTCGCGATAGAGCATCATGATCAGATCCGCATCCTGCTCGATGGAACCCGACTCTCTCAAATCGGACATCATCGGGCGCTTGTTGGTGCGAGACTCCACGCCACGACTGAGCTGAGATAGGGCAATGATGGGCACGTTCAGCTCACGGGCTAATCCTTTGAGCGATCGCGTCACTTTCGACAATTCCTGCACTCGGTTGTCGCTGCCGCTGCCCTCCATGAGCTGCAAATAGTCAATTAAAATTAGCCCCAATGCGCCGCCTTGCTCAGCTTGGAGCCGTCGCGCTTTCGATCGCATCTCGGCAACCGCAATGTTGGGCGTATCGTCAATAAAAATTGGCACCTGCGACAAAACGCTGATGGCGTTGCCCAAAGGCTCCCACTCCGCCTGACTAATTCGTCCCGATCGCAACCGACCGCTCTCGATTTGCGCCTCGCTAGACAGTAAGCGATAGACCAACTGCTCTTTGGACATTTCCAGGCTAAAAACGGCGATCGGCAGTTTGTGAAAAGCGGCGATGTTGCGAGCAATGTTCAAAACGAAGCTAGTGTTGTGAACGCAAATATCGTTTGCAACAAAGTTGTGGGTTCCAGGAATAGTTAAGTCATAGACCTGCTTATAGCCCACTAACTCAATTGAAACAATTTCATCCCAATAGATCTCGCTAGCTGCCAGTGCAGTCAACTCAGAATGCTCTAATGCCATGGCTAGAGTCTGGAGGCGATCGCGAGTAGGTGCCCGTTTCCCCACATGGATATTGCTATGCCCCGCAATGCCTGCTCGAAGCGCCAGAGATTTCCAACTTTCAGTACCTTTAGCAGCTGTAATCTGCTGCCATACTTCGATAGGAATCAGATCGCGATTAGTCTGATAACGCTTGCTCTGTAGTGCGACCTGCACTTTAGAAACAGCAGATTCTTTCCCAAAGATGCCAATTTCGGCAATGAAGGTTTGAATAGAAATGGCATCTGTAATATCAAGCTGCCAAGCTGAGCGACGACCCTCTTTATACTTCACCGATCGATGTTTTAAGGCAGCAATAACACCAAATCTTAAGAGTAAATGCTGCACCTGCCGCGCCAGTTTCTCGCTAACCGTTGCGAACCCTAGTTGAGCCTGACCGCTTGCCAAGACAGAAGCCCAGCCATCCGTTGAGAACAGCCGATTTAGGAAGAGCGAAAGCTGCGATCGCTCCAGCCTGAAAATCTGTGGTGGGACAGTTTTAGCATGAGCGTCCTTACCCCATAAATCTAGCGTTCTCAGCCATTGAGTTAGGCAATTTTCGGCAACCAGAGAGGAATGTCCCTGTGGCGCAAGTTCAACGGCATCTACTCCTAAGATTTGACAGAGAGATTGAAACAGAACCAGATTCGGTGAACATAGCCCCTGCTTCCATTGGCACAAGAGAGGAGGGGAAACACCAATCGACTCTGCTACTTTTCTGGTAGACAAGCCTTGGCGCTGGATAAGCTGGGTTAGGCGATCGCCAAAGTCTTGGCGATGGATGGCTGAGACTTCCCGATTTGCTGAAACATAGTAGCTTGTAGCGCGTTTACCACCATAGGTTTCAATTCGCAGCTTGAGATCGCCAAACTGATCGATCGCTTCAATAAAATCTTCCTGAATTCTAGGATGAGTATTGGTAAAGCTTGGGCAAGTGTGCGTTAGGCAACCATCACCAATCAAGTAGGCAAGCAGCTTCACTTCGCAGAGGCGCAACGTATCTGCCCCAAAAATCGGCAACTGGCGGGGAACAGCAATTTTGTCGGTTGGCTGCAACTCTGACAGCTTGCGCCAGCCTTGAACTGTGAGATAGGGATGCGTTAGAGTTGTCTCAATCGATCGCCCTAGCCGGGTCGCAACTCGGAAGACAGGTTTAATACCGTCATCCACGAAGGCAGAGGGCTGAGTGAACTGAAATTTCCAATTGTCTGCTAATGTCAGCAAGTTCGCCTGACGGCGATAATAAATTTCTTGAATCGTGGCGATCGAGCCATCCTGCAATAGAATTTCCGAATCATAGGCTAGACATTTGCCCATTGACGGTCGCCCAGCCGCAATGATCAAATCCGATCGCTGGAAACCCTGAGTCATAGCGTCTAGATCATAGAAACCGCAGGAAATTCCGGGCAGTACCAGACCCAGCGATCGACTCTCAATGTCTGAAAAAGTCGAGGTAAGAATATCTGATGTGGCGATTAAGCTCTGATTTGGGCGGGATTGAGTGATGCCAAAAATCTTCTGCTCAGACTGATCCAGGACTTTCTCAATCGGCGTTTCCGCCTGGTAGCCCATCTGGGTAATTTCTGTGCCCACCTGAATCAGCTTGCGCCGCAGATATTTGTCGTTAACCAACTGGGCGTATTGGTCAATGTTGACAGCGCTAATGGTGCGATCGACCAACTGCGCCAACTGGCTTTGTCCGCCCACTTTTTCGAGCAAACCGCGATCGCTCAGCCAGCTTGTGACCGACATTAGATCAGTAGGTCTGCCCTGCGCCTGAAGCCCAACCGCCGCCCGAAAAATTTCCTGATGGGCGCTGATGTAAAACACCTCCGGACGCAACAGCTCCATGACTCGCCCGATCGCCTCAGGATCAAGCAAAATACCGCCCAAAATTGCCTCCTCAGCATCAATGTTTTGGGGAGGAATGCGATCGCTGTAAGCCTGAAAGTTAAGTTCTTGAACCATTGGATGGCGCTGTGTAGGGCGATGCTGAGGGCTGCTTAACTCAAGGCTAGTCGCTTCTGAATTAGGGATTAAATCAGCGTGAACAATAGCCTGAGTGCTGAGTATTTTAGCTTGCTTTTTCACGGATGCAAGAGGAAACGAAGGACAATCTACAGGTTCTATCCTCGCGTTTCAAAAAACAGTGGTTTTAGAACCTGACCTTATTATCGTACAAATGTACTACTTTGCCCAGCACCTTTTTGCCCAGCACCTTTTTGCCCAGTGCTTTTTTGCCCAGTGCTTTTTTGCCCAACGCCCTACGGATACCAGATTGCCTCAATTTTTTGGGCGATCGCTTCTGCCTTCTCTCCATCCACCTCTAGCAATACCGTGATATGCCCTAGCTTTCGTCCCGGACGCGAGGTTTTACCATACCAATAGAGATGCGATCGCTCTATCTCGACCAGCTTTTGCCGCTGCTCCAGGTAGTCACTTTCTGCAGATTCATAGCCCAATAAATTCACCATGACTGCTCCAGCGCAGGTCAATGCCGGACTCCCTAACGGCAAACCGCTGACAGCGCGTAGCTGTTGCTCAAACTGTGAGGTTTCGCAGGCATCCAGGCTGTAATGCCCTGAGTTGTGGGTACGAGGAGCCGTTTCGTTAACCAGCACGTCGCCTTCGCGGGTGAGAAAAAACTCAATGCCCATGATGCCCACATAATCTAAGTGAGTCAGCAACGCTGTAGCGATCGCCCCTACTTCTGCCGTCTTGCCAAAATCTTGCGTAACAAACACCCGCTGACAGACCTGATTAACCTGCTGTGTTTCCACAACAGGATAGATTGCCATCTCACCCTGGGGCGATCGTGCTGCCATCACCGCCAGCTCCCGTTCAAACGGCACGAATTGCTCCAATAGCCACATTCCTGGCTCAAAAGTCTGGGATGCTAGAACCGCCTCTAGCGCCGCCAAATCCTTAAGGACGATCGTTCCCCGTCCGTCGTACCCCAGGCGGCGGGCTTTGAGGACAACTGGAAAACCAAACTGGCTCAGGGTCGCAGTATCTATGGTATCCAGTGCGGTAGTATCCAGTGCGGCAAAGCGGGGAGTTGGCAGCCCTAGCTCTTGCAGGCAGCAGCGCTGATGAAATTTGTCTAGCAGGGGAGTGAGCGATCGCAACGTAGGATAAAACCTGGGCATAGGCTGAATCTGCTCTAGTGCCGCCAGATTGACAAACTCATTCTCAAACGTGATCACATCGCAAGCTAGCTTTGCGGTTGCCTCTGCATCATCAACGGCAGCAAAGAGAGTTTGAGTGGCGATCGTCACTGCCGGATCGTCTGGAGAGGGAGTTTGAATGACGAGATCTAGCCCCAGCTTTTGGGCTGCTTTTGCCATCATCCACGCCAACTGTCCGCCACCAATGACTCCCACCCGTTTGACTGATCTTTCCATCGTATTAATTATCGACACCCCAAGGATTCTCGTGTCTCCACTCCCGTTTTAGAATTGACGCCGCTTGCCACGTTACAGAGCTGCTTGACCTGCGCTCTATCTAAAATGGCATCGCTGAAATCAGCTCCGGTAATGTCTACATCTTCAAAGGTAGACCTAAGCAAAATTGCTTCAGCGAAGACCGCATCGCTGAGATCAGACCCGGTAAACTTCACTTGATCTACCATGGCGTTTGTGAAATCTGCGCCCCGGAAGTTTGCCTTTGTCATCACCGAAGCGCTAAATACAGTGCCCCGCACATCTGCATGGGAAAAATTGGTCAGTTCTAAATTGGCGTTAGAAAACTCGGAACCCTGCAACTCCTGCCCAGAAAAGTTTTGTCCTCGCAAGTCGGCATTGCTATAAGACATCGGCACTGTCCAATCTGCCCAAGCGATCGGCGTACTCCAGAAAAGGACGATCGCCATCCCTAACGCTATTGCCTGTCCCAGCGATCGCTGCCCCATAAGAACTTAGCCTGAATTCAGGTCAAACGAAAGGTCTTTCCTTATCTTGACGCATTCTGAGCCTAATCCTTAGCTGCTGAGTGTAGGATGTCAATTGCTGGAGGCGGAGCGATCGTACCTCTGAACTAGAAAGGCGATCGGACTGATAGCTTGGGCAGCCTTGCGTTTCGGTATAACCTAGGCTTGATAAAATTTCTGTGCTGCATCTGCCCCATAACCAGTTTAAATTGGTATTACAAGCTGACTACCTGACACAAATGCCTCAAATCTTTGCCCTGCAAGCACTCTGCTATCTACGGCTAAAAGCTTATTTGCGGGTGGCTTGATCGCTGCAAGCCTTAATAAACCTAATTAACTAAATTCATATCTAGTGACGTTAAAGTCTTCGTCATCAGTTGGTGGTTGAAAATATGCCGTGATATGGTCGAACTCCTCCTCAGACATAATCATTGAACCTTCAGGCTGTTCAGCGTTTCGTTTATGCAATTGCGCTTTGCATAGTGAGTCAGAAGCAACAATGTGATGAAGCACATGGTTCACTCTAGCTGCTTCAAATATTGAACGGAACCATTGTCGCTGAGAAGGAACGTTGCCTGGAAAATCTAGAACAACAGATATCCCTTGTGCAAGGATATCTTGCACGTGCTGTGAGACTACAGGTTTTAAGCGTGACGAGTATTTCAGGTAATCATCGAAGGTACTAATCTCTATTGGGTACAACTTTGACAACCAGATATCTTCACTGATAAGAATAGCACTATGGTCTGATGCCAATTTTTTCGACAACGTTGTCTTGCCTGATGCCATCTTTCCGCAAAAAAAGTGCAGAACGGGATCTGTTTTCATGATCCATCATCCTTATGTTGTCAAATTTACTTAGTAAGCTTAACGTTCTAGATGAGCGGCTGTGAGTTACGTTTCGCTATTATACGACAATCTTAAAAGTACGCTTCATCTGGGCTGTTGAGCTATTGAACTGCTCGTACTTCAGTATGAGCTTAAAATTTAAGGCATTTACATCAAGGAGATTTGTTTAATTGTCTCCACTTGATTCTCCTTAGACCAAATCACATCCAGCTTCTCCACTCTCCCCCTAATTTCAAAAGGGTTTGCATTTAATTCATCAACCACACACTTACATATTTGCGCTTTACGAGAACTTGCAATTCCGATGTGAGGAACAAACGGAATGTCAAGGCGCAATTCGTGGGTTAAGAGGCCAGTGTACAGGCGATCGTGTAACTTCACAATTCTGCTGTAACCCTCGTCAGGAACTAGAAAGACATGGGTGAAATCACTGAAGGCATCGTCACCCAGTACTGCACACCGAAGCACAAAGTCAAAAGCCTCAATTTCTTTGGCTACCTGCGTAATATGATGAATGAACGCTTTTTCTTCGAGATTGAAGACGGGAAACACAATTGTGAAATGAGGGTCAATGACCTCCCAATACAGTTGATCGTGCTGCTTTCGTAGACATTGGATCCAATCAAAATTTTCAGCAGAAATCGTTGGATAGTTTACAACAAGTAAGCTCTTCATCATTTTTCAAATACGTTACCTTGAGATTCAGGTTACTCCTTCACCGCCGTTCAAGCAGCCCAACGGTTCTCTGGAACAGCAGATGACCTTGAAATCCATACCAAAATCTTTCGGCAGTCCACTCCAAACGAATTTTTAGCAGTCATTGAAGGTCTCAGAGAATTGCGCGGTATTCGTTGCGCTTCGCCTTCTGGAGATAGAGATCTTATTGTGGAACTTACTCCTCAAAGCGACTCGTGGCGTCTCGATCGCGATCGTATCGTCTCGTGAGCGGAAACGACGGTAACCAAGACTCACGGCGGACGATCCAGTTTTCGTAGGTTGGCATCAATTGATCAGGGGCATCCAGGGAGCCTAGGTTCACTTCGATTTCGTCTGCGGTGCGTGCAAAAATGGATGAGCCGCAGCGGGGACAGAAAAACCGCCCGCCGTAGTCGCGTGTTTCGCCATCGATCGTTACGGCCTTTTGAGGGAACACTGCGGAAGCGTGAAAAAGCGCCCCATGATGCTTGCGGCAGTCGAGGCAGTGACAAAGTCCGACCCGATATGGAAGTCCTGTTGCCACAAGTCGAACATTGCCGCACAGGCAACCGCCGATGAATCGATCCATGCTGCGTCTCCTCTAAAATGGAACGGTCGGAAGGGTTACCCCGAACAACACTAATATGTTTCTCACGGTGTATTCGTGGATGCCGCTACTGATGCCGGGAGAAAGAAGGCTGCCAAGCCTAGGATGGCACGTACAATGACTGCTAACGGTTCTGGTCAGCGGTTGCCGAGAACTGTGCAATAAGACAAGCGGCTTTGATCAGTACGCTGCACCAGGATCGTTAGATGTCACAGTTTTTTCGCAGTTTCTGGGCAACATTTGTAACCTGTATCTGCTTGGAATATTTCTCGATCAACCTTTCTGATACATATTTATCTCCCCAATATCCACAGCATTTGAAAGTGTTAAAATCCATTCAATTGAAGAAATTATATCTGTAAGCAAAATTGGAACTTGTGCTGTAAATCTACCCTGTTCAATATCTGCCATTACTTCTTCTGTAGCGATATTACCTGGGTTAATGACCGTAATACCAATCTTGTAATCGCGGAGAGCTAGTTTCAATGCCTGGGCTGCTCCCCTTAACCCAAATTTAGATGCTGTATTGGCTACCTCGATCGTTGGAGAGTTATCTAATCCTGATAATGCGCCGATAAATATGGCTCTTGGGTTGTTAGATTTAGCAAGATTTTTAGCAAGCTGCTTGGTCAATTCAATCGGTGCAATAGTATTTACAGCTATCACAAAGCGAGTTTCTTGATCAGGGCTTGTCATAAAGTCATATTGCTCGGTAAATGCGCCGTTCTCCCAAACTCCCCCCATAAACAAGAAAGCATCGACAGTTGATTCACCAATGCTACTGACAATTGATTTGAGTCCTTCTGGAGTGGAAATATCTGCTTGAATCCACTTTCCTGCGATAGGCTGACCTCTAGAAATTGAGAATACAGAATCACCTTTTTGGGCAAAGTGCTGCGCTACAGCCGAACCAATACCACGACTAGCTCCTACCACAACAATTTTTCTTTTTTCAGATTCCATATCCAACTCTTGAAATATGCGCCTTCTAAAATCTAACGCCCCCGTTCACCCGCCGCTAGTAACCTCTCAGACTCAACCAATGGTCTCTATACGGTCGGTGTGCAACGGGATTGTTAGACCTCTTTTAATCAACATTATTCAAATGTCATCAATTTATCCTTATCTGCAACCCAAATACTAGATACACCTTTATCAATTGCTTCATTGATGGATTCCTGGTTTAGGTCTTCAAAAATCTCAATTCTTTCTGGAATATCATTCCTCTGTGCCTTCTCATTTTTAATAACCCCTAAAGGCATATAAATCTCAGTGAAGTACGGAGCTAGAAAGCCCAACAGAAAATGTCTTTGAAGTTCGTACATATCATGATCAAACCCTCCATTCTCATTTCTATGACTATCTATGTCAAGGAATAAAAATCTTTTCTGATTGGGAGTATTATCCTGAGCACTTTTGAGCAACCTGTGGATATGCCCAGCGCTATCCTCAAAACCTTCCTCTTCAAACACTGCATGATAGAGCACAATTCCTTGTGACCGAAGTACTCCTTCCCAGTTTTTATCTGTTGAAACTTCGCAGAATTTTTCTATGTCGAGTGTTTCTGTAAGGTTTTTGCGCCTCTTCTCGATCAAATCCCACCAATAATCCCTCATCTGCCGAATCGTCTTTCTCTTCTCTGGATTACCTCCGTAAAGATCATGACAGGAAGAACATAAAGGAGCAGCATTATCCAGTTTGTCCGCTCCACCCTCTGCTTGAGGAGTGATGTGGTGGATCTCCACAAAGGGCTTATGGCAGAGACAGCATCTAAATGCCGACTTATGTTTTGCGAGCAGTTTTGTCTTTTCACTAAAAGCCATAAAACTACGGTTTGAAAAACAATTTCACTATCTAGAGGTCTAACTATTATTAGGCTGAAAGTTTCCGCATAACATCCCAGAGGAGGAAGATGTACCGAAAGTTTCTGTATAACATCCCAATTTGGGTAGATAGGCAGAATCTTTGCGTATAGTATGCCGATTTAGCGAGATAGGCAAAATCCTTCTAACTATTTTCAAGATATCTTCCTAGATGGGACTGATGAGACTGGGCGCTATCTCGACCTAATCTGCCCGATCGCGCCCCTTCTCCAACATCAAAGAATCCTGACAAAAGCCGTAAAAAATCTCTCAGCACTCTGACATTGATCGCGCTTTTACCTTGTGCTTTCCCGAACGGGTGCAACTTGCCAACAGACAGGCTTAAGGTTTAAGCGCAGAGTGACGGTGTGAATGCGGGCTTGGACAAGCGCATTGCTATGCAGCAACCTGTTCTAGCTTCAGCCATTTCTGCAACAGGAATCTCCGTAGCCATTGTTCAATCTTGGCGGCATGACGATCGTTTCCTGCCACGTGAGCTTCATAGGGCTGTGCGCCCGGTAAACTAAGCTGCTCCGGTACTTTAGCAATCCACCGATCGATCATGGCGCGGGTAATTTCTGGATGAAACTGCGTGCCGTAGGCTGCCCCATACTGAAACGCCTGATGGGGAAAAGTTTTGCCTGTAGCTAATAGCGTTGCGCCAGAGGGCAGCTCAAAGCCTTCTTTGTGCCATTGATAAACCTCGGTCAGTTCTGATAGCGGGTTGTGAGCAATGGATATGGGCTGAATCGGCACATATCCAATTTCTCGCAGATCGTGAGGATGGGGAGCGACCTTTGCCCCTAGCACTCGCGCCAAAAGCTGCGCCCCCAGACAAATTCCCAGGTAGGGCTTGCCAGAGTCAAGGGCGATCGGAATCCACTCTAATTCAGCCCGAATAAACGGTAAATCATCGTCATTGGCGCTCATCGGGCCGCCGAACACCACGACCCCGGCATGATCCTCCATTGTCTTAGGCAAGTCTGCCCCGATCGCCGGGCACCGAATGTCTAGCGCGTAGCCGTTTTCCTGCAATACCTGCCCCACCAAACCTGGCTCTGAAGACTCTTGATGAACAATCACTAAAACTTTTTTCACAATCGCAACTGCTGCTTTATGTTTCTACATCTATTGCTTCTGCTAAAAGCCTAGCCTTTTCAAATAAAAAAAACTGTTCAAAAATAAGGAACTGTCGATTTGGGGCAGGTCAAAAGAGCAGATTTCTGGCTGAGGCGATCGCTATCAGCAATCCTAATGGCACCCCTCAGAAGTTCTAGGGAGATGAAATGAAGCGATCGCACGTTCTGCAAGACCATCTGGCGATAGGATTTAAGAATTAAACGAATCTTAATCAGCTCCTATCCGCTACGCTGCGTTAATTGCTCTGTACTACTTGTCAAGAGGTCTTTGAATTCATGGCTGCTGTTACTCAGATCCCCGCTTTTTGTGAAGGAATTCAGTATTTTGGCGAGGCTCCGCCAGGGTTCGAGACCTATGGCAAGACTCCAGCTATCGCTGAAGGCAGTAAGGCGATCGCCGATCCCACCGATCCCGCTGCCGTTTACCAAACGCTGCTCTACGCCGATGCCCTGCGCTACCTGACGCTGCAAGTCACCGCCAGTAAAGCATCAGGACATCCGGGAGGCTTCGCCAGCCAAACCGAAGCCTATGCTGCTCTCGTGATGCTGGGTCACAAAAACATTCTCACTGAAGTGGGGCACCATGCGCCCGGATTTTACAGCGCCATGTTTCTCGATCGATCGCTAGAGGCAATGGGCATTAGCACCGTGCAGGAATTGCGCGATCGCTTCCGCGAGAAGCACGGCTTGCTAGGGCATCTCTCCGGCTACATTCCAGGAATTCTGGCTCCAGCTGGGCCGCTTGGGCAAGGACAGCACTTCGCGATGGCGGCAGCTCTGCTGCACAAAGGGACGCTCTTTCCTTTCACCATGGGCGATGGCGGCATGGGCGAACCCTATCCCATGAGCAGCATGGCGCATTTTCACACGGCTTTTCCGAGCGTCACAAACTTCCTGCCCGTGCTGGTGTGGAACGGCTACTCGCAGGAGCATCACAGCATGGTTTCCCTGCACACCAACGCCAGCATGACCGCCTACTGGCAGGGCAATGGCTTTGAGGAAGTGGTGCTGATTGATGCCAAAGACTACGACGATCAAAACCAAGCTGGAGCCTACGTAGACAGCACCGCCTTCTCCCCCGAACAGCGGCTTGCCTTCACCCAAGCCGTTCTCGCTGGGGTGGACAAAGCGGCAAAATCGGCGCTGGGCGGTAAGCTGACAGTCTTCATCATCAAGCAGCTGAAGGGAGCCGGAGTCCATGCCCGCGGGGCAAAGTCTCATAACCTCTATGGACACCACACCCTCGACAATGCTGAAATCGTGGCGGGGCTAAAATCGCGATCGCTGCCAATCGCCGCCTGGGAGCTAGTGCGTGCCAACTGTGAGCGATCGACAGGCGGTTCGGCAAGTCAGGTTTCGGTGACAGAAGCGGTATTGCCTTTGACCGATTTGGGGGAGCTGCCGCTAGAGGAGTATGCGATCGCCGAAGCCAAAGTTTCGACAACGGCAATGGGTCAGCTGGTGGCGTATGTGGGGCAAAAAGACGCGCAGTATCTCGTCACCAATGCCGACGGCAACGAGGCATCCGGTATTGCCAATATCAACCAGGGCTTGAAAATTATTCACCCTACCGAAGATCCGCTCTATAACCAAAGTCCCAAAGGACAGGTCTACGAGCCGCTCAGCGAAGATGCTTGTGCCGGACTTGCCGTGGGGCTGGCGCTGATGGGTTCTCGCAGCCTTTGGTGTTCCTATGAATCCTTTGCTATCAACGGTTTACCCATCTGGCAAACCGTAACGCAAGCCATGGCAGAACTGCGCCGCCCCACCCCTTCTACCCTGACTTTGTTTACCGCTGGCGCACTAGAACAAGGACGCAACGGCTGGACGCACCAACGCCCCGAAATCGAAGCTTACTTTGCGGCAATGATGCGTAACGGCAATGTCTTTCCCCTGTTTCCGCCCGATGCCAACAGCATTCAGGCTTGCTACGAGTGGGGCTTGTCTACCGTCAACAAAGGCGTGGTGATAACTGCTAGCAAGTCGCCTTTGCCGATTCGCACGACGTTAGCTCAAACCCGTCAGGCGCTCCAGGATGGGGCAATTATTCTGCATGACTCTTCGGGTAGCCAGACGATCGTCTTTGCAGTCGTAGGCGACATGATCCTCATGCCCGTATTTGAAGCGGCTAAGGCTCTAGAAGCCCAAGGCTACGGCGTACGCATTGTCTCTGTTGTCAGTCCACGCCGACTCTATCGCCCCAGCGACGTAGCGTGGGATACCTGCTCCGAACCCGATGGCGGCTTCCTAGACGATGCTGGATTTGAGGCAATGTTTGGCGGCGATGCCCTGATTGGCGTTATTGGTGGAGCCAGCGGCATGCTGGAACCGATTATGCTGCGAAGCGCAATCAAGCGAGATACGATCGCCTGGAAGCGAGGCGAAACAACCTCTAGCGCCGGGGAGCTAATGGCGTTTAACGGCATTACAGCAGATACATTAGTTGAACGGGCGATCGGGCTGGTGGCATAGGAGGCGGTACCTCTACGTCCGTTTGCTCCTTCAATGCGGCAAACGGACATTTGCATCTGTCGCACCTGTAGATGAATGGAGCTAGAGAGGCGATCGCAAAAGAAATGATTTGAATTGAAATCGGCATCATTTGCGATCGCTGCCCAAACACCGACCGATCGCTATCTCAAGTTGATTATCCTTGAGACACAACCCAATAATGCTCGAACCAGATCAAAAAGCCTCAGCTCAAAATCAGGTAAGCCGTTCCTAGCATTGGGTTTTGCTCAGGCGTAATCAGATTTTGCTTAAACAAAATTTATGAATGAGAAATCAAAATTAACTTTGAGGTCAGCATTTCACAATTAATAGATGCCTGTACGTATTTTTGACTGGCTAAATATTGCACAGAGCTATCCTATAGCCGCTAGTCGAAAGATGTATCTGGCTGCTTACCAATCTTCTGACAAAACTCTAAATAAACATCGATCGATAGATAAAACTCTTGCTTAGCAAGTTCTAGGGTTTTTGCTTCAAAAACGACAATATCTTTGACTTCTGTGACGTAACCTCGAAAGAGATGAGTCGTCTTATCCTGAGTTATTTCGGCAATGTATCCTCTATATTCAGCCATGTTTCTAGTCAGCATAATTTCTTAAAATATCGCCAATGCTTTTAGAGCTAGGAGAGAGGAGATAGATTCATCGTCGAACGCTGAATGCTTTACTCGCTTTGCTCTAGAGTGCTATCAATCTTCGCCTATTTTTTGCCTATCTCTAGCTCTTGTGCAGTTACGGCAGACTGTCGCAAGGAGTAGATTGGATGTTCTAGTTTAATTTACTCCTTTACTTAAAGCATACAATCTACAAACTGAAGCATTTCTAAGTTAAGTTTCCAACACAATCTATGTCTTTGGAAATTCCCTATTCAACCTTGCTAATCCATCGAAATCGTTCACTAACCTAGTCAGATTTGGCAAATCTAATTTGTCAAGATGTGCCATTTCTAAAAGCGACTTTGCAGTTCGTAGAGAGCAGCGCAGCTTTTCACCGATCAACCCTAATCCGTCTATTCTAGACAGCCCCATTCGTATAAGACACAAACTTGTTAATAAAATTAGTCAAGCCAAAGCTAGCCAAAGGTATAAATACATAGGCTTGACTCTATCTCTAGCCTTCACTAAGTCAAAATCCTTAAATAGATCCAGCAATTAGATGAGAATGGAGAGATAGAAGTGCCAGATCTTTTTTTGGCTGATTCTGCTAATTCCAAGTTGAGCAGTCTTACGGCAGGGATGAAGCATAGAAAGGAAAAAGGAGGAGCGGCTAGCAACCACCCCTCCGCAGCATTCATTCACCTGTGAAATAAATCTATCAACCGAGTTTGTCAATCTTGTTAGGGTGAGATGAAGTTGAGATGACAAAGCTGGAAAAGCATAGGCGGGAGCAAATCAACACTAGACAGCAAGAATTGACAGCCTGAACAAAGCGGTTAGAGGGAGAGTTGACAAAAGTTTCATAGATCTGTGAGAAGCTTGTCACTCCTTCGCCATACAGGACTTCTATTCTAAGAAGAGTCAGCCCGATAAAATTGAGTTAGACAGATCCAAATATTTTCTCGTATTCATCAGGAATCCAGCTTGTCATGACTAACCCCGAACCCTATTCTGCCGTCCGCAAGTTTTCTATCCAGCAATCGGCGGTTTATCTATCGCTTGTTCTCCTGGGTGCCGGGGGAGTCATGATGGGTAGCCGGATAGCTGCTAGCCCCAATGCTACAGTTACCCAGTCACCTACTCAGTCATCTGCTCAGTCACCCGTTCAATCGCCAGCTCTTCGACTCACGCAATCCGCTAGTCCGGCTGATGTCACGCCCAATCCTACGGGTGGAACAAGCCGCTTGCTCAGCGCTAACCCAAACTTTATCGCGGATGCCGTGCAGAAAGTAGGGCCTGCGGTTGTTCGTATTAATTCGAAGCGCACCCTCGCTAGGCGATCGCCCAGCATTTTCCCTGACGATCCGGCATTCAACCGATTTTTTGGCGGTGATTCGCCAACGGAGTCTCCTAGGCGCATTGAGGAAGGCACCGGATCAGGTTTCATCATTGACTCTAAAGGCATTGTGCTAACTAACGCTCATGTGGTTGATGGTGCCGACGAAGTTTCGGTAACGCTGACAGACGGGCGATCGTTTAGCGGCAAAGTGATGGGTGAAGACCCGACAACAGACGTAGCCGTCATCAAAATCGAGGCAACTGATTTACCGATTATTACGGTGGGCAATTCTGACCAGCTGAAGCCTGGAGAATGGGCGATCGCCATTGGCAATCCTCTAGGACTAGATAATACCGTGACGGCAGGTATTATTAGCGCCACGGGTCGCTCTAGCTCTGAGATTGGCGTACCCGATCGCCGAGTTGGCTTTATTCAAACCGATGCCGCCATTAATCCGGGCAACTCTGGGGGGCCGTTGTTGAATGAGCGGGGCGAAGTCATTGGCATCAACACAGCTATTATTGACGGTGCTCAGGGCTTGGGCTTTGCTGTACCCATCAACACGGCAAAGAGGATTGGCGATCAGCTAATCGCCACTGGAAAAGTGGAGCATCCCTATCTGGGAGTGCAAATGGCAACTATTACGCCAGATCTGAAGACAAGCCTAAATAATGATCCCGATAGCCCTGTTAGTGTTCAAGAAGATCAGGGAATTGTGGTGCTGAAGGTGATGGAAGGCTCCCCGGCGGCTCAAGCAGGCATTCGAGCAGGAGACGTAATCCAAAAAATTGGCGGCACGACTGTCACCACAGCCGACACGGTGCAAAGCACGGTAGAAGCCAGCAAAATTGGTGAAGATTTACCGATCGAGCTTCGACGAGATGGACAGACTCTGACGATCGGCGTAAAGCCTGGAGTGCTTCCGGCTCAGCCCGCAGGCTAGAGTATCCAAACTATAGCTTTCGTCAGTTTGCTTATGACATTTTGGGTGGGGCGCGAATCGCCCCACCCAAAATGTCTCCGTCCTAACTACCTTGGCAGTTGCTATATTTTCTAGCCTGGGTCACTTTTCAACAAGCGGCTCTGGCTCAGATCAAGAAGTAGCTCCAGCCCTACCCTTTGTCCTTAGTTTTTTGTCTCTCAAGCTCCACCTCTGATTGCAGTTTCTCAAGCTCTTCAGGCGTTAACTCCTCTAGACGCTTCTGTAGAACTGCATCTTCGTAGTCTTTGAGCTGCTGATTTAGAGTCATGTTTTGCGTGAAGGCTCTCGTCAGATAGGTGATTAGCCAGACGATTAGACCGCCTACCAGTAAGACCTGACTCCAAATCCCAGCAGTAATGTCATCCAGTCCCACCTGCCGGAAAACCAGATAGGCGATGCCGCCGATCGCAAAAATGCCGATGCCAATGCCAATTACATCAATCCGCCGCATACTACGTCATCTGCCGAGGTTGAGGGCGTAGGTTGATGAAGGGGCTAAGCAACAGCAAACCTGGGAAGAAAAGAAACACCAAGAAATACATCAGCACTCGCTCTACAGCGCTACAGGTATACCAGCGCTGCTTTAGGTAAAGCAAAGTCAGGGCTGGCAGAACCAGAAGGTAGGCTCCACCTAGGGCAACATACACACCTAGCGTAATGATTAGAGGTTCCATAGGATATTCCAGCAGAAGAGCGGTACGTATATCTTACCGCCTTAAGCAAGACAGAGAACGCTAGGGAATGGCAGCAAACGCATAATTACACTATACTACAAAATGTAGCATAAGTTGTGGCGGCAACCCTAGCGATAGACGGAGAGGAATAATATGGAACCTTTACATCCTTGCCCATGCTGCGGCTATTTCACCTTTACAGCTGCTCCACCTTACACTTTGCAGTTTTGTGAAATCTGCTTTTGGGAAGATGGGGGAGAGCAATCCTTATCTAGCCTGCGCTATGCACAGCGCAATTTTCTGACCTTGGGTGCCTGCGATCCTGTATTTCGTCATGATGTGCGTCTTCCCGATGTTAGCGATCGTCGGGTCGAGCAGTGGCAACCTTTAGATACGTTGAAACTGCCCGCACAGCCGCTTTGCAATCCATTGCCACAGCATTTAACGGCGTTATTCGAGGTCGTGGAGTCACACTCCACGAAGCAGATGTAATTGATAGCTACGGCTCGGATGAATTGCGTTTCACAGCTCGACTCAAAGACACCGATCGCCGTTAGCAAGAAGTCCCTGAAATCGATATTGAACGCCATTCTTCAAGTCTTAGCTTCCTAGATTGCTTCGGTTTCTGCTACTACATTCTTGCCTACATGACCTGGACGCTCAACCACTATGAAACCAGTGACTCTACGTCTGTTGATGCGACAATTTACCAGCTTAAGATCTACGAAGATCTTAAGAAGCATAAGCTAGAGCGATTCACATCTTTAGATCAGGCTCAGTCTCATGCTGTTTGCCAGTTTCTCTACTTCATCATGAGCTATGGCAAAGATCACGCAGATAGCAAGAGCGCTCAAAGAGCTTTGGAGCAATACTGGAGAAAGTATTGCAGAGGCAATGACGAGAGTGCTGTGGAAATTACCCTTAAACAGTATTGGAAAGGAGTTGAGGATAAAGAATTTGAGAATCAACCTCTTGCAAATTAGGTTAGAGCTGCACATCGACCCAACCTAATCCCAAAACTCTAATATATTTCTTATTGGAGCGAGGTACAGATTACTTTTTGAAAGTTTTGCAGAGCAAAACTTTCAAAAAGTAATCTGGTTCTAATCGAGCACGAAGCACTATAAGACTCAATACAGAAGTGCAGACTATGAATGTAAGAAAAGATGTAGGCAAACGAATTCATGTCGTCGGCACGAGCGGTTCAGGCAAAACGACTTTGGCAAAACAAATTGCAGCACAGCTTCAGATACAGCACATTGAAATGGATGCTCTGCATTGGGATGCCAACTGGACAAACGTTTCTACAGAGGTGTTTCGGCAGCGGTTGGAGCAAGTTTTGGTGGGCGATCGCTGGGTCATAGATGGCAACTACAGCCGTGTCCGTGATCTAGTTTGGAGCCGCGCCGATACGGTAGTTTGGTTGAACTACCCCTTTTGGCTGGTCTTCAGCCGCATTGTCCAACGAACCCTATGGCGAGGCTTGACTCGACAAGAACTTTGGAATGGCAACCGGGAAAGCTTGCGGACTGCCTTCAGCAAAGATTCAATGATTGTTTGGATGCTCAAAACCTATAAAAAGAGACAGCAGCAGTATCCCATTTGGTTTCAGCAGCCAGAAGCGGCGCATTTGACGATCGTAGAATTGCGATCGCCCCAAGCCGCTGAGGCATGGTTGAAAGAACAGAGTTAAGGATGGAAAAGGAGGCGATCGGACGGATATTGTGGAAACGGTATAGGTTCAATCACACCTAGGGGAAACATTCGTATCAAACCTGAAAATAGGCAGAAGGATTTTGCCAATCCATCCCAATTGAGTATTCTACGGAAAGATTCTACAGATCCTCCTCATTTTGGGTGGATATGCAGAATCTTTCTCTCTAAAAAGAAGTTAGACCCTGCTCTCTTTGGGAAAACTTATAAGAAACTCCTCCATATAAAAATTTCCCTATGCCTGGACGATCGATTCGTATTTTTCTTGTAGATGGAACAGCTACAGGTATCATGACAACTGAGATTATGAATTGGACGGGAAAGGTGATTGCATCTCCTAGATCTCAGCTAGTTAGCCTAGCCCAACGTAGTGAAACCAAGCGAACAGGCATATATGTATTGGTCGGTGAAGATCCTAGCAGCCCACTTAAAGATAAAGTGTACATTGGGGAAAGCGATAATGTTTTAAAGCGTTTAACACAACATAATAGCGATCCTGCTAAAGATTTTTGGAGTCGCACAGTCATTGTTATTAGCAAAGATGAGAATTTGACAAAGGCTCATGTACGGTACTTAGAAAGCCGCTTAATTGACATTACTGCACAGGCTGGTCGAGCAATTTTGGAAAATGGTACATCGCCTGAAATACCTAGCTTACCAGAGCCGGACGTTGCAGATATGGAGTATTTTCTTGAGCAACTGTTGATTCTCTTACCAGTACTTAATCTTCCTTTTGCAACTCCTGCCCCAACTATTTCAATAAGCTTGTCAACCCAGACAGACCGGACAGTTCCAACAGTTTCGAAAATTACTTCACCAATTTTTACAGCTAGTAGTTCTGACTACAATGCAACGGCTCAAGAAATAGACGGGCAGTTTGTAATATTGAAAGGTTCAACAATTAAAAAAGAAACTAAAAATTCTCTTAGAGCAACATACACGGAGATGAGAGAGCAATTTATTCAAGATGGAACATTGGTAGAAACAGTAGACGAAATAAGCTTTCAGCTTACAGCAGATGTTTCAGTTTCTAGTCCAACTGGTGCTGCAAGTATAATCACTGGAACATCAGTTAATGGTAGAGAGTTTTGGAGGGTGAAGAATACTAACCAAACTTATAATCAGTGGGATCAAGAACGTATTGCTGATGTTGCGGCTCTGGCAAGTGATGAGTAGTGTGCTGTGTTCGGGTTTTACGTTGTTGTCCCTAGGTCTAACAATTCGGGTGCAGCGGATTGACCGAAACCGCTTGGGTAAGATGTAAAGAACCGAGCGATCGCCGACCAAAACCGTTAAGAGAGCTTCAAAACGTCCCACTTGTGACCTTCAGATCAGGAAGTGAGAATCCTTTGAAGTTCCTTGAAATTGGAGCGTTCACCCTTGCTCTGGAGGCGTTTTTTCCTTCAGCGCTTTATCTTCTATTCTTTTTTCTTTTAGCAGCTTCAAATCTTGCTTCACCTGCTCATAGCCTGTAGTATTGTCCTGCTGAAGGTAAAGTTCCCCTGCCTTGACGAGGATGCTAGCCGCTTCATTGTCGCTGCGAAGGTTTGCGATCGCCCGTCCTCGATTGTGATAGGCTTCAGCAAAATTGGGATGGAGCTGAATAGCTGCGGCGAAGCGATCGGCGGCTTTGCGGTAGTTCCCGGCTTGAAATGCCTCATTGCCCTGCTGCACTTCTTGACTCTGCTGTAAGAAAACTGATGGTGAGAGAGCTACTTCTGAGTCTGCGGCAGAAGGTGGTGTGGGCAAAATCGGCTCTGAAAAGACTACGGCTAGGCTGCCTGACCCAACATAGGCTTGAGACATATTGATGACGGCAAAGGCGGCGATCGCCCCCACAAAGATAATCCAGATGAGAAAGCTTGAGGTATTCATGGAGTTCTGCGATCGCGCTGATTTCTGTCGAGATTAGAGCCGTCCAGATCAGAATCAAAAGGTTTATCTGCTAGCTCCTCCTCTACAGCCTCCCAATCATCTTGGTGCGCAGGGGCGACTTCAGGATCAGGTCTGTAGGGCGGAGTGATTACTCGGTATTCGGCATCATAGACCCCTGGACGCCCCGGCGCTTCCTCTTTACGTGGGTCTTCTCGCGAATCTATATCTTCAAAATCAGGATTATCAGGTTGATTGTAGCCGTAGGAATAGACAGAACCAGACTGGTAGCGGGTTGCCGGATCGCGCTTAACCTCAAAATCTGTGCGGCGAGGAACGCGAGGTTCAGGGTTGGGGCTTTCACGGCGATCGTCTCTGCGGGAGTCCTCATAGCCATCCCAGTTTCGCCAGTCATCGTCAGTGCGATCTCGAATTTCGGGCTGGGGGTTGCGAAAGCTGGAGCTGCTTGAAGAGCCGCTAGAGTCATTAAAGCTGCTGGGTCTAGCCGTCTGTGGCTCCTCCCAATCATCCCATTCGTCCTTGGCTTGCCCTCTGTTTTCCCAGTCATCCTGGAGGCGGGTGCTGGTGCTGGCAGAAGCCCCTCTAGAGGGGCTGCCAGGAGCGCTTCCAGCAGCGCGAGCGAAAGGATTGCGCGGAGCCGAGCTGCTAGAGAACCGATTGGCGGCTGGGCGGTTGGGTGCGCGTCGAGTAGAGCGACCTAGACCGGATAGCCCGGAAATCAGCAGGGTCGTTACGGCTCCAGAGGCGATCGCCCCCCCAATCCACAGCGCTAAAGGAAGCGGCTGAGTGGCAGTTCCCAAAATCACGAGCGGCAGTGCGGGCGACATATTTTGTAGGGCAAACATCACCAGTCCGCCAAGAATGAGCAATACAGGGACAATTCGGATTGCGGACATGGTTTAAGTCTCCGTGCTACAGCGCTTTGCGCTTGAGTCTATTTAGATTTTTTGTTGTGTGCTGCGCTCCGCGCAGCACACAACAAAAAATCTGTGGCTTAGGCAATTGAAAATTGCTGTAAGTCCTGTGCTGAGTCTCTGGGTTAAATCTCTTCATGCAATTCGTCCTTTCCCAAATGTCCTTGCCAACGTTTGAGAGGCACACAGTCAATGTTGAGCTGATCTAGGGCACGCGCCACGACAAAATCAACTAGATCTTCGATCGTCTGAGGATGATGATACCAGGCAGGAATGGCGGGTACAATCCTAGCTCCCGCTTCAGCAAGGGTGGTCAAGTTGCGGAGATGAATTAGGCTGAAAGGCGTTTCGCGAGGCACCAGCACCAGTTTACGCCCTTCTTTAAGCTGCACGTCGGCTGCCCGTTCTAGCAAATCGCCACTTAGCCCAGCGGCTAGCTTGCCCACTGTACTCATACTACAGGGCATAATCACCATGCCGATCGCTCTAAAGGAGCCACTAGCAATATTTGCCCCTACGTCGCCCCAAGGATGGCAGTGCAGTTTGCCGCCCAGATCTACCCCAGCCTGCTGCCGCCAAAACTGCTCCTGCTGGATGCCTTCGACAGGCATCCGAATATTTTCCTCGGCTTGCCAAACCATGTAGGTTGATTTAGAAGCGACTAGCTCGATCGCATAGTCTGCTTCTAGCAAAAACTTCAGGGCACGTACAGCGTAAATTAGACCTGACGCACCCGTGATGCCCAAGATGAGCGGAAGAGAAGGAGTGTTCACAGGTGTCTTTAACGGGCGTTTGTGAGGTTGAATTCGCCCTTCTTCATCATAAGCGTTTAATCATAGGCCTCTGATTCATGCCCGTTGAGTTCCAGAGCTTCATCATCGCCATTGTGATCATTGCGATCCCTATTCAGGTCATCGCGGTCGCCATTGTGATCATCCAGGTGCTCGTCGTTATGGTCATCCGCATCGTCGTCCTCAGAGGCTTCGCTGCCGCCACCCACAGCCACCAAATCAATTTGCTGACGGTAGTAATCGACGCTCTTGACCTGTACCTCTACTCGATCACCCAGCTTATACTGTCTACGATTTTTGCGCCCTACCAGCTTTTGCTGGCGCGATCGATACTCATACCAGTCATCTTTGAGCGAGCTGACATGCACCAACCCTTCAACCAATAGCTCCTCAATTTCGACAAAGAAGCCGTAGGACTGCACGCCCGTAATCAAGCCGTGGAAAACCTTGCCCGTATGCTGCTGCATAAACTCAGCTTTCTTCAGACCTTCCAGATCAGATTCAGCCTCTTGCGCCAGCTTCTCCTGCTCAGTGAGATGCACGACCAGCGTAGTGAAGGTTTCTTCTAGCTCGGCATGAATGTCGGTTGGCAAGACATTCCAGTTGATTTGCCCATGGCAAGAGCTGTTTCGCAGGTCAACCCTGTCTTTAGAGCGCGTGGTGCGGCGATCGCGACCTTGCTCAAACACCGCATGCAGCACTCGATGCAGCAGCAGATCGGGGTAGCGACGCAGCGGCGAGGTGAAATGGGTATAAGCCTGATCGAGCGCTAGACCAAAATGAGTGCCGGGGGTGGTGCTGTAGACAGCAGGCTTGAAGGTAGACAGCAGCAAATAGGTCAGCACCTTTTCGGTTTTGGACTCCGCAAAGTGATTGACCAAACGCTGATAGTCTCGCGGATGCACGACATCTTCCTGCTCCATGTGAGAGTCGATGCCCATATTGCTGACCAGCTTTAGCAACTCCTGCACATCGCTGGGATCAGGCGTGCGATGCACCCGATAGACGGCAGGCACCTGCAACGCCAGCAGATGAGAGGCAACAAGCTGATTTGCCAGCAGCATTAATTCGGTGACGATCGATCGCGCTGGCAGCAGTGAAGACACCACCATTGCCCCCAAAGCGCCCTCGTCATCATACTGAAACTTGGTCGAAAGGAACTTGCTCAGCTCTGGGTTTGCCTCGTCAGGGAAGATTTTTTCAGGCAAATTCAGGTCAAATGCGCCCCGGTTTAAGCGTTGAGTACGAATGGATTGGCTAATCGTATACAGATTGTCCAACATCGTAAACACAGGCTCAAACTCCTGTAGCTCCTCCAGCGACGGCAGCGGATAGGCAGGCGTGACTTCTATGTCAGAAGCCTCGTTTCGCTGCAAGATCGCCTGAGCCTGCTGATAGTCAAGGCGATGATTCACCTGAATCACCGTCGGCTCCAGCTCAAACTTAACGACCTGTCCCTGATCATCCAGCGTGATGAGCACGGAAACCGCCAGCCGATCCTGATCTACTGCCAAGGCACAGCAGCGGTGTACCTGCTCAGGCAGCATGGGAATCGCGACATCGGCTAGGTAAATGGAGTTACTTCGCTTACGGGCTTCTAGGTCAAGCGGCGAGTTGGGTTCAATATAGGACGAGACATCGGCAATGTGAACGCCGAGCTGCCAGTTGCCGTTGTGTAGATCCTTCAAGGTGAGGGCATCATCGATCGCGGGTCCCGTAGGCGTAGGCGGGCCATCAATAGTAATGGTTGGCAACTTGCGCAAGTCCAAGCGGTTCTTCAAATCGCCTTTGCGCAGCTTAGGCGAGAGCAAATCAGCTGCCGCCAGCACTTCCTCTGGAAACTGACGGGGCAAATCATACTTGCAGCAGACAATATCAAATTCAGAGGCTGCTTCGGCATCGCTACCTAAAACTTGCGCCACTCTGCCCATCGGCAAGTGGTTACCCAAGGGATAGCGTAGAATCTCGACATGAACCAGCTGATCAACGGCCTCCTGCAAATCGACGCTTGCCTCCGGCAGCAGCTCGACTTCAAACAGCAAGCGATCGTCTAGGGGAGTCGCTCGATACTGCTCCTCGACCTGCTTCACCCGCGCCAGCACCGATGAATTGGCGCGATCGAGAATCAGCCGCACCTCACCTTCAGGACTGCGCCGCCTTGTGCCCTCTTTGGTAACTCGCACCAAAACGCGATCGCCATTCCAGGCGCTGTGCAGATGGCTTTCCCGAATGTAGACATCCTCCGATCCTTCCACATCCTGAATGGCAAAGCAAAAACCCTTGCTAGAACAGCGCAGCTTACCTTCTACGATGTCTTCTTCGGGCGCACGGCGATATTTTCCTCGCTCCTTCATCAAGACACCCGTACGCTCTAAGGCATCTAGAGCAATTTGTAGCTTACGAAGGCTGACATCATCTTTGCAATTCAGCTTCTTCTCCAGCGCCTTGGGGGCAACCAACTTGTCCTCTGCAAAGTTTGCTAGCAGCGTTGCAATCGAGAATTCCATGTAGCGACTGATCCTTAGTTGATTGTCTTAACTCCTCGCCCTTACCGTTGCTCCTGAGCCAATCGCTAGGGTAATTCATCAGATGAATCACCGTAGGATTCACAGTCCTTGTAGTCTTTCGCAATCTGTACGTCATCTACAGAGAGCCTTATCTACTCTGGCTATGCCGAACAAGGGCAAACTGTGTTCCATACTCAGAGAAGACTCTAGACTTCTACTTCGGTGCGCTCAGCGATCGCTCTAACGAACAATTTGGCTGAAAACATAACCCGCCAACCGAATGTATGCCCGAACAACCGTCTTGCAAAACTCAAGCTTCTCTCCCCAAGAATCGCTGAAGGAAAGAGCGCAGAGGCAGTGCCGTTGAGAGACAGTTGCTCTTTTGCTCTTCACTCTTTTGCTCTTCACTTGGCTACTCTGACGCTATCTCTATGCCAATCGCTCTTGCAGACTCTTGTGTAAAAGGGCTGAAACTTTTGAGATCTAACCCTTGGGCAACAAGTCTTGGGTTAAAGCCACGCGACGCGGCAAAGACCGAGTTGAATGGATAGCGCTTGGAGAGAAGCGGAAGGGTTTCCTCTATTTTTGCACTTTCCCTATTCTATTCAAACTTTCTTAGAAAAAATGTTTTTTAAACCTGAAAATTTTGACATTGCTGAATTAGCAAGGTCGCAGTTCTCTAGGTCGCAGGTTTTTAGAAAATGAATCAGCTAGAAAACTGTGCGCCAGAAATTCAGCCAGCCAGAAATTTAACGCTGCCCTGTAACAATGTAGGCGACTCGCTTGCCAATATTGGTAGCATGATCCGCCATGCGTTCTAGATGCCGAATCACCAGAACCAACAAGACGATTGGCTCGATCGTTCCTTTCACATCGGTCTGGTGTGCGAGAAGGTTGTAGAGCGCTTCGTAGTCAGAATCAACAGCATCGTCTTTGATTTTAATATCTAGCCCCGACTCTGCATCCAAGTCAGACAAAGCCGCCAAACTCATTGCCAGCATTGCCCGACAGCGATCGAGCATGAGTTGCACATCCTCCATGCAGCTGTGAACAGGATAGGGAAATAGCTTCACGGCAATCTCGCCTAGATCTTCCGCATAGTCGCCAATGCGCTCTAAATCGCGAATAAGCTGCATCAGAGCGCTGAGCAGACGCAAATCTTGAGTGACATGCATTTGCAGCGAAATCAGATCGACGCAATCCAGCTCTATTTGCCGATACAGCTGATCAATCTGCTTATCTTGAACTGCAATTTGACGGGCAGCTTCCAGATCGCGCTCAAACAGCGATTTACGAGCCAGCCAGCAGGAATTTTCAACCAAAGCCCCCATTCTCAGCACGTCTCTTTGAACTCGCCTAATTTGGCGTTCCAACTGAATAGGGGTAGATTTAGAACTTTCCAATGAAACACTCTCCAAATAGAGTCAGACACCAGTTAGAGAAGGAGCCAACCATAGAGCAGAAAAGCAGGGCAGAAAAGCGAAGCGGCGCAAGGCTATAGAACTTGCGGAGGCTTTTGCCCGTTGCATGAGCTATTAACTTAGCCCGGATCACTGGGTCGTGCAAGCAATCTTGATCACCATTGCGGTATAGATTTTCGATAAGAAGCGACATTTTCTGTTACATCATGTGACGAAGAGTTCCACAGCGTCAGGATTTAGCCGAAATTAGTGAACGTTGGGGTAGCGGCGCTAGAGTCATTAATGTTAGTGATTCAGACTAACCATTAGTGCTGTGGCGATCGAAGCTTCCAACTTTGAATCTATGACATCAGGAGTTTCTAAACTTATGTCTTTATCAGATACTCAAGTCTACGTGGCAATGGTTGTGGCATTGATTCCCGCCGTTTTGGCGTTCCGTCTGTCTACTGAGCTATACAAGTAGTCTCTCTAGGGGCTTTCAACCGCTTTCAATTCATAGCAGAGAGTTCAGCCTAGACTGAACTCTCTGCTATTTTTTTGGCAGGTTCTCAGGTTTGGCAGGAGGCGATCGCCTGTACTCCTCAAAAGACGGCTGATTTCAGCCAATTGGAGGAAAATTACGGACAAATGTCTAAAAGATGCTAGAACTGCATGAGAAGCTTCTGTATTTTTCTTGTCAGGCGCGTGCAGAAACCTATTTATCGTGTAATCTTTTGTCTGGCTGCTTCTGTTTTTAGAGTATTCCTCAATCAGATAGACAGATAGCCGATACGGGCAAAATAGGGTCACCTACCGCTAATTTGGGGGATTTCTTCGGATTTGGGGATGCCCTTCGTCAGAGCAAGATCGGATCATTTTATGAATGCACTTCCACGCTACAACTATCCCCAACCACCCGACCCGACCCGTCGGAAAATGGTGCGCCGTCGTCCGCGACGCAATCCTCATCAGGCTGTTATTCTTGAAAATGGCTTTAAGCTAGGAGTCAACTGCCTACTGTCTGTGATTGCTCTGTCGGCTCTGGTGAAGCTGGTGCCCTACAACCTAGCGCAGCAGGCGAAGCTCAAAGAAATTCGGGTTGAGGTTTCAGAGGTAGAAGGTCGAGTCGATCGCCTACAGGCAGATCTCAACCGTCAATTTGATCCTCAGCAGGCGATGAGCGTGATGCAGGAGGAAAGCATCCGAGTTGATCCCAGACAGCGCCAGATTGTTTGGATTACTCCCACAGATTCACTGGCTCAGACGGCGCAGGAAGCCAATGCAACCTATGGGCGATCGGCTCAAACCAATCCAGCCTTCTATCCTCCGGCAGTCCTTCCGGCAGTTCCCTAGTAACGGATGCGCGGGTCAATGTAGGCATTGAGAATATCAATGAGGATGCTGGCGATCGCTACAATTACCGACAGAAAGACCATGATGCCCTGCACTACCGGATAGTCGCGCTTGAGAATGGCATCATAGAAACGACTGCCCAGCCCTGGCCATGAAAAAGTAACTTCCGTCAGCACCACACCTGCCAGCAGCGAAGCAAAGGTGAGTCCCAAAATAGTGATGACTGGAATTAACGCATTCTTGAGCGCATGAGATACCACAATTTGCCGTTCGGGGATACCTCGTGCCCGTGCTGCCTCTACATAGTCTGACTTCAGAGTTTGCTTCAGGTTAACGCGCACCATGCGCTCAAAAATACCGCTAATTAATACGCCTTGAGTTAGGCTGGGCAGCGCCAGATAGTAAAGGCTGACCGACAAGGCGCTAAAGTCAGCGCTGAGGAGACTATCGACCACATATAGCCCTGTGAAGCCCTGGGGAGGCGATAGGGAAAGCGGAAACCGTGCGCCCAAGGGAAACCAACCTAACTGCACCGAAAAGATCAGCTGCAAAATCATCCCAAACCAGTACATGGGCACCGCATAGGTGAAGATGCCGAATAGCCTGCCGCCTACGTCATATCCGGTATTGGGTTTAGAGGCTGCCAAGGCTCCAACTCCTACGCCAACTAAAACGGCGATCGTCATGCTAAACACCGTTAGCTCTACGGTTGCTGGAAAATGCGCCTGGATAATTTGCCAAACGGTTTCGCCCTGGGTAGCGATCGAGGTGCCCAAGTCTAGCTGCAACAGGCTGCCCATGTAGCGAAGATACTGGAGCCACAGCGGCACATCTAGCCCTAGGGTATGCCGCAAATCTTGCTTAGCAGTTTCAGGGGCACGCGGCCCCAGCAATACGTCGATCGGATCGCCAGGAGTCGCCCGCATCAGCAGGAAAATCAGGGTGGTGATTGTCCAGATCATCAGTGGGGCAAGCAGCAGACGGGAGAAGACGTAGTAGCGAAGAGCGGAGGAGCGAGACATGGAAGACGAGGGGGAGAGTGTGACTCAAGAGTGACTTATGGGTTGCAAGTGCGCCGAACCCAACACAAATAGGAGGCTATTTTTTGATTTGCCCAAACAGAAACTGCTGACTGGGCTGAATGGCAACACCCTGAACTGTGCCTTGGGCGAAGACATAGTCCTTGTTCTGCCAAAGGGGAATGTAAGGTACATCTTCGCCCAATAAGTCCTGGAGCTGGATAAAGTCAGCATCCCGCGCCTTCAGGTCTTTTTCGCTGCGCTGTTTTTTGAGCAGGCTGTTGGCGCGATCGCTGTAATAAAAAGACCCGCCTGCCTGACTTTGCCCCGATTCGCAGCCTTTCTCAACAGAGCCTTTCTCACAGCTTAGAAAGGGATCGATAAAGGTTTCGGCATCGTAATAGTCGGGATACCAGTCGAGAATGGTGGCAGGATAAGTGCCTTTATCCAGATTGTCGAATAGAGTGCCCGTTTCGACGCTGTTGAGCTTGACATTGACTAGACCAGGAAGGTTTTGATCGATCGCCGCTTTCACCGTGCTGGCGACTAATCCGCGTGTGGTCGAGCTAGAGGAATACCAGATTTCTAGCGGCAGCGGCTTGGCTGGAGAAAATCCGGCTTCCGTCAAAAGCTGCTTGGCTTTTTCATACTGACCATCTCCATACTTATCTTTGAAGACAGGCTTGTAGAGGGGAAAGGTCGTGGGCAAAAGGCTGTAAAGCGGTTCAGCCTGACCTTGAAAAACGCGCTGATTGAGCAGATTGCGATCGATAGAGGCTGCGATTGCTTGGCGCACCTTGACGTTGTTCAGAGGCTCACTTTTGGCATTCAACACCATGTAATTGACGGTGTTGGTTCCCGACTGAATCACCTGCCAGCCGTTCTGCTTTGCCCCCTGCTCCAGGTTGCGGATTTGGTCAGGGTCAAGGGTTTGGTAGGCAATGTCCAAACCTCCTGTACGAAAGGCGTTGTAGAGGTTTGCCGGACTGGTGACGAGCTGAATATCAATCCCTTTATTAGCGGGTTTTGTACCCCAGTAGCCTTCGTAGGCATCGAGGCGAATGGAGTCAGTGCCAAATTTTGCCAGCTTGTAAGGTCCTGTGCCGATGAATTCTTTGGGCTTAAATTTGCCTGCGCCGATCGCATACGCCTTGGGCTGCACGGGAGTCACGCCGGAAAAAGCCAGCAGCGCGGGGAAAGCAGCAAAGGGAGACTTCAGGGTAATGGTCAGCTCAGAGTCGCCTGTTGCCGTGACTTCCGCGATTTTATCGGACAGCAGGAAGGCAGGACGACCGCCATTTTGCATGAACCGCTGGATGGAAAACGCCATAGCTTCAGCGTTAAAGGGAGAGCCGTCATGAAAGGTTACGCCTGTGCGGAGCGGAATTTTATAGATCAGCCCATCAGCGCTGATGGTGGGCAAGGCGGTGGCTAACTGAGGTTCTAGCTCGGTAGTGCCCGTTTTGTAGGTGTAAAGCCGATCGCCCAGGTTGTACAGCAAGATCCCCGGAAACAGCTCGTAGGCATCGGCAGGGTCAACGGTTTCGGCTTTTAGGGTGGTGCCGATGGTGATGCGCCCGTTATTTGCCCCGCTACCAGCCCCATTAGTTGCCCCAGAGCTGGGCGTCGTTTTAGGTGCGCCGCAGCTTACGACTAGAAACACACACAGGCTAAACAGGCTGACCCATTGCAGCAGCGATCGCCCTTTCCCAACTTGCCAAACTTTCATTCTCTGATCCCTCACAATTCCAAACCAGCCGCAGCTTGTCAAACGACTCACGATCGAGCTGTTCAACCCATACTTTATAACGTGCCGGGAGCGATCGTTAGATTGAGTAGAAAATCGGAAATGCCTTTGCCTCTCTAGGACGGACGTAGACGCGCTGCTGGGGCTGAATCTTGATCTGGTCATAGCGATCGCGGGTCAGGTTTGCCATGACGATTTGTCCGTCATCTAGCGCCAGTTCAGCTTGCACTTCCCAGCCGAGATGAATAATCCGGTCAACGCGTGCGGGGACTGTGGACTCACCTGGCTCCAGCTCAATCACCACATCTTGCGGACGCACAAACACTTCAGGATGCGGCGACTCAAAGCTGTTGGCAAAGATCTTGGAGCTGCTGGACAGCACGTTGACTGGACCAATAAAGCTCATGACGAAGGCGCTAGCAGGGTGGTCATAAATTTCGGCGGGGGTACCCACCTGCTCAACTTTGCCCTGATTCATCACGACGATTTCATCAGAGACTTCCATCGCTTCTTCTTGGTCGTGGGTGACGAATACGGTAGTGACATGGACTTCGTCATGGAGCCGCCGTAGCCAGACACGAAGATCCTTGCGTACCTTGGCATCCAATGCCCCAAAGGGTTCATCTAGCAACAGCACTTTTGGCTCGACTGCTAGTGCCCTGGCAAGAGCGACGCGCTGACGCTGACCGCCGGAAAGCTGGGAGGGATAGCGATCGCCTAGTCCCCCCAACTGCACTAGCTCTAGCAATTCTTCGACGCGCGCTTTAATTTTGGCTTTGGGTGCTTTACTAATTTCTAAGCCAAATGCGATATTTTTGCGCACGGTCAGATGCTTGAACAGGGCGTAGTGCTGGAATACAAAGCCGATGTTGCGCTCCTGAACGCTCTTGTAGGTGGCGTCTTGTCCTGTGAGCAAAATTCTGCCAGAATCGGGCATCTCTAACCCCGAAATCAGCCGCAGCAGGGTTGATTTTCCTGATCCAGAAGGACCCAACAGCGCGACTAAAGATCCGGTCTTGATCTCCAAGCTCACCTGATCGACTGCCTGAAAATCATCAAACCGCTTGGATACATGCTCAACAATAATGCCCACGACCAATAGCCTCTTGAGGAGTGAGGGGATAGTCTCTCAAAATGTCGTCATCCCCAATTTGTCTACGTAATTACTGTACTTTACATCTTTGTAGACTGCTCTTTTAGAAATCGCGCTGTCGCCAGTTGCTCAGGACATTTTGGGTGGGGCGCGAAGCGCCCCACCCAAAATGTCCCCGCCCTAACCGCCTTGGCGGTTGCCATACATTGCGTAAAAGTGAATCGCGTAAAAGTGAATTACGTGAAATATCGCGCTCCTTTCAAAAAAATAGGCAACAACGCTAGAACATTGCCGTATGATGCTTTTCATCTCATCTCTGCAATTATCTCCAGACTAATCCAGCTATGCCAGACCTGCATGTCTCTTGGACTGACTACCACCATAAGATTGAACAGCTTGCCGTCAAAGTTTATGAATCTAATTGGGAATTCAACCAAATTATCTGCCTAGCTAGGGGCGGATTGCGGGTTGGGGATCTGCTGTCTCGCATTTTTGACCAGCCCTTGGCGATTCTGGCAACCGCTTCCTATCGAGGGACGGGGGGAAAGACGCGAGGCAATATTGTGTTTTCGCGTGATTTGACGATGACTACGCCTAGCCTGGGTAGCCATGTGCTGCTGGTGGATGATCTGGTCGATTCGGGGGTGAGTTTGCAAAAGACGCTGGCTTGGCTCGATCGCTACTACGGTTTCTATATTGAAGAGGTTCGGACGGGGGTGCTGTGGTATAAGGCTTGTTCGGCGATCGCTCCAGATTATTACGTGGATCATTTGTCAGATAATCCCTGGATTCACCAACCTTTTGATACGTACGAAAATATCAGCATTGCTGAATTGGCTGCATCCCATGCGGCGCTTTCGACTCGTCAAACATCAAGCTGATTTACTCTCTATTCCCTACTCCCCATGACACCTTCTCTCTTGTTCGACAGCGCCAATTTTTTTGTTCTACCTTTCTGGCTGCTGATGATTGGCTTACCCAATTGGAGTGTGACCCGCAAGGTGATGGAATCGTTTTTGCCGTTTTTGCTGCTTGCTGGGGTCTATGTGTATTTGTTTGGCATGAGCTTAGATCCTGAAGCGGCTCAGTCGTTCGCCAATCCGTCTTTGGCAGATATTGCTCGTCTATTTGCCAATGAAAAGGTGGCGGCTACGGGCTGGGTGCATTTTCTGGTGATGGATCTGTTTGTGGGGCGATGGATTTATTGGGAGGGGCAGCGATCGGGGGTTTGGACGAGGCATTCGCTGATTATTTGCTTGTTTGCGGGGCCGATGGGTTTGCTGTCTCACATTGTGACGCAGTGGGTGTCTCGGCGGTTTTTTGCGGGGGGAGTTGTGGAGGGTGAGACGGTTTCGGGTTAGGTTTTGGAGTCCTGGTATTCATGTAATGATTTTTTATTGGGCGGGCGAAGCCCGCCCAATAAAAAATCATTACATTTTGAGGACTACCGATTTTTGCGTTAAGCCTAGGGAGCAGCCAACAGCCTTGGGGGTCTCCCCCAAACCCCCGGTGGGGGACGAGGCGCCTCCCCCACGCCCCCTGCGCAAGGGATGATGGATGGGCGGGAGGAAGCGCTTCGCATGGGTGGGGGATCGGGCGTTAGTCAGGAGCGTTCAGGCGGTAATGAGGAGCGATCGGGTGTTACTAACGAACGCTTGAGCATTGGTTAGGAGTGCTTGAACGCGAGTCAGGAACGATCGGGCGTTAGTCAGGAGCGCTTGGGTAGTAATGAGGAGCGATCGGGTGTTACTAACGAACGCTTGGGCGTTAGTCAGGAGTGCTTGAACATTAGTCAGGAATGAGCGGACGTTATTGTGGTGTGGGTCTGCTTAGAATTTGCGTGACCAGTCTTTTTGGCTCCATCGCTCTACGACGACTTTGGTTTGGGTGAAGAATTCGATCGCCTGTTGTCCTTGTCCGTGCAGGTCGCCGTAGAAGCTTTCTTTCCAGCCGCTGAAGGGGAAGAATGCCATGGGGGCGGCAACGCCGATGTTGATGCCGATGTTCCCGGCTTCGGCTTCATAACGGAATTTGCGGGCTGCTGCGCCGCTGCTGGTGAAGAGGCAAGCCATGTTGCCCCAAGGGCTGTTGTTGACGAGGGCGATCGCTTCGTCGAGGGTTTCGACATGCATGAGGCTAAGGACGGGACCAAAGATTTCGGTCTGGGCGGTCTGGCTGCGCGGATTGACGTTTTGCAGCAGGGTGGGGCGGATGAAGTTGCCGTGTTCGTAGCCGGAAATAGAGGGGTTGCGTCCGTCAATCAGCACTTTTGCGCCTTCGTCGGCTCCCTGCTGGATGAGCTGCTCGATTCGCGTTCGGCTCTGGGCGCTAATGACGGGACCCATTTGTACGCCTGTCTCTAGTCCGAAGCCAACAACACGGCTGGTGGCGGCTTCGGCGATCGCTTCCGTATAGGGCTGCTGGGCTTCGCCGACGGTGATGGCGATCGAGGCGGCGAGGCAACGCTGTCCGGCACAGCCAAAGGCGCTGTCGGCGGTGATGCGGGTGGTCATTTCGAGGTCGGCGTCGGGCAGGATAATCACGGGGTTCTTGGCTCCGCCTTGGCACTGAACTCGCTTGCCTTGGGCGGCAGCACGGCTGTAGACATACTTGGCGACGGGGGAAGAGCCTACGAAGCTGATGGCGCGAATCTGTGGATGGTCGAGAATGGCATCGACGGCAGCTTTGCCCCCATTTACCAGGTTAATTACGCCTTTGGGTAAGCCGGTCTGATCGAGCAGCTGAAACACTTTCTGCATGGTCAGGGGCACTTTCTCGGAGGGCTTGACGATGTAGGTGTTGCCGCAAGCGATCGCGTAGGGCATAAACCAGAAGGGAATCATGCCGGGAAAGTTGAAGGGGGCAATCACGGCTGCTACGCCTAACGGCTGCCGAATCATGGACTCGTCAATGCCGGAAGCAATATCTTCGAGGTTTGCGCCCTGCATCATCATGGGAATGCCGCAGGCTGTCTCTACGTTTTCGATCGCCCGCCGAATTTCGCCCCTCGCCTCGTCTAGGGTTTTGCCACACTCGATCGTCACTGTCTGGGACAGCTCCTCAAAATGCTCGTCCATCAGCACCTTTAGCCGAAAAAGATACTGAACGCGCTGGGTGGGCGGGGTGCGCCGCCAAGATTTGAAGGCGATCGCGGCGGCTTCGGTTGCTCGGTTAATCTCAGCCTCTGGCGAAAGCGGTACGCGGGCAAGCTTTTCTGCCGTAGCTGGATTGAGGATGTCTAAAAATTCACAGGCGATCGAGTCGCACCACTCGCCGTTAATGTAATTCTGAAGTGTGGAAACAAGGGTGGAAACAGGCTGGCTTGGAGGCATGGACGCAAGAGATAAAGCACATTTTTCCAGCTTATCTTTATTTGATCCTTGAATCTGTATACCTAAAGATACTGAAAGCATCAGGCTTTAGTTTCAAGAGATACGAATAGCACCGGAATTCGATATAGTTCCCTAGGGACAGGTTTTTGAAAGGATGATTAGGTTTGAATAGTGATTGGGTCTGAGTGGCAATCTGAGTAGCAATCTGAGTAGCAACAAGTGTGGGATTGGCGATCGTCCAGGAGTAGGCATGAAAAATAACGGGATTGGCGTAACTCGAAGACTGTTGGCAACTCTGCTGGCGGTTGTTTTGGGCTTTGGGTTGGGAAGCTGTAGCGCTGCTCCAGGAATTGCGCGTTCTTCGGGCAGTGCTGCAAAGCCTCCTCGGATGGTGAAACTGGCAGAAGTACCGCCTCCAGCCGCCATTCGGGAGCTGCGGCGAGATCTAGACAAATATCAGCCTCAGGTAGAGATTCTCAGCCCGCGATCGGATGAAGTTCTGCAAAATACGGAAGTCTCGGTTCGCTTTCAGACCAAAGATATTCCCTTATTTCTCAATGAAGAGTTTGGTCTAGGTTCCCATCTCCATGTGATTCTGGACAACCAACCCTATGTCGCTCTGTACGACGCTGACGAACCGATGATCCTTAAAGATCTGGAGCCTGGAACCCACACGATTCGAGCGTTTGCCTCACGTCCCTGGCACGAAAGCTTCAAAAACGAGGGAGCCTATGCCCAAACTACCTTCCATGTCTTTACCAAGACCCCTGAGAATAACCCTACTCTTCAGCCTCTGTTGACCTACAGCCGTCCCAAAGGCAGCTACGGCGCAGAGCCAATTATGCTGGATTTTTATCTAGCAAATGCTCCCCTGCATCTGGTTGCTAATCAGGACGCAGAAGATGACATTCTCGATTGGCAGGTGCGCTGCACCATCAATGGCGAAAGCTTTATCGTCGATCGCTGGGAACCCATCTACCTCAAGGGTCTGAAGCCTGGTAAAACTTGGGTGCAGCTAGAGCTGCTAGACGAGAAAGGTAATCCCTATCCCAACACCTTCAACAACACCGTGCGGCTAATTGACTACCAGCCCGGTGGCACTGACACACTATCTAAGCTGATCCGGGGCGATCTCTCGGCGGCAGAAGTCCGAGCTATTGTCGATCGCGATTACGTTTATCAGCCCGAACCGATTGCCCCCGAACCGATTGACCCCGAACCTCACGATCTTCCCCCGCTCGAAGCACCCCCTGAAATTCCCTCTGCCGAGCCTACGCTAGAGCCACTCCCAGAAACTCCGGCGATTCCGGCTCCAGCCTTATTGCCGCCTGAAGTGCTACCGCCGATTGTCAAATCCCCCACAATCATTGAACCCCCGCCAGAGCTAGAAGCACCTAGCCCAGAGGTGCCGCTTCAGACTGAGGAGGAAGTGAATGAGAAAATTGATCAGTCGATCAAGCAGCAGCTCCCTGATGCCGTAGAGGAGTTTTTAGAAGATCAAGACCTGGAACTGCCGCCCGTACAAGATCCCGCCCCTAATTTACTCGGAAAACCGCTGCTCAATCCTGTCCCCGCAAATCCTGCTCCCGCAGTCGATAAGCCGCTCCTGCGACAGTGGCGCGATCGCCTCAAGCAGGTCGTGCCGCTGCCGGAGCCTAGTTCAGAAACTCAGCCCTTCTTGAAGCAATGGGGCGATCGGGCGAAGGAATTCTTGGGAGGGGCAGAAGCGTCTGATTTCATTCAGGAACCAGTGGCACCCATAGAGCCAGCATTACCTAAAGCCATGCCTCAAATCATGGATGTGCCGCCTGACGAAAAGCTAGAGATTCAGATTGCCAAGCCGGAAGCAGTTCCTCCTGTAGAGCCTTCTCCAACCGCTAAAGCACCTCAGTTGTTCCCGCCTGAAATTCAAGAGGCGATCGAACCCCCGGCGATCGAGCCGCAGCCAGATGTGGAACCCGTGAAAGTTCTTAACCTCTAGCGTTTAAGGCTGACTCAGCTTTGCCTCTGGCGCTTGTAGCTTTGCCTCTGGGAGAATTAGCATGGCATCGCCAAAAGAATAGAAGCGGTACTGCTGAGCGATCGCCTCTTGATATAAATCTAGCAATCGCTCTCGTCCAATTAAGGCGCTGACCAACATCAGCAGGCTCGACTTGGGCAGGTGAAAGTTGGTGATTAGCCCATCCACCACGCGCCACCGATAGCCGGGATAGATGAAAATTTCTGTCCTGCCGCAGTAGGGCTGAATCGTGCCGTCTTTAGAGCCGTCCTGAGATGCACCTTCCAGTGCTCGGACTGCCGTAGTGCCTACCGCGATCACCCTGCCGCCTGAAGCCTGAGTTTGGCGAACTTTCTCAGCGGTTTCTGGCGGTACTTCTAGCCATTCGCTGTGCATAGAGTGCTGAGTGATATCTTCCACTTCCACCGGACGAAAGGTGCCCACGCCCACATGCAGGGTGACAAAGCTCTGCTGAATGCTTACCTCCCGCAGCCGATCGAGCAATTCTGGCGTAAAGTGCAGCCCTGCGGTGGGGGCAGCCACGGCTCCGGGGCGATCGGCATATACGGTCTGGTACTGCTCTGGATCAGCCTGAGAGTCTGTAATGTAGGGCGGCAGCGGCATCACCCCTAGCTTAGACAGCAAGGGCAGCAGCGGCTGGGAGGGCGGCAGGTCAAACTGGATCAGCCTTCCTCCTGTGGGCGGATCGATCGCCATCACGGTTGCCGTCAAGATGGGACTATCTCCAGCTTCCGCACCGCCAAATTCAATTTGCGCACCGGGCTTCATGCGTTTTCCAGGCTTCACCAACGCCAGCCAGCAGTTCTCCGGCTTCTCTTCTAGCAGCAAAATCTCAATTTTCGCGCCATCGGGCTTCCGACCGTACAGCCTTGCCGGAATTACCCGCGTGTTGTTCATCACCAGCAAATCTCCGGGGCGCAACAGCTCCGGCAACTCCCGAAAGATTCGGTGCTGGTGGGATGTGAGGGAATCGATCGCCAATAGCCGAGAGCTATCTCGCGGCGTAACCGGATTTTGGGCGATGTGGGTTTCAGGCAAGACGTAATCGTAGGCTGAGAGGGAGCGATCGGGAGTGAGGCGATCGCCCTGACTTTCTTCTAGGGTCGAATCTGTCATGGGAACTGTGAAGCGATCGGAAGGCATGATTTGCAGATCAGAATTTCTAGGCGCAAGGTTTATACAGGGACTCCCAAAGCTTTAAGCACCAGCGGTAACAGCTTGTTACAGGCATCCACTACCTTAGCGGTATCGGGCAAAGCTTGCTACAAGCCTAGCCGTTCACGAATGGGCTGCCCAAAGAATGAAGACGTCACGGTATTGCCCGAACATGGCATCAGCACTCACAATTGTCATGTCTTGCGACTGCGACTGTGCGATTAGCATTCTGTCAAACGGGTCTTGGTGATGCAAAGGCAAAGCAGCCGCTCGTAACGCATGAGTTGCCGAAATTTCTAGCGATCGTGCCCTTAATTGCCCCATGCGGCTAGCTATGTAGCTGTCTACGGGTTCTGGCAGCGGCAGTTTTCCGATCGCAACTTTAATGCCTATTTCCCAAACGCTAGCTACAGAGAACCACACTTCATGGGTTTCATCAGCAAGGCAAGCGATCGCCTCTTCACTCAAGCGTTCTGGTTGAGCAAACCACCACAACCAGAACTGGGTATCCATCAAGAGCTTCACGCTTCATTTCCCTCGAATGCTGCCAAGATCTCTTCCGGCAAAGGAGCATTAAAGGCTTCAGGCACGACAAAACGCCCTCTATCCAGCCCCAAGCTATCCTGTCGATTGTGAATGGTACGAAAGGGAACCAACTTTGCTACAGGAATACCTCGATTTGAAATAATGATCTCTTCTCCGAGTTCTACACGCGACAACAGACGCGAAAGGTTTGTCTTGGCTTGGTGAATATTGACAGTTTCCATGAGTTCTTGAAACTAAGTCTAGTTCTTGAAACTAAGTCTATAAACTTGGCTCAACATAGCTAAATTTTACGCCTTCGGGCAACAGTCGGAAATAACTCATACCAATTTAAGTTGATGAGGCGGCAGATGATTTTCGAGAGCCGCGCGGAGCGCGGCTCTCGAAAATCATCTGCCCTGTTTAGGTCTTAAATTGGTATCAGATTATTCGGGAAAAGCTGAGTCGATAAACAACAGCCTTCGCGTTCTGAACCGCACCTTCCTTGTCTCAAACGACAGCCTTCGAGCTTTACACACCAATCTTTGTGTCCAGAACCCGATCGCTCTCCCTCAAAACAGCACATTCCGAGTTCAGAACAGCAACGATCGCCCTTCAAACGACAAACTCCGAGTTCAGAACAGCAACGATGCTGCTTTAAACAACAACGTTCTTGCTTTTTGCTCAAAGTTTCTCGTTTCAAACAAGAACGATCGCGTTTCAAACGAGAAACTTTGAGCTTAACAGCGCAATCTTGGCATTTTGAGCAAGAACGATCGCGTTTTAACCTAAACTTGCGGTCATCAAATGTTTCTGAATCCTGCAAAAGGTGTTTCGGCTTGCAGACATAGCCTCTCCCTCGTTCGCGGATGCTGCAAGCGAAGTTCTTTCGCATGGAGATAGAGCCGATCGCCCTTCAAGCCTTTTTCCACGCTCCCCAGATCCCCAGTCTCTAAGCCCCCAGTCTCTAAGCCACCATTCTCTGAACCACCATAGAGCCGATCGCCTAAAATCGGCATCCCCAGTCCTCTCGGATCGGCAGCATGGACTCTGAGCTGGTGCGATCGCCCCGTCACGGGCACAAACTCTACTCGCGTCAAACTCTGCGATCGGGCAATTACCCGAAAATGAGTCTGGCTAGGCTTACCTCGCTCATCGACTTTTTGGTAAGGGCGATCGGCTGGATCTGCCCACAATGGCAGATCGATCGTGCCTTGGTCTGGCTCCAAACGTCCCAACAGAATTGCCTCATACACCTTATGAATCTGCCGCTGCTGAAACTGCTGGCTCAGTTGGCGGCAGGTTGCTAAGTCTCGCGCCAACAGCAAAATGCCCGACGTATCTTGATCTAGCCGATGCAACGCAAAGATTTTGCCGTCCGGCATCTGGCAGCGTAGGCGATTGAGGACGCTATCTTGGCGATCGCCATAGCGACCTGGCACTGAAAGTAGCCCTGCGGGTTTGTTGATAGCCATGAGAAAATCATCTTGGTACAAGAGAGGGAGTGAAGAGCAGGAAGTGGGAGTCGGCAAGCCGGAAAGCAGAAATCCCATAAGGGGCTGACACCGCTCTGCACAGGCACCATAAAACTCACCTGAAATCTTGTCGCCGTTCGGGGAAGGCGCTCCCCACCAAAATTCCGCCATTGCCAGAGGTTTCAAGCCCAGAGTCGCCGCATGGTGCAATAGCTTAGGGGCGCAGCAGTCGCCTGTACCCGTGGGCATTAAGGTATGCAGACTAGCCATCAACTGCCGCAGCGACGCAGACTCCCCCGCAAAATTGGTGAGGCGATAGGCGGTGTAAAGCTGTTCCTGAAGCTGCCGGGAAAGGGTCTTACGCTGCTGCTTTAGCAAGCTAATCTGCGTATCGGCTTGCGTGATCATCTCTTGGAGCGATCGCACGGCCTCATCTCGCGCCTGCTTGAGCCGCCGCCGTTCCATGCCCTGCCAGCGGCTCTGGTTGTCTAGATGTTCCAGGGCTTCGGTCAATGCCACTCCGGTCAGGGTGGCGCAAGCATGATGTCTTTGCTCTAGCCGCCGCTGTTTTTGCAGCTGATGATGACTCGCCAGCTCTTGCAGGCGATCGGCAAACTCCTGAGACAAAGCCTCATACTGCTGCCGCTCTGGAATGTTATGCAGCGCCATAATTTCCTGCTTCATGCTTGCCAAACGGTTGAGCGCGATCGCTTCCTCCAATGCCACCTGCTCCCGTCCCGGCAAAGGCGGCACCCACCCTTCAACGATTCCCGCTCCGTTTAGCAATCCCGAAAAAGCCTTCAGCACCTGCCGTTCTCCAGAAGGTAGCTCGACCAGCAGCACGCCATACATTTTGCCTTCAGCCTCGTAACGATCGTCACAGGCTAGATGCTGCATAAGCTGACGGGCGATCGCTTCAGCTGATCCGGTGCGAGGAAGCTTGAGGCGATCGCCGCTTCGAGGACAAATGCCCTCATACCAATAGGCAGGGATTTCCTCTGGGTCAGCATTCGACAGAGCAAAATCTGAAAAGAGAGATACTGGATAGAGCATGACCTATACAAAGCCTGACGTTACGAGGCACAAAGACATGAATCCCATTCAGAAAGTCGCGATCGTCGGAGGCACCCACGGCAACGAATTAACTGGAGCCTACTTAGTTAAAAAGTTTGAGCAGTTTCCCCATCTGGTTCAGCGATCGAGCTTTAATACCCTAACGCTTTTGGGCAACCCCAGAGCCTTCAAGGTCAACCGACGCTACACCGAGAAAGATCTGAATCGCTGCTTTCTCAGTCAAGACTTGCAGAATCCCCTGCTGCTGTCCTACGAAGAACAACGCGCCAAAGATATTGATGCTTTGCTAAGACCGAAAAATCAGCCCCCAGTTGACATCATTATCGATCTGCACAGCACCACAGCAAACATGGGCTTAACGCTGATTTTGAGCAACAATCACCCCTTCAATTTGCAGTGGGCAGCTTATTTGACGGCTCTCAATCCCCAGGTAAAAGTGTTCCGGTGGGCAAATCCGGCTCACGATGCGCCATTTCTGCGATCGCTCTGTCCGCTAGGAGGCGCAATTGAGGTGGGGGCGATCGCTCAGGGAGTTCTCCAGGCAGAGCTGTTTCAGCAGACCGAAGCGCTGATCCAGAGCTTGCTAGATTACTTTGAAGCCTACAACCAGGGCGGCATCCGGCAACCTAGCCCCACTCTGACGCTCTATCAAGGCACTGAAACCGTAGATTATCCCCGTCGCGGCGGAGAAATTGCTGCAATGATCCATCCGCAGCTTCAAAACAGAGACTATGAACCGCTGCACCCCGGCGACCCGATGTTTCTGACCTTTGAAGGTAAAACGATCGTCTATGAGGGCACATCTACTGTCTACCCTGTGTTTATCAACGAGGCAGCCTACTATGAAAAAGGGATCGCCCTGTGTTTGACCGCTCGGCAAGAGGTGACCTTATCTGAAATCATAAGCTGATCAATTTAGGCTGATTAGGCTGATTGAGCTGATTAGGCTGATTGAATAGAGAACCCGATCGCTACCGACCTTTTGTAAAGAACCGCCAAGCTGCGAAAATTAGCCATAGCGCTGGGATAGAGAGCAAAATCACCATCAGCCAGTAGGGAATCTTGCTAATGAGAATTACCGTAACTGCCGCGATCGCCACCAGAGCAATTAGCTCCAAAATCGGCGAGAGCGGACTTGAACCCAGCCGAGATTTGGAGTTTTTACTGCGCACCGACCAGTAAAACAGCCTCAGAACCGTGTTGAAAATCTGAAAGATCCAGGTAGATTTCACCCGATCGCCTACGGCTGAAGTGGTTACAACATTTCGTAAAACCATGCCCGTCTGAGCCGCCAAGTTTTTCAGAATGATAGAGGGAATGCCATCTGAGAGGCTCTCAGAACCCACGCGGTAGCTGTTGCGAAAATAGGCTTCTGCTTTGCCGTCCTGCAACAAAGTCTGAGTGGAATTTCGAGCCAGCTCTGTTGCTACAAAGGGAGTGATAGCGCGATCGAAATAGCCGCTGACAGGCTGATAAGTGGGTTTAAGCTGATGGATAATTTTTTCAACCTGCTGCTGAATTCCCTCTAGCACTTTCCTAAATTCTTGGCTTAAGGTGGGATAAGACAACTCTTGTGAAGTTGCCGCCAGAAGCTGATTAAAAAATCTGTAAAGATCATCAGTAGGTGCAGTTGATCGAGTAGCCGCGAGTAAATAAACAGATAATTTACGGCGATCGGTCAAACTAGACTTGGGAAAAGTAGTTTGCATCAACTGCTGCAAATATTGCTCTTGATCAATGGTCTGAGCACCAGGGACTAATGAACTTGCAACACCTGCCAGCAATTTAGGATCAACTAAGCCTTTAATAATGTGATTAAGTTGACTCACAGCATGAACCTGATCTCCTGATAGATTTCTGGTTGAGACAGGCTTGTACGCGAGGTTAGTCGGAATTTTAGCAGCATCTTTTGTTGCTCTAATGTGCTGCTGATTCCACTCAAACTGCTCGTCGATCGCATCTTCCAAAACGTTGCCCAATTCGGCTCGGACGATCGCCCGATGCTCTGCCAAAACTAACCGTTCTTGCAAATCCACTGAAATCTCTTTCAACTGCTGGTCAGTTAACGTCTGTTCCGGATCGATTAGCTTTAGTAAAGAGGCGAGAATTGCCTGTTTTTCTGTCTCTGTCGCGTGAGGCAAAGTCTCCTGAATCAGCCCTGTCAAATAGTCCTGAGGGGCGATCGTTTTACGAGGTGTGGATTGCTCCTCTAAAGCCTTAATTTGTCGCTTTAGAAATCCTGAGAAATGAGCTAATGTCTCTGGAGTCAGCAGAGCATCGACAATGCGATTCACTCCATCCAAACGCCCCCAAAGAATGTCATTAGAACGCCAGGATTTCTTGAAGAATCCGCCAAAAGCCCGTAACTGATCGCCTGCCAGCTTATCCTCCAAACCTTTACCTTTTCCCAACCCTTTCTGGGCATCATTTGGGCTGACTCGGATAATTTCAATCTGCTCCTTCGCCTGAATATTGGATAGATATTCAAAGGAATAAACGGCTTGATCAATATCTCGAAATCGCTCAAATAAAAGGAGTAAATCTTTGTTTTCTGAGTGCTGACAATTCTGAATCAGATGCTCTGAAGCTTCCTCAATTTTCACAAGGAAGCTACAGTATTGGGGGCTATTATTCTCACTCCCTAGAACAAAAATATAGCGATCGTTTTCCCAAAAATGCTTTGAGGCATCGCTTTCAGGCTGATCGCCCAAGCGATCGTCTTGCTCAAATAGCTTTCCTAGTCGTTCAGCTTTTTCAAGGAGGTGATTGAGAATGCCAACACGCTGAGGATTTGTGCAAACAGCAGGATCAAATGTTTCAAAAAAGTTAGAGGCGATCGCAGAGCTGCTGCGTTCAGAGGTTCTAGTAGAGGGCAACTGATCGCCATTCAAATCATTGTCCAGCAGAAAGCGATGCAGTTTCAGTAAATAGTCATAGATTTGCTGACGGTTCTCTGGCTGACTGTCTCCTCTTTGAATCAAGTCATAAAAAACTTGACTCATCGGTTGCATTTGTAAAGCCTGCACTAGACCTGCTTGGATCGTTTCTAAAAGCTGAACTTGAAGCCCCATATCTCCCGCGAGTTTGGCTAACTTCTGGCGCTCCTGATCTTCTTGGGGCTGACTCATTAATTCACAGATCTTTTCTAGAAAAAAGAAGTGCTTTCTTAAGGCGTAGTCAATATCTAAATTGCGAATTTCAGCAGATAGGAGATTAAGAGAAGTTTCTCGCTTATTTCGGCTGCTTTCATCTGCAACATATTGAGTCAGCAGTTTAGCAGCTTTCTCCAAAAGCTGCGCTTTATCTTGATTGTCAGGATTGGCAACCTGATCAAGCCGGAGAATTAGAGGGAGGATGCGATCGCGCAAGCCCACAAGCCGACACCGCAAGTAAACATTCTTTGAGTTGTCATCATGATTATCAGACTTTTCATTCTTCTCTCCAGCCTTCTTTACAGCCCGTTGCGCTGTGGCTCTTAAAAACTTGTAGCGTCGGACTTTTTCATTGCGATCGTTAATTTCCTTCAAGTCATTGGCGATGCTTTCATAGCGAGGCATTCCTACCAAAGAATCGGTTGCCACCTGCAAAATATTGGGGCGATCCATACGGCGAAATTTGGGACTATCCAAAAATCGATCCGGACTCGGATCAATGTAAAACATTTTACGTTTTGCCGGACGATAGGCAGTACGACGATAAATTTCGTTAATCGTATAGCTGAAAGGTCGGTTATCCAATACGCCGCCATCGACAAAATGAAGCTGGTAGCCTTGGGGTGGTACCTCTGAAGGCAGCTCTCGATTTTCGAGTTGACCCCAAGAGACAAGATGCCGATCGATCGCAAACTCTGGTTCTAATTGAGTCGCGCCAATGCCAGTTTTAAGCTTGACGCTGACAACTGGAAAAGCCACGGGAAAACAGGAAGTAATGCGACAAAGTTTTGCCAAAGCTCTTTGAGGGATCTGATTTTCTGCGGGTTCAAAATCATGCTTACGTCCCGCACGATATTTCAGATGAAAAACCGTGCGATGCTCTTTGACTTCAATCAAATTTCCTGTGTTGTCAAACGCCTTGTAGACCTTGCCCAACAAATCGGTGCCCGTAATAAACAAATCTAGCTCACTGCTCGGTGAAAACCATTCGCCTACAGGCGCAGGAGCTTTATTTTTCCAAACAGTTTGAAAAGCATTGGCGAGCTGATTCTGATAATATTCTTTGCCATCCAATACAGAGTCTACTTCTTCGCCAGGTCGAAAAGATCGCGATCGTCTGGGAGGCTCAGAGGCAGTTCGAAGCAGTTGACTAATGCTGCCACTTTCACGCCAGATATTCGCAAAATCTTTGAAATCAAATACTTCGTCTTTAGTGCTATTCGTCAGGGCATAGCTGAGGAGGATACCGTTAATTCCACCAGCCGATGTGCCCGAAAGAACATCCACAATAATATCTGAATCAGTAAGGGCTTTGAGCAATTTATAGACGCCTCTGCCGCGCACTGCATGATAAAATTCGCGGCAAACTCCATTCATATAGACGGCTAACGACACGCCCCCGTACACCACTAAGCCCAGGCGAAATTCTTGATTAAAATCTACATGGCTAACCGTTTGCTGATTTTCTGGCGTTAACTCGGACATTGCAAAGCCCCTGATGTGTAGATGAGATGATTTGACGCCAGCTTAATATGAAATTGAGGCAAGTTTGTCATTCTTCCCAACCTATTCATAGGTTGGCATTGCTTAATCGGGGGATGAATTTTTGTGAGAGGGGTGTGTTCCGCGCCCCTCTCACAAAAATTCATCCCTAAAATCAGCAACGCCCAAAGGTTAAGCTAAGGAAAAGAATTTTACTAGAATCAGGACTTGAGGTATGCAGGGCAGAGTTTTTCAGGCATTGGAAGCATTTTCCGGCATTTATAGCGGCTGGATTCTCTGGAATTTGTTTTTAGCCTTCATTCCTCTAGTTCTGAGTTTCTGGCTATTTCGTCGCAAAGCAGTGAAGAAGCGATCGCCTTTCTGGTGGGCACTGTTTATTGTATTTGTGGCATTCTTGCCCAACGCTCCCTACATGCTGACGGATATCATTCACCTGATCCGAGGCACCCGTGCAGGCTATGCCATCTGGCTCATTGCCCTCGTTTTTATTCCGATACACTTAATCGCAATTCTAGGCGGCTTTGAAGCCTACGTCATATCGCTCATTAATCAAGGCAATTACCTGAAGCGTCAGAGTGCAAGGCAATTTGTCCTCTGGTCTGAGTTGGCAGCTCATGCTTTATGTGCGATCGGCATTTATTTGGGCAGGTTCATCCGATTCAACAGCTGGGATTTGGTGACTGAACCAAGCGATGTGCTGACTACAACAGTGAACACCCTAACAAGCAGGCAGCCTTTACTGATCATAGGCATCACATTTGTCGGGCTAACAGTTCTTTATTGGGTGATGAAGCAAATCACGCTGGGGATATATCTGCGGATTCATTATGCCCAAATGGGAATTGATGTGCCAGATTAGGTGGTCTATTAGTTATAGCGCTACGCGCTCAGATCCAATGAGTTATTTTTTGAGAGCCGCGCGGAGCGCGGCTCTCAAAAAATAACTCGTCCTAACTCAATTACCTGATGTGGATGGGTAGATAAGGAATCCATCCACCCATCTACCCATCACCCGCCAACTATTATTTGCCTAATCACTAGCTCCAGATTAGCTAAAGTCAAATTTCGACCAGCTGCGGTGGCACTTCTTCGGTCTGCCAGCCGCTTTGGGCAAGCTGAGCGATCGCCCTATCCAGCATCACCACGCCCTGATCCAGCGTTTCTACCTGCGCCAGCTTGCCGCGCAGTTCAACTGCCCCTACAAACCCTTTGGCATACCAAGTCATATGCTTACGGGCTTGACGAATGCCCCGATCGCCTTTGTAAGCCCACAACATTTGCAAATGATCTTTGGCGCATTCCAACCGGGCGATCGGCGTAGGAGACTGACGCAGTTGTCCGGTTTTGAGGAAATGATCAACTTCTCCTACCAGAAAGGGATAGCCTAGAGTGCCACGCGAACACATGACTCCGTCAGCTCCAGTCATTTCTAGGCAGCGCACGGCAGCATCCACCGAAAAAATATCGCCGTTAGCAATCACAGGAATGGTGAGCGCTGCCTTGACGCGGGCAATCCATTCCCAGCGGGCTGAGCCGTTGTATCCCTGGGCGCGGGTGCGACCGTGTAAAGTCAGCATTTGCGCCCCGGCATCCTGCATCCGCTGAGCAAATTCGACGGCATTAATCTCCTGATCAGACCAACCAATGCGGGTCTTGACGGTGACGGGCACTTTGACGGCCTGCACGACCGATCGCACAATGGCTTCGGCAATCTCAGGCTGACGCAGCAGCGAAGAGCCGCCCCCGTTTTTGGTAATTTTGTTCACCGGACAGCCCATATTGATATCGACCGTATCGGCTCCTTCTGCAACCGCCCTCTGAGCCGCCTCCGCCAGAAAATCAGGGCGACAGTCAAAGAGCTGAATGCTGATGGGTCGCTCGTGGGGGTCAATTTCCATCAGCCTAGGCAACTGCTTAACGTAGTGCAGTCCGGTGGCATTCACCATCTCGGTATACATCATGGAGTCGGGCGCATAGCGTCGCACCAGCCGCCGGAACACCAGATCCGTCACACCCGACAGCGGCGATTGCAAAACGCGGCTATTCACCTCGACATTGCCGATCCTTAAGGGGGTAGAGAGTCGAGCCTGGAGGCTGGAGGAGAGAACGGGCGGGGAGGGGAGAGAAGGTAAGGACATGGAGCGATCGCGGATAGAGCCTAAATCTAAAAATGTATTAACTGAAAATGTATCAACTAAAACCTTAGCTTCACTGATCCTATCTAATCCCCTCTCGATCTGTGAAACATTCCAGAGATGGCAACTTAAGATGACAACCTGGAGCGAGCGATACAAAACTTGACTTTCTTGACGACTGCTCTCATTCTCGAATGGATACCAATTCGCTTTAAGATAAGCAAATTAAATCTTTCTGTTGCTTCTCATCCGCTACATCCGCCTAAGGAGGAATCATGATCAGTCGCCCTATTGTCCTTGGCATCGTTGGTGACAGCGCCGCTGGCAAAACCACATTAACGAAAGGAATTGCTCAAGTCTTGGGCGAAGAAAATGTGACCATTATTTGTACGGATGACTATCATCGGTACGATCGCCAGCAGCGAGTAGAAATGGGGATTTCCGCACTCCATCCAGACTGCAACTATCTCGATATCATTCAGCAGCACCTCAGCCTCCTGCGCAGCGGTCAATCGATTTTGAAGCCGATCTATAACCATACGTCTGGCAAGTTTGATCCACCAGAGTATATTAAACCTGGTAAGTTTGTCATCGTTGAAGGGCTGCTGGGCTACTCGACTCGCGGTATGCGAGACAGCTACGATGTGCGAGTTTACCTCGCGCCGCCGGAAGAATTGCGCTATGCCTGGAAAATTAAGCGCGATACCCGCAAGCGTGGCTACACCGAAGCCCAGGTGAGGGAGCAGCTCCGCAATCGAGAGTCTGACTCAGATGCCTACATTCGTCCTCAGCGCCAGTGGGCAGATTTAGTTGTCAGCTTTTATCCCGGAAAAAATGGCGACTCCCAAAACGATTTGCTGCTAAATGTCAAGCTCGTGCTACGTCCCACCATTCCCCACCCCGATCTTAGCGTCCTCACTCCTAGCATGGACAACAACGGAGCTGTGCGATTGGTGCTCGATCGCGATATGGGAAAACCTGTAGATGTCTTGGAAATTGACGGTCACGCTACTGCCGAACAGGTGCTAGCCGTAGAGCGAATGCTGTGCAACGAAGTCCCCTACTTGGGTCAGTTTTGCAGTCTGGAGGGCGACCCTAACATCGGCAAAATTGTGGGCACAACTGGGGAAACGCTGCAAAGCTATCCTCTGGCGCTGACGCAGTTATTTATTACCTACCATATGCTGAAGGCGGCAAATGTGCAGGTCTAGGTTTTAGATCTCAGCAGGATGCTACTGCGCCACCGTGACTGAAAACCGCAGCTCAAATGCCGAAAAGTCGCCTGACGTGACGGGTTGCCCTTTCAGCACCAGATCATAGGCTCCGGCACGGGGAAAGGTAAGGTTGGCGCTAGGCACACCCGATCGCCCCTCCACGGCTTTTGCCGTCAGGCTGGGCTGCTGAATCGGCGAGTCTCCCGGTCGGCGCGGCTGTGCATAGACTGCCAGCGAACAGTTGCAGTCGGAAAGGCGGACAGGCTGCCCGCCTCGCCGATTGAGGGCAAACCAGGCGAGGCTAGAGGTTCCAGCGATCGGATTGTCATTTGGCTCAATGTGCAGAGTGCCGCCGATATCTCCTGAAACCTTTACCTCATGGGCTGTACCCCGGAGAGGATTCAAGATCAGCAGGGGTGCAGTCAGCAGCAGCGCTCCTAGCAAAGCGCTATTTAACTTGTTCAATCCGCTGATCTTGTTCGACTTGTTGAGCGGGCTGAACTTGATAGGGCGAAACATAGAACTTCTCCAAAGAAAATAGTGACCAAACCCAACGACATCGAATTAGCAAAACGCCCAGCGCGATCGCTCCCAACCCCGCCGTCAAGACCTGGCTGCTGACGGCAATCTGCATTGCCCCCAGATAGTGAGAGCCAATCAGCATTGTATGACCCACCGCCAGACACAGAGCCGGGATGCTGAGTAAGTGCAGCGATCGCCAGATTTTCCCTAACCGCCGCTGAGCGCGATCAAAGCTGGTAATGGCAGCTGGAATCAGCAGAGTCAGAGAGGCAAGCCCCAGGGCGATCGCGAGTTGATGCTGGGGCAGCATGAAGAATACAGCATCCCAATTCCAGCCCCAACTATGTTCTGCCATGTGTACCATGTGTGCCACCGACAGAACAAATGCCCCTAAGCCCAGCGATCGCCGATAGCGCAGGGGAAATCCCCAAATGCGGCTGATCGGACGGGCAATCAGCGCCAGCAGCAGACAGATCAGCGCTGCATGTCCGGTGTAGTCCACCATAGTGTCGCCTGTGCGCCACAGCGTCAGGATGCCGATGGTGAGCGTGACCCAGCCGCCCATGCGAAAAAGCTGACTGCGGCGATCGGCGCTCACTCGCGAGGTAGACAAACCCACAACTAACATCATGGGCAATGTTCCTAGCCCAAACGCCAGCATTGTGGCAACGCCCTGGCTTAGGCTTGCCGTCTCTGCTGCCTTGATTTGCGCCGTGTACAAAAATCCGCAGGGAATCAGCCCCCACACTAGCCCTAGCAGTAGCGGAGTCCAAACTTGGGGCTTCAGCGACAGTCTGACCATAGCGCTACTCAATCGCTGATGCAGTTTGCCTGAAGCTAGCGGATGCAAAAACGGCAGGCGAGGCAGCATCCCCGGATTGATTTGAGACAGCCCAAACCCAATCAGCAGCAGACCTGTGAGTATTGCCATGCCTCGCCGCAGCAGACTGCCGACTCCTGCCATTTGTCCGCCAGAAACCAGCACTGAGCCGATCGCCCCGATCGCCGCTCCCACCAGCACATAGCTAAGGATACGCCCCAAATTTAGCAGTAGATGAAAGCGGAGCTGATGCCGCCATGCGATCGGACTTGCAGAAAACGGTAGGGCAGGAGAGGATAGCGAAAAAGCCGCTGTGATCGGGCCACACATCCCCGCACAGTGCCCAAAACTCCCCAGAAAACCCAGGCTTGCGATTAAGAATAGATCTAGCATATTCTCATTATCTGGGATTTGATCGTTTGAGATTTCATTATCTGAGAGGAGTTGCAGCCTCCACCATTACGCTTGCCTGAATGGGTTCTCCGTTGTGCATCAAAGACTCATGCCCGTTGGCGTTGAGCGCTACCGTAATCTCATGCTTTCCAGGTGACAAGCTGCTTAGATAGTACCAGTTGCCATAAAGGCGCGTGATTTTTTCACCATCCACATAGAGATGAGCATGACCCTCAGTGGGGACGCTAGCCTGGTTGACACGCTCTGGAGCAAACTTGAAATTTGTTACCTGCACTTCCAGATTCCAGCCTTGTTTTGCATCAGGATGGGCAATGAGTTTGACGGTGGGCAGCGGTGACAGGACTTCGATCATGTCATGGCTGTGCGCTCCTTCTGGCTGTGTTGCACCCGTAGGCATTTCACCATGAGGAGCCGAGTCATGCCCTTCATGGGCGATCGTAAAAGGATACACCTCATCAGCAAGCCTTGATTGAGGCTCGAAGGCGTGACTCGCCGAATAGAGACCAACCGCAAAACAGGTGCAGGTCGCAGTAGCTAAAAAGAAAAGCGTTTTCATGGGCAGTTGAACCAAATTTGATATTTTGAAGAGGTCTGAAACAGCAAGAGGTAGACAGCACGGGTTAGGCTGCTAAACTCAACCGATCGCCATTTCCACAGGCTGAATTTTTTGCAGCAGGTTCAAAGTTTGTTGGTAGGCTAGCAGCAAGCCTTGGTGGCAAAAGCAATCTGCCGCCTGTTGCAGATCAGCGATCGCCGCCTGCAATTCGCCCATCTCGTGACGGATCAGTCCGCGGCTAAGGTAGGCTTGCCCATTGCTAGGATCACGCTGCAAAGCTTGAGAGAAGTCGCTGAGGGCAGCTACAGAATTGCCCTGCTGATGGTAAGCACAGCCGCGATTGTAGTATGAGCGGAGGTCTGGGCTAAATTCAATCGCCTGACTGAAATCAGCGATCGCCTCCCGCTGATTTTCTAGGAACAGCTGCGCCAAGCCACGATCGGTATAGATTTCTGCTTGAGCAACGCGATTGAGAGGAGAAGCCTGACGCAAAGCCTCACCGTAGTCTACGATCGCCTCCCGATATGCCGATAGCTCGGTCTGCGCCAGACCCCGGTTATAGTAGGCGCGATAGTCGTGAGGCTTGATCTGTAGGAGCTGGCTAAAGTCGGCGATCGCTTCAACATATTGCTTGGCTCGATGGTTCGCTAACCCTCGGTTGAGATAGGTTTCTGTATCGCTAGGGTTGAGGCTCAGCGCTCGATCGCAGTCAGTGACGGCATCGATATAGTTGCCTAAATAAATCTGTGCTAGACAGCGATTGCTGTAGGCAGCAGCAAACTCAGCATTTTGCTCAAGGGCTTGACCGAAGTTTTCTACCGCCGACTCATAGCTTTCGGATTGAAACGCTTCTATGCCCTGGCGAAAGAAGCTTTTCGCAGAAAGCTCTTCAGCAGCCAGAGTATCTGCCCAACTTGGAGCCGTAAGTAAACTCATGCAAAAGCTCAGCGCGATCGTCACACTCAGAATTGAAATAAATTTCTGCAGCTTACATTTCATTAGCGCTTTCACTTAGATTGCTTTCACTTAGATTGCTTCCACCTAGACTTAGGTATAAATTTTTTGGAAAGGGGCGCTCCGCGCCCCTTTCCAAAAAATTTATACCTAAAACCATCAACGCCGAAACTGCAACAGCGCTATTTCCAATCTTTTTCCGATTGCTCCAACACATAGGCGGCAACCTCTGCAATTTGAACATCGCTCAGCCGACCCTTGAAGGCAGGCATAGCGTTTTTACCCCTCGTTACCTGCGTGGTAATCGCCTCGATCGAAGCCATCTCATACTTTTCCAACACATCTTTTTTCAGGGTTTTCTGGGAGTTAATGACGTTGCCGCCCCCCATATGACAGGCTGCACAATTGCTGCTAAAGACCTTGGCACCCTCAGCATCTGCCCAAGCTGACTGACTGCTAAAGAAGGTGATGACAACAATAAGAACGATCGCAAGTAGTTTTTTCATAAACAGCATAGATAGATTTCTCCTCTCAGCACTTGTTCCAGAGTGTCAAAGGAGAAGGGTACTGTCAAAAGACAGCTCGTCAAAGATTGCAGATTGTTACGCACCCTCATCAGCGTGAGTCATTAGCATGAGTCTATTAGTATAGCGCTACGAGAACGAGTTAGGACATTATTGTAGAGGTAGAGAAGCGTTC